>CANSSP010000006.1 GCA_947649645.1 uncultured Roseburia sp. | reverse complement strand
CTCCTAAGTAGATTTTGGTTATTTACCTTGTCTACTTAGGAGGTATCATATCACTCATCCGTCAGCCCGCTTTTTTCAATTCGTTTCAGAAGATACCCAGCATCTTCCCGGCCCAGTACCCCAGCCCCAGCACCCAGCTGGAAAATATCCCATACAATATTACAGGCCCGGCAATCGTAAAGATCTTGCACCCGATTCCAAACACCTGACCTTCTTTCTGAAATTCGATCGCAGGAGCTGCGACCCCGTTGGCAAATCCGGTGATTGGCACCAGCGCCCCCGCGCCTCCCCAGTTTGCAATCGACGGATAAATATTAAACCCGGTCAGAATCACGGACAGCAGTACCAGAAGAAGACTGCACCAGCTCCCCGCCGTATCCTTGTCCATGCCATAGCCCAGACAGGTGTTTAAGATAAACTGCCCGATACAGCAGATTATTCCCCCCGTCACAAATGCCTTTGCCATATTCAGCCACAGATTATGTGTCGGCGTCACCTGCTTTACGTACTCATTATACTTTTTATTCAGACGCTCTTTCTTTTCGTCCATTTTCCCCTCCGTTCCATCAGCCGATGTGATACAGAAAATAATAGAATGACCCTGCCATCTTTCCAAACGCCATGGCAAACATCATAAACGTAAGCCCTTCCTTAAGCCCGATCCTGCGAAACACGATCGGAAACGTATTGAGTATCTCCGCCAGCGCAACCGCGATACACCCGACAAAAATCCCTGCAGACAGCCCGTACGCGCAGAGAAACAACGGTCCGAACGGAAACCTTAGCTGCAAAAAAACAGATGCGATATTGCCCAGGATTCCTCCGAGAATAATCGCGTTTTCAAAGTGCATTGTCTCTGCGGCACGGTTGCACTTTCCGATCATCCGCGGCACCACACCGATCACAATCAGAAATGCAAATGTACCCGCCGACACCACAAATCCGGACGCAATTCCCAGAAATCCCAAAAAAATATGCTTAATTAACATCAATGCTGTGTCCCTTTCTCTCCGCGTTCTCGATAAATGTTGTGTCGATGTCCTGCTCATACTTGCGCATCTCCACCTGAATCGGCGTCGGGTCCGGCGTAATCTTTTTATGCCCCACATGATTAAAAAACACCGTGATACCGAGAGCGAGCCCGATGCTGTAACAGAATTCCAGCTCCGTCACCCCATCGGAGGGCGTGCCGATAACCTGCAGATACAGCTTGGAAAACACATCCGGAACACCGACATCATTGTTAAACGTCATAATCGTAAACGCCGCTCCGAAAAAAGTAATCACACAGAGCACAATTGACTTTATGACATTGAGCCATCTGGGCTTTTTCGGATCCGGAACATACTCTATAATAAAGTCACTCTCGCCCTCGTTAGACACATTCACATCCGGATATTCCTCGTGAATCAGCTCAATCATTTTCAGCACGGAAAAAACCTTCATCACATTTTTCTGTTTCTTTGTGTCCATCGCATCCTGAAACGTATAGATTTTTTTCTGCCTTAACCGGCGCACGATGGCCGGATCGGCGCACTCCATTTTCGCGATGTCGGAAAGTGTCACATGGCGGTCCGTCACGATCGTATTCTGGTCAATCTTCAAATATAACGTTTCGCTTTTCACGCCCATGCCACAGTACCGTCTCCATCCGTTTTCTCATCCTCGACATGCTCCACCAGCGTCCCGTCCTCCGGGATCTCAGCCTGTCTCATATTTTTTACAAAAATAAGCAGTCCGGCCACAAGCGCAATTACAATTACCCCCGCCAGACAGGCCCTGTATTTCCTGCAGTTCATCGCTTTCTCCTTTCTTTTGCCCTGTTTACAGCTTCGTTTCATGCATTATTATTTCTGTTTTTACAAATATTATGTATCAGATTGCAATTTGCAGGAAAACATGTTATTTTTTGATATATATATTCAGAAGCGGCCGCGTTGCGGCATCTGCATTCATACGGACACAGAGCTCCGGAAATGGCAGCTGTGTTCAAAACAGAATCTGTAGAAAGGCCGGTGACAACCAGATGGCTGTGACAAAAGAAATACTGGCGCTCGCCGTCGAGATGGGCGATGCGCTGCTCCGAAACGGCGCGGAAGTTTACCGCGTCGAAGACACCGTGATGCACATTCTGGATGCATACGAAATTGAAAATTATGACGTCTACGTCCTCTCAAACGGCATTTTTGCCAGCGCAAACGAAGACCGCGACGACGCCTGCAGCATGGTGCGCCATGTGCCCCTCGGCAGGACACATCTCGGGCGCATCGCCGCGCTCAACGAACTGTCCCGTGAAATCTGCGCCCACGACTGTTCCCTGCAGGACGCATGGGTCCACCTGGATGACTGCAGGACAATCCCATACAACCACAATCTCATCCAGTGCCTTTTCTGCGGGATCGGAAGCGCCGGCTTTGGTTATCTGTACGGAGGAAACGTCTCTGACACCTTATGTGCATTTCTGATCGGAATGCTGTTACAGATCTTACTCCTTTTTCTCGCGCGGCGCAAAGCGTCCAAGTTTATCACCAACATTTTCGGCAGTGCAGGCGTGACACTGCTGGCGCTGTTTTTCTACTCTCTGTGGAAAACGCTCCAGTACGATAAAATTATCATCGGTTCCATTATGCCGCTGGTCCCGGGAATCGCTCTTACAACCTCTATCCGTGATTTCTTCAACGGCGATTATCTCTCCGGCGCTATCCACATGATCGATGCGGTCCTCACCGCATTCTGTATCGCCGTGGGCGTGGGCGCCGTGATTACGATTTACCGCTCCACTCTTGACATAGGAGGTGTTTTCCTGTAATGATTCAGCAGCTTCTGATCTGTATGGCGGCGACGGTTTCCTTCGCCATCCTCTTTACCGCCCCCAGGAAGGAACTGATTTTCTGCGGGCTGACGGGCGCCGTCGGCTGGTTTGTCTACTTATCCTGCCTGAACGGGGGTGCCGGAAAACCGGTCGCCAATCTCGCAGCCTCGTTTGCGCTGACCGTCCTTTCCCGCATCATCGCCTCCCTGCGAAAAAATCCGGTCACGGTCTATCTGATCGCCGGCATCTTTCCCCTGGTTCCCGGCGCCGGGATTTATTATATGTCTTACTACTTTATAATGAACAAAATGGATCTCTGCTCCGCCTCCGGCATGGAAACGATCAAGGTTGCCGGCGCCATTGTGCTCGGCATTATCTTCGGATTTTCCCTGCCGCAGACATGGTTTAACGCGCTCTCACGGCCCATACGGCGGTAAAAACAGATACAACACCTGCAGGCCTTTTCCTCCCGATTCCTGTATACACAAAAAATAGCAGACGCATGTCTGCTATTTTCTTGTCTCCGCCGCACCATTCTGCGCCGCCCTGGCCTCAAGGATCGCCTCGTTCAGCTGCAGCATCTTGGCGTCCAGCATTGAGACAATACCGGAACATTCTCTTAAATCCCGGCTGATGTACTCCGGTGCGTTCCCCTCGAATTTGTAATAAATCTTGTGCTCCAGACTCGCCCAGAAGTCCATCGCCATCGTCCGTATCTGAATCTCCACCTTCGTGTCGATAATCCGGTCCGTCAGAAAAATCGGAACCGTCACAAGCATATGGTAGCTCTTGTATCCACTCTCTTTCGGATGCCTGATATAATCCTTTACCGAGATGACCGTCAGATCATTCTGTCTGCCGATCATCTCTGCAAGCCTGTAGATATCGGAGGTAAAAGAGCAGACAATACGGATCCCCGCGATATCATTTACATAACTGACCATATTGTCAATCGAAGACTCATAACCGTGCCTTTTTAATTTCTTCACAATACTTTCCGGCGTTTTTATTCTGGATTTGATATATTCAATCGGATTATACCGATGAACCTGCTGAAATTCATCGTTTAATATCTCAACCTTTGTCCCAACCTCTTTCAACGCTGACCTGTATAAAAAAATAATCGTATTCCAGCTGTCTACGCCATCACTAAATGTAAGCGGCCTGTCCATCGCGATCCCTCCAAACAAAAATCCCCGTATATGGATAGTATAACATACTTTCAGGATCTATGGGACAGCTATTTGAAAAAGTTTCGCACTTTTTTCCTATTTTTATCCTTTTTTAATCTTCCTCAATCACCTGCATCTCCAGATAGTCAAAGGAAAGATGCTCAATAAAATTATCCTGCAAAAAACGGGTTTTTGCGTGGCGCTTAAACTCATTTACATTCGAATCCAGCCAGATCGGCTGCTCAAGATCAAACTCGTAGCACACCTTCTCCAGCGCTCCGAAAATCTTGTGTGTCCGCGTCTCATCCGACGCATCGACAATCATCTGATCCCGCACAAGACGGTTTTCTTTCATCATTTTAAACCAGATTCTCATAAGCTCCTCTCCGGACTGCTGCTCCTGTCCCTCTGCCGCTTTGCCTCATACATCAGAAGTGCCGCCGACACGGCCGCGTTCAATGATTCCACAGCGCCCTCCATCGGAATCCGCAGCCGCTCGTCGGAGAGTGCCGAAATCTCTTCCGAAAGTCCGCTCCCCTCGCTGCCGATCAGAAAAGCCGTCGCTTTCGTGTAATCCGCCCTGTCATACTGCCTTTCCCCCGAAAGGTGTGCCGCAAATATGCGCACCCCCTGTTCCTTGATCTTCCGGACAGTCTCCGCAAGGTTCTCCGCGATAAAATAAGGCATACGATAGATGCTTCCCATCGTAGAGCGGATCGTCTTCGGCGCAAATAAATCCGCCGTCGTGCGGTTTACGATAACACCTGTGACACCTGCCCCTTCCGCCGTGCGCAGCATCGTACCCAGATTTCCCGGATCCTGAATCCCTTCAAGAATCAGAAGATGCGTCCGTTCGCCTCTTAACAGCCCGGAGAGCTGATATCGGGGCATCTGTACAAGGCTTATAATCCCCTGCGGGGTGACGGTATCCGAAATCTGTTCAAACACCGTATCCGCGACAACCTCATATTCCACACCGGAAAGCATTTTTCCGGCGCCGGGATCCCTCAAAAAACGCTCTGAGACATATACGCCGCGCAGCCAGTCCCGCGGCGCCTCGGAAAACATCTTTTTTCCCTCTGCGACAAAAAGCCCCTGCTCCCTTCTGGCTCCCGCCTTCTTCTCCAGAAGCATAATCCGCTTCATCTGCTGGTTCTGCCTGCTCGTAATCATATGCTTCCTCCAAAAAATACTTCCATTATCAGAAAACTCCACGAACCAGAATCCGTGGAGTTCCTGTCAGACAGATCAGAAATAATTATAAAGAAAGATTCCGGCTGATCTCATACTGATAATCCCAGATATGTTTCTCCATCGCGAGCGCCTCGTCGATATCGTAATCCGAGAAATGTCCGTTCAGGTATCCGACGATCCGGTTCGTCTTGCCCTCACAGAGCAGATCCACCGCAATGGCGCCCATTGTGGACGCGTAAACACGGTCCTTGCAGGTCGGGCTTCCGCCACGCTGCATATGACCTAAAATTGTCGCGCGCGTTTCAACGCCGGTCGCAGCCTCAATGCGCTTCGCCATGCTCGCAGAATGCCCGATCCCCTCCGCATTCACAATAATGTGATGCTGCTTTCCACGTTTTCGATTCTCAATGATATGATTCGCAATCTTCTGCTCGTCATAATCATACCGTTCTGGCAAAAGAATATCCTCGGCGCCGTTTGCGATACCACACCAGAGCGCAATATACCCCGCACCGCGGCCCATCACCTCGATAATGCTGCAGCGCTCATGGGAGGTGGACGTGTCGCGCACCTTGTCGATGGCCTCCATCGCCGTATTCACCGCCGTGTCAAACCCGATCGTATACTCCGTACAGGCGATATCAAGGTCAATCGTTCCCGGAAGTCCGATTGTGTTGACACCGTAGTTCGCCAGCTTCTGCGCCCCCTTAAAAGAGCCGTCGCCGCCGATCACAATCACGCCGTCGATGCCATGTTTATGACAGATCTCGGCCCCCTTCCTCTGGCCTTCTTCCGTCCTGAACTCCGAACAGCGCGCCGTCTGCAGAATCGTCCCGCCCCTCTGAATGATATCCGACACGGACTTGGCGTCCATATCGACGATCTCCTCCTGCAGCAGACCCGCGTACCCGCGCTTGATTCCCTTTACTTTTCTTCCCTTTGCAATGGCCTCACGAACAACTGCACGGATTGCGGCATTCATACCCGGAGCGTCGCCGCCGCTGGTCAGCACGCCAATCGTATTGATTTCTTTTGCCATATATAAATTCCCTCCTCAAAAAGTATGCCCGTTAGATTTCTTTTCCATTTTAATCTCTTTATGCCCGCTTTTCAATGCTCTTTTCTACAACTTTTACATTGTTTTTGCCTAAAAAGTTCGTTAAATTGTTCACGAGTTCCCGGTCAATCCGGATGCTGTGATTTTCGCCCAGCCGCTTCATGGCCTTGATCGACGAAATATAGATGACAACCGGATCTGACCCGTCCGAGTCGCACAGCCTCCGGTACAGTTCCTGCTCCCGCTCTTCAAACGCTTCTTTCGTCTCAAACTGAAGCCACAGCTCCTGCTTAGCCTCGGAAAAAGAATAAATGCGTTCACAGATCAGCCTGCCGTCTTTGTCCTCTTCGATCGCAGCATGCCCTCTGATAAAAATCTTTTCATCATCCCCAAGCAGCGTGTGATATTTTTCATAATCCCGCGGGAATACGATCACTTCTACCGTTCCGAACAGATCCTCGATCGTTATAAATGCCATCGTCTGATTTTTCTTCGTATATTTGATCGTCTTTCCCGTGATCATCCCACCGATCGTGGCTGTCTGGTTATCCTCAAGCTTCGCCTGCCCCGTCTCCTCGTCGACCAGAAAATCTGTGGTGACAGCGGTGATGTTTTTTCTCCAGCGCGCCTCATATTCCTCCAGCGGGTGACCGCTTAAATAAATGCCAAGAACCTCCTTTTCAAATCCCAGCTTTATCTCCTTATCAAACTCAGGCACATCCGGATATCGAAGCTCGTACGCCCGCTTTTCCTCCGCAGAGACAAAGTCAAACAGGCTCATCTGCCCGGCCATCGTTTTTTTCCGCTCCTGATTGAGCCCGTCAATCAGCGGCCCGCAGAGCAGGAGCATCTGCTGGCGGTTTCCGTCAAGCCCGTCGCATGCCCCCGCCTTAATCAGATTTTCCACGGCGCGCCTGTTCACCTCATGATTCGCCACGCGCTCGATAAAACTCTGCAGCGTATGGTATCTGCCGTTCACGCTCCGCTCGTCTGCAATCGCATCCACCACCGGACGGCCGATGCTCTTGATCGCATACATTCCATAGCGGATATCGCCTCCTGTCGAAGTAAAACGGCCGCTGCCCTCGTTGATGTCCGGCGGCAGCACTTTTATGTCCATCTGCCGGCAGGAATAAATATATTCTGAAACCTTACGCGAATTATCTATGACAGACGTCATCAGCGCCGCCATAAACTCTACCGGATAATAGTATTTCAGATATGCCGTCTGATATGCAACCACGGCATAAGCAGCCGCATGCGACTTGTTAAACGCGTACTTGGCAAAATCGACCATCGAATCGTAAATCTCGTTTGCCGCTTTTTCCCCGATTCCTGCCTTTATACAGCCCTTGATCCCCTGCTCCTCGTCTCCGTAGACAAAATTATGCCGCTCCGCGTCGATCACATACTGCTTTTTTTTACTCATCGCGCGGCGGATATTGTCCGCCTGTCCCATCGTATAACCGGCCAGATTCTGCACGATCTGCATGACCTGCTCCTGATATACGATGCAGCCGTATGTGGGCTCTAAAATCGGTTCCAGTTCCCTGCAGACATACGTAATGCTCCCCTGCTCATTCTTCCCCCTGATATATTTGGGGATAAAATCCATGGGACCGGGACGGTAAAGTGAAATTCCGGCAATCACATCCTCCAGGCTGTGCGGCTTTAATTCTTTCATAAAGTTTTTCATACCGGCGCTTTCAAGCTGGAATATCCCGTCGCACTTTCCCGTCCCGATAGAATCGAGTACTTTCCTGTCATTGTAATCGACCGCGTCAATATCGATCACAGTCCCGTGATTTTCCCGGATCAGATCGACCGTATCCCGGATCACCGTCAGCGTGCGGAGTCCCAGAAAATCCATCTTCAAAAGCCCGAGCTCCTCGATCGTGGTCATGACAAACTGTGTCGTGATCGTGCCGTCCGAAGCCCGGGAGAGCGGCACATACTCGTCCATCGACTTCTGGGAAATCACCACGCCGGCCGCGTGCATCGAAGTATGGCGCGGCAGCCCCTCCAGCCGCCTGGCCATATCGATCAGATTTTTCACGGTCTCGTCCGACTCATACATTGTGCGCAGCTCCGGATTCATCTTCAGCGCCTTATCAATCGTGATCCCCAGCTCGTTCGGAACATTTTTCGCAATGGAGTCGCAAAAATTGTATGGCAAATCCATCACGCGGCCCACATCCCGGATCACGCCGCGGGCAGCCAGCGTTCCAAACGTCACTATCTGTGTCACACAATCCTTCCCATACTTGTCCACCACATAATCGATCACTTCCCCGCGCCGCTCAAAGCAGAAGTCGATATCGATATCCGGCATGGTGACACGCTCCGGGTTTAAAAAACGTTCAAACAGCAGGCCATAGCGGATCGGGTCAATATTCGTAATCCCCGTCGTATAGGCGACAAGGCTTCCCGCCGCACTCCCGCGCCCCGGTCCGACCGGAATCCCGTGCGTGCGCGCAAAATTGATAAAATCCCAGACGATCAGAAAATAATCGACATAGCCCATATTCCGGATCACGCCAAGCTCATAGTCAAGCCGGGGCTGCAGCGTCTCATACGTATCGGGATATCTGACAATCAGCCCGTCATGGCAGATTTTATTCAGATACGTCCAGGCGTCATACCCCTGCGGGACGTCAAAATGAGGCAGCTTCGGTTCGCCAAACCGGATTTCCACCCGGCAGCGGTCCGCGATTTTCTGCGTATTCTCCAGAGCCTTAAGGGCATACGGGAACAGCTCCCGCATCTCTTCCTCGGATTTTACATAATACTGTCCGCCCTCATAGCGCATCCGGTTCTCGTCGGAAAGCTTTTTTCCCGTCTGGATACAAAGAAGAATGTCGTGCGCCTCCCAGTCCTGCGCATATGTGTAGTGCACGTCGTTCGTGGCCACCAGGTCGATCCCGGTCTCCTGGCTCATACGCAGCAGACCGGCGTTCACCGTTTTTTGTTCTGCGATCCCGTGATCCTGCAGCTCGAGAAAAAAATTACCTTTGCCAAAGCACGCCTCATACCGGACAGCCACCTTTTTCGCTTCCTCATACAGCCCGCGCACCAGATATCGCTGCACCTCGCCTGCCAGGCAGGCGCTCAGCGCAATGATTCCTTCATGGTACGCATTGAGCACTTCCATATCCACCCGGGGCCGGTAGTAATAGCCGTCCACAAATCCCTTTGAGACAATTTTCATCAGATTCTGGTATCCCTGGTTATTTTCCGCCAGCAGAACCAGATGATAATACCGGTCCTCCCCGTGCGTCACTTCCCTGTCAAACCTGGAATTTGGCGCCACATAGACTTCGCAGCCCAGAATCGGATTGATTCCGGCTGCCTTTGCCTCCTTATAAAAATCAATGACACCGTACATCACACCGTGATCCGTGATCGCCGCGCTGTCCATGCCCAGTTCTTTCACCCTGGCTACATATTCTTTTATTTTATTCGAACCGTCGAGAAGGCTGTATTCCGTGTGTACATGCAAATGCGCAAAAGCCATATCTGTGATCTCCTCCTGTTTTTTCCATTATAAACAATCCACACGGCAAAAAACAACCTTTTCTGATAAAATAAATACAGATATGGCCGCATGCAAAAGAGCGCAAAGACATGCTCACTTTACCGTCTCTGCGCTCTTTTATATACACAATCACTGCCGCTCTTTCACTGCCGCAGTCAGAACCTCACCGTTCCTGTCAATCAATATCACATCCTTCGCCCGCACCTTATCCGCCAGAATCAGTTTTGCGGAGAGTGTCTCGACATGTTTCTGCAGAAACCGTTTCAGCGGCCGTGCCCCATAGACAGGGTCATATCCATGTTCCACGATATAACGCTCCGCTTCTTCCGTCAGTTCCACCGAAATCTCCCGCTCCACAAGGCGTCGGTTCAAATCTTTCATCAGAAGGGTAATGATATTTCCGATGTTATCCTTCGTCAGTGGCTTAAACAAAATCGTCTCATCCAGCCGGTTTAAAAATTCGGGGCGGAAACTGCCCCGCAGCTCGTTCATCACCGCTTTCTCACAGTCCGGACGAATCTCCCCTTTGTTGTCGATCCCGTCCAGCAGGTAAGAAGAGCCGAGATTCGATGTCATTATAATAATCGTATTTTTAAAATCGACCGTGCGCCCCTGGGAATCGGTGATCCGTCCGTCGTCGAGCACCTGGAGCAGCACGTTAAAAACGTCCGGATGGGCTTTCTCCACTTCGTCGAAGAGCACGACGGAGTACGGTTTTCTCCGCACGGCCTCGGTGAGCTGTCCGCCCTCGTCATACCCCACATATCCCGGAGGCGCTCCGATCAGCCGGGACACAGAATACTTCTCCATATATTCGCTCATATCGAGACGCACCATATTTGCCTCATCGTCAAACAGGCTGGCCGCAAGCGCTTTCGCAAGCTCTGTCTTTCCCACGCCGGTCGGCCCTAAAAACAGAAACGATCCGATCGGTTTGCCCGGATCTTTGATCCCTGCCTTAGAGCGGATGATGGCCTCCGTCACTTTTGTCACGCCCTCGTCCTGCCCGACAACACGCCGGTGCAGCTCCTCATCCAGATGCAGCGTCTTATTCCGCTCGCTCTCTGTGAGTCTCGCCACCGGAATCCCCGTCCACCGCGAAATAATGCGCGCAATCTCTTCTTCACTGACATTTTCGTGGACGAGCGACAGATCTTTCTGCCGTACCGCATCCTCCTCCGATTCAAGCTGTTTCTGAAGAGACGGCAGTCTGCCGTACTGCAGCTCCGCGGCTTTTTCCAGATCATACTTCTGCTGCGCCATCTTAATCTCATTTTTGACGCTCTCGATCTCCTCCCGCAGCTTCTGCACACGCTCCACCGAAGTTTTTTCATTTTCCCACTGTGCCTTCTTATTGCTGAATTCATCCCGAAGCTCCGCAAGCTCCCTCTGCAGACTGGCAAGGCGGTCCTGGCTCAGACGGTCCGTCTCTTTTTTCAGCGCCGTCTCTTCAATCTCCATCTGCATCACGCGGCGGTTGAGCTCGTCGAGCTCTGTGGGCATGGAATCCAGCTCCGTTTTAATCAGCGCGCACGCCTCGTCCACCAGATCAATCGCCTTGTCCGGCAGAAAACGATCTGAAATATAACGGTTTGAGAGCACCGCCGCAGAGACAAGCGCTGCGTCCGTGATTCTGACGCCGTGAAAAACCTCATAGCGCTCTTTTAAACCGCGCAGAATGGAGATCGTATCCTCCACCGTCGGTTCATCGACCAGAACCGGCTGGAAGCGGCGCTCCAGAGCCGCATCCTTTTCAATGTATTCGCGGTATTCATCGAGCGTCGTCGCTCCGATACAGTGCAGTTCTCCGCGCGCCAGCATTGGCTTTAAAAGCTGTCCCGCATCCATCGCGCCGTCGGTTTTCCCGGCTCCCACAATGGTGTGAAGCTCGTCGATAAACAGAATAATCTGTCCGTCCGAGCTCTTTACCTCGTCGAGAACTGCTTTCAGCCGCTCTTCAAACTCACCGCGGTATTTCGCCCCGGCAATCAGCGCACCCATATCCAGTGCAAACAGCTTCTTGTCTTTTAATCCTTCCGGCACATCTCCCTTTACAATCCGCTGGGCAAGGCCTTCCACGACGGCAGTCTTGCCCACCCCGGGTTCCCCGATCAGTACCGGATTGTTTTTTGTCTTTCTTGACAGAATCCGGACCACATTGCGGATCTCGTCGTCACGCCCGATCACCGGGTCCATCTTCTGACTGCGCGCACGCTCTACCATATCATATCCATACTTTTCCAGCGTATCGTATGTCGCCTCCGGATTGTCGGAGGTGACCCGCTGATTGCCACGCACAGTGGAAAGTGCCTGCAGAAACCGCTCCCTCGTAACGCCGTACTCCCTGAACAGCTCTTTGATCGCCTGGCCCGGGTATTTTAACAGCGCCAGGAACAAATGCTCCACGGAGACATACTCATCTCCCATCTGCTTCGCCTCGTCCTCCGCATGGATGAGTACCTGATTTAAATCCTTTCCCACAAACACCTGGCCACCCGACACTTTGACCCGCGCCGCCAGGCGACGTTTCACATTATCGGTAAAATGCTGTTTCTGGATATCCATTTTTTCTATCAGTTTCGGAATCAGTCCATCCTCTTTTGCAAGCAGCGCCATCATAAGATGCTCCTGCCCGATCTCCTGATTGCCATATTCATAGGCAAGCTTTTCACAATCGTTGATGGCTTCCACCGACTTCTGGGTAAATTTCTGAATGTTCATAAGCGTACCTCTCTTTCTATCTGTATCGCAATGCATTTTTCTGTTTCCATCTGTGTTATAGCACCTTTTGTTAGCACTGTCAATAGGCGAGTGCTAAAATTCTCTGTACTTTCTTTTTATTTTCTAAAATTTGTCGCCGGCACCATACGACACCTCTGATTACGAAATTTACTCCTCCATATATTTTTCCCCGAAACAGGGCTTGTAAATCTGAATCAGAAATGTATATTTAAATTATCGGAAAAAATTGTATAAAAGGAGGGGTATTTATGAGCGTCATTAAAATTGAAAGCCTTGTGCGTGACTATGGAAACGGCAAAGGCGTATTTGATGTTTCTTTCCACGTGAATCAAGGGGAAGCTTTTGGCTTCCTGGGGCCGAACGGAGCAGGAAAAACAACAACCATACGTCATCTGATGGGATTTTTAAAACCAGAATCCGGAACATGTACCATCAATGGTCTGGATTGCTGGAGCGAAAGGGATAAAGTACAGGCAAGACTCGGCTATATTCCCGGCGAAATCAGCTTTTTTGATGATATGTCGGGCACAGAGTTTCTCAGATTCATCACAGAATACCGTAAAGTCGGCACGCAGAGCCGTAAGGAAGAATTGCTGGAACGGTTCGAATTAGACCCGGGAAGCAAAATTAAAAAAATGAGCAAAGGAATGAAGCAGAAGCTTGGAATCATTGCCGCATTTATGCACGACCCCGATATTCTGATTCTTGACGAACCTACCAGCGGACTTGACCCGCTGATGCAAAACAGATTTGTAAATTTAGTTGCGGAGGAAAAAAAACACGGAAAAACGATTCTCATGTCAAGCCACATGTTTGAGGAAGTCGAACGGACCTGCGACCGTATCGGTATTATACGGAAAGGCCGGATGACAGCCGTTGATTCTGCCGCCACACTGCGTGAACGTCATACCCGGCGTTACACGGTAACCCTTGAAAACGAAACTGACGCGAAAGCATTTGCCACAGATTTTGGTGGTATCTGCAATGGGACAAACGTCACTGTTACAACGAAGCAAAGTCTGGAAGAAATTTTCATGAATTATTACGGAGGTGAGAAAAATGATGAATAAAGCATTGTATCGGCGCGAAATGAAAGGAAGTATAAAGCTGCTTATCATTTTCGGTGCAATTATTACCCTGTATGTTTCCATTATCATCCATATGTACGACCCTCAGATGATGAAAACGTTAGACAGTTTTGCGGAAATCATGCCGGAATTGATGGCATCCGTCGGTATGAAAGCAGATTCTGCAACGCTTCTGGGATTTATGGTATCTTACCTTTATGGATTCATACTGCTGATTTTTCCGATGTTGTTCTGCATACTGCGCGGCAATGCCCTGATTGCAAAGTATGTGGATAAAGGCTCTATGGTTTCCCTGGCCGCCGCGCCTGTGAAGCGGCATACCATTGCATTTACGCAGATGAGCGTGCTCGTAAGCGGAATTGTGGTGCTCATTTTTTATATTACACTCATAGAACTTATTTGTACCGGAAGCAGCTTTCCCGGAGAAGCAGATATAACGGCATTATTTGTCTTAAACTTCGGACTACTGTGCCTTCATTTATTTATCGGAGGCATCTGTTTTCTTTCTTCCTGTTTCTTTTCCGATACAAGATACAGCCTCGCTTCCGGAGCGGGGATTCCGGCATTCATGTATGTACTGCAGATGCTTGCAAATGTCGGCGGAAATGCGGAAAAGGCAAAATATTTTACATTTTTCACCTTGTTTGATCCGGATGGCATTATAGCCAGTGAAAACAATGCCATCGCTGGTATATTCATACTTCTGGCAGGCGCCGTTGTGTTGTATGCATCGGGTATTATGATTTTTAAAAGAAAAGACCTGTACATTTAGATACGGAATCATTTTATCCGACAAAAGTGCTTTACCCTTTTGTCGGATAAAGCACTTATCGTTTTTATTCCCGTTCTCTCCACTGTTCTTTGTTTTCATTCATCCAGACAACCTGATTGCGGCCCAGACGCTTTGCGTCATAGAGCATGCTGTCGGCAATCTTAAGGCAGTCCGCATATTGATCTCCCTCTTTGGGAAGGATTGTAACCCCGCCCATACTGACCGTGACCCACGGAGAAACCGAACCACTGTGCTCAATCTTAAGATCTTCCACTGCCTGGCGGATTTTCTTAAAATGTGCAAAAACCTCTTCTGAACCGCTGCCCGTCACGACAGCGACAAATTCTTCTCCGCCGTAGCGCGCAAAAAAATCCGTGCTCCGCTGCAGATGCGAATCCGCCGTCCTGGCCACGGCCGCAATCACACGGTCTCCTGCAGGGTGTCCGTAGGTATCATTGTATACTTTAAATTTATCAATGTCGAACATACAGACAGAAAACAAGGACTCTGACCGGATGGCCTCCTGCCACTTTTTTTCACTGTATTTTTCGTAATGCCTCCGGTTTGCCACCCTGGTCAGTTCATCTTCCATTGCCTGCTGTTCAATCTGGACACGGTAACGGTAAAGCTTGATGTGGGTGTCCACACGCGCCTTGACAATCAGAGGACGGAACGGTTTGACAATATAATCCACCGCTCCGAGAATCAGCCCCTGCTCTTCGCTGCGTGTATCCGAAAGTCCGGTAATCAGAATTACCGGAATATGCTGCGTCACCAGCTCTTCCTGCAGCTTCTTTAATAACATAAAGCCGTCCATATCCGGCATGATTATATCCAGAAGAATCAGAGAATACGCTCCGGTTTTTGCACGCATAAGCCCATCGCTGGCCGTATGGGCGAGGGTGATCTCATAATCCTCGTTCAGAGTTTTCTTCAGATACATAGCCTGCACAACGCTGTCATCGATAATTAGTATTTTTTCCATGCATATGCTCCTTATTTTATATTCTTATTACAGACAATATGTAAAACACACCTTTTCGGATACAAAAAACGCTCTCACGCCAGCCTGTCCGGCAGAATAATTCCTGCTCTCCGGCTGCCTTGAATATCATTTGATAAATCGCTCATATCGCATTATTCTTTCATACGAAAAAAATCTTCCCTGCGCCCCTCTTTGTCCACTGTATGGTTATAAATCAGCATCTGATAATCCTCTATAAATGCTCTGTACTGATCACTGTCCGCAGGATAGACATATCCATCTGCATCTTTTACTCCAAGTGTGGTAATGACGGGAGCATTCTGAAATTGTGACAATGTATATTTTTGATAATCACTCATCTTTAACCCTGTCTGTTCCAGCATAATCGCCGCCAGATAGTTTACACTGACGTCTCCCAGATCTCTGCTATCCACAGGATAATTGTGCCAGATTACAAAGGGTGTCTTATACTGATTCATCCTCTGCTCCAGACTCCATGTCGCCGGATCCTGCCCTGTCACATATTCATAAAATCCATCCTCCAGCCTTGGCTGATGGTCACCATAAAGCACCACAATAACTGGTTCCTCATAATTCTCAAAATATGAGAACAACTCCTCAAGAGCCGCATCACTCTCTTTTAAACAGCTAAGATACTGTTCCGTCTGTGGAAACTTTCCCTGCATGGCTCCGGAAAGTTGTACCGTAGTCTTAAAATCATTTCCAGAATATGTATATCCGCCATGATTCTGCATTGTGACATTGAAAAAGAACTGTGGAACTCCGGCTTCCTTTTCATCAAAGTACTTTATGATGTAAGAATAATCTGCTCTGTCGCTGACATACAGACGCAATGTGTCCATTTCCTCATCCACATCCTCCAAAAAAGCAATACGGTCAAAACCCATTGCACGATATACCTGTGGACGATTCCAGCCGCTGGACCAATATGGATGAAATGCAGTTGTTTCATATCCCTGCTCCTTTAACACAGATACCAGACCAGGATATGACTCTCCAGAATCAAAATACCTATTATAAGGAATCAAACCAGAATATACACCCACTGCATCTGACGTCAGAAATTCGTATTCTGAATTTGCCGTTGTGCCTCCCAGAACCGACACATTGGCCCAGCCACGTGTACAGTTTTCATAAACAGAATCCCAAAAAGATAGTACCGGAACAGTAGTCTGAAATTCCCCCAGGATTCGCAAATCCGCAAATGCCTCATTCATAATCACGATTATATTGGGAGATGCCATATCTTCCTCTTTATTCTCAGAAAGTTCTCCTCTCTCCTCCCTGAACCGGGTGACAACAGCCTGCACATCCTCCACCGAATACTCTTCCGGCAAAGGCCTTGTATTTCCCATCGCTTCTGCCAGCAGCTTTGCCAGATATGTATCCTGTGCAAATAAAGCAGTACCCGAATATATATCCTGAAACCGGACAGCAAAAAGCCCCATATACCCACAGATGATAATAAATGTTACCGTCACAGAAAACACATTCCGGTGCAGAGCCTGTTTCCGGACGCCCCCGATCCGCATCCAGGCTCTGCCAGACTTTTCACCTGCCATCACCTTTCTTTTTCCAAAAATCTTTTTCCATTCCCTGCACTGCAGATACTGCCTGAAAATCACATACCACAACAGCATATCCACAAGCGCGGCTATCAGCAGAAACCCAGGAGTATAATCATAATTCCAGAACACATTCCCTGCCGTTTTCGCCGCTCTGATATCAGATAACTGAAACGGGGCCCCGCGAAACCGCACCAGATAATAATTTAAGATCCCCATCAGGCCGATCAGAAGATTCCCCCAGCCAATGGCCTGCTCTGTTCGCCCAAGGAAAAAGTACAGACACCAGTATACGGAAATCCCAAGAAAAATATTTACAACCTGGACAAGAGTAAGCTGTGTCACGCTCAGATAGTATCCCCCCGCCGTAAGCAGTCCCAGCACGATCACGCCGTGAACACCGCTCCACAATATAAGATAACAATCCCTGAAAACTGCAAGTCCATATTCCATTCTGTGACTTTTATCGGACAATATCATCAGCCCCAGACCAGTCAGACAGATTGCTCCATATATGGCAACCGTCTGATATACAGTCATCAAAAACACGCTTCTCAGTAAAACTAAAACTGCCATTTGCAAAACAATATAAATACAAGGTATATAAACCATTTTCCTGCCTCTACCCCAGCACTTTTTCCAGCTCCTCGATCACAATCGTAAGCGCTTTAATCCGCGCATATTTTTTGTCCACAGATTCCAGGATATGCCATGGCGCATATGTGGTACTTGTCTTTGCGATCATCTCGTCCACTGCTTCCTCATACTGATCCCATTTCTCACGGTTACGCCAGTCCTCGTCCGTAATCTTCCACTGCTTCTCCGGCGTATTCTGCCTGTCGTTAAAGCGCGCAAGCTGGGTATCCTTGTCAATCTGCACCCAGAACTTGATGATAACGGCTCCCCAGTCATGGAGCTCTTTTTCAAATTCGTTGATCTCATTGTAGGCGCGCATCCAGTCGTTCTCACTGCAGAAACCTTCCAGGCGCTCCACCATCACCCTGCCGTACCAGGTCCGGTCAAATATCGCGATATGCCCTGTTTTTGGCAGACGCGTCCAGAAGCGCCACAGATAATGGCGCGACTTCTCATGCGGTTCCGGGCTTGCAATCGGATGCACTTCATAACCGCGCGGGTCAAGTGCCCCCGTAATCCGCTTGATATTTCCTCCCTTTCCTGCAGCGTCCCAGCCTTCGTAAGCGATAATCACAGGCACCTTTTTCCGGTAAAGGCGGTTGTGCAGCCCGCCCAGGCGCTGCTGAAGCTGCTTTAACTGTGCCTTATACTCCTCGCTCTCAATCGTGCCCTCTAAATCGACCTGCGAAAGACGCGGCATCTGCGCGAGCGGAAATACATTCTGCAGAAGCGGAACCGCCATCGCGCTGTTCCCCAGCGCAATCTCTATTCCCTGCGTCAGCATCTCAAGCACCTGCGTCTCGGCCCATTTTCTGGATTTTGCATCAATAATATACCAGGGCGCGGACGGCATATTCGTGTCTTTGAGATAGCGGTCAAACGCATCCAGGCATTTTTCATAGTGCGCATTCTGCCACTGGTCGTTTTTTCCGACACGCCATCTGGTGTCTTTCGCCCCCGCAAGATTCTCAATGCGCTTTTTCTGCTCCTTTTTGGAAATATGGAGGAAAAACTTCATCACCAGATATCCGTTGTCGGTAAGCTGGCGCTCAAAACGCTTCACACTCTCAATACGCATCGCGTAGGCATCCTCCTCCATCCCTCCGGACAGCCTCTCCTTGATAATCTCATCCATCCAGCCGGAATCAAGAAACTGAAATTTTCCGGCCTCCGGTATCCTGGCAAAATGGCGGCAGAGGAAAGGTTTTCTCTTTTCCTCCTCCGTCGGCTCCTCCATCGACGCCACTTTAAAAAAGCGTGGATCAATATTTTTTATCGTCTGTCCGATGACAAACCCTTTGCCCGCAGTTCCCCATCCTTCCACGAGAACCAGCACCGGCAGCTTCTGCTCCTTTACCTGCATCTGCTGGCGCATCAGCTTCTCTCTTGCCGCCGTAAGACGTGCGGCGATCTCATCTTCCTGTGGTCTTTCTGTTCCGCTCCATTCTCTCAGCATGTGTCATTCCTTCTCCCTTCACATTTCCGCCAACATTTCTGAAAATATTATAACACAAACCGTGATTTTTTACAATTTTTCAGCGGCCAGAACTTTAAAAATTAAGTTTTTTCCGCCCTTTGCTGATGTGGCCGTTTTTATCATCCGCGATCACCTCGATCAGCCCGTCGGTCGTCAGCGTCATCTTCGCCGTCACCGACGTTCCCTTGGGCGTCCCTTCGGGCAGATCGAGCACTACCTCCAGGATATGTTCCGCCGGAACTGCCTCCGGCTCACACTCGTCCTCTGTCACGGCTGATTCAAACACTTTAAAGGAAGACGTTCCCATGTCATCCTCGATCGTGGAAAAATGATACTCTCCGGTCTTTGGCAGACGGTCTCCTTTTTTGATCAGATTCACAATAATTTTTTTGACCGGATCCTTGTCATAATCCTGATAACAACGAATCCCATAAGAGTACGCTGCGATATCGGACACAATGTCGCAGCTCTGCGCATAAATTGCAGCCCCGCAGGCAATCGATTTTTCCGGCTCAAAAATCTGTATCTCCATCTCTGGAAATGCCTCCGCAAGTCCTGCGAGAACCTGCGGCATATTGGAACTTCCGCCCACGCACACCAGCCGCTTTACGCCGGCGCAGCTCTCCTTTTCCACAAGGCGTTTCGTCATCCGTATCGTCTCACTCAGCAGTTCCCCCGTCAGCTCATCGAACAGCGTCTTTGTGATCTGGATCCGGTACAGCCGTCCGTTCACTTCAACCTTGGCCGCCACCTTGTCGCGGTAGTGATCTCCCGTCTTTTCACTGAAAGCATGTTTTGCCGATATGGCCGCCCGCTTTGCTTTCTCCTTATACGCCTTATTTGTGGAGAGAACCGATCCCGTCTGTTTTTCAAGCTCTCTTAAGATATACGTCTCCAGCCTGCTGTCCCAGTCTTTTCCCCCGATGCGCAGCATATCGGATTCCAGTACTACATATTTTTCTTTTACATCACTGCGCGCCTCCACTACGGCCACGTCACAGGTACCGCCGCCGAGATCATAGACCAGCACCTTCGTGTTGTCTTTCAGCGAAGTCTGAAAATATGCCAGCGCGGCCGCGACCGGCTCCTTGATAAATCCTAAAACGGTAAGCCCCGGTCCGCCTTCTTCTCTTGGAATCTCCGCGGCGGCGCGGATAAATTCTTTTTCATTGTGCTCAAACGCCGCCGGAACCGATATAACGACGCCCTCCAGGGGCTCCTCGATCAGCTTTGTTTTCGCGATGGTAAGCGCAGTATCGACGACCTTTGCCAGAATATAGCCCACTATCTCACGCGCCGAAAAGGTTCTGCCGTCGGCCGTAAACGAAGAGCCAAGTTCCAGCTTCACTTCCCGCTTTAAATTTTTTGCCTCGTCTCCCTGTCCGGCATCCTCCGCTTCCTCCCCGACCAGGACGCCCTCCCAGTCATTATAATAAAATACCGACGGAATACCATATTTCCCGCCCGGCAGCAGCACAACCTGCGAATCCATATATACTGCCGCCGGCAGTGAAAAACTTGTTCCAAAATCAATGCCCAGTTTCATGCAAATTACCTCCGCGTCATAGCTGAATACGTTCTTTTTGTAGTACTATATCATTATATCGGAAACCCGCGCGTACGCTCCTTTTTACAACCGCAGAATGCGCTGAAAAATCGCCGGAGCCGTCGCAGACCTCGTGAAATTTCCCGTCAAAAGCCATTCCCTCCGCGCTTACAATCTCCTCCACGCCAAAAGCCGCCAGAGCGTCCGCTATCGAACTCATAAACTCTTCATAATTGAGAACCGCATTATAATAATCTCCATTTCCGGCCCGCTCTGCCCGCTGTCTGTGATACGCATATCCGTCCGCAATCAGATTATAAATTTCCGTCATCGAGCGCGCAAACCGCAGGACATAATTTTCTGTCAGATTGTCCGAATAGCACATCAGCTGCTTTAACTCCCGGCTGATATCCGCCTGCAGCGCAGACATGGTTCCGATAAGCTGTCTGTGACTGTTACGCCACTCCCCGGCCTCTCTGCGGTTTGCCTCCAGGCGCAGTTTCGTCCGCTCCGTGCATTCCTGCTCGGCGCGAAGGCGCGCGCATGCAGGAGCATCTTCCTTTTCCACACCGAAATCTTCCTTTACATCCTTCTTACCTATGTTTTTCGCTTTCAGACAGCTTTTTATACCCTCCATATTTTTTTGAAGACCGGCAAGGCGACGCTCAAAACCGGCATCCGTCCAGCTTCCGGCAAACAGAGGCATCCTTATATCCCCCGCCCTGCCTTCCTCCGGCGCCGGGTCGTCTCCCCCGCGCAGACGCCCGAAAACACATGCCGCCACCTCACAGGCATCCATCAGATTCGGCCGTCTCCGGCGCAGTTGTACGGCGGCTCCCTTCCCTGTCTTTCGGATCGCCCCGTATACCCTGTCGGTCTCGGCGAGAAATGACGACGCCCTGATATCGCCGTCTCCCTGCCCGAGCTCCTCTAAAATCAGCTCCACCAGTTTCTCAAAATCGATCCGCCTCTCTCTGGCCGTCCCGTTTTTTCCCGCGGCATACCGGATGCAGACCCCCTCATAATGCATCAGACTATCCATACGTTTCCTCGCTTTCATTCCACCCGCAAAACATTTAACTGCGCCGTTTTCGGAATAATGCGTATCATCATTCCTTCTTCCACCGCAAACACGCTGCCCGGCGGACAGTCTGTCATGCTTTTGTCCCGCCCGATCACACACCACGTCAGCCCGCTTACATTCCGGATACCGACTTTTGCAGCCGGCTTATTGTAAAGGATTTTTAAAAAATCTCCGCCGGGCAGGTGTTTCGAAATCTCTGTGCCCTGTAAAACATCCGCCACATAAAGCTTTGTCTCCCGCTTTGGTTCACCGGCACTCAGAACCTTAAATACAATGCTGTGCCGCCGCACCGGCACAGCCGCACCGCACTCAAAACAATGGCCGCTCCCGCCAAACGTGACGCATCCGCATGCCCGGCACTTTAAAAGCCCGGTCTTAAGATCGGCGAAAGCGTCCCCCCAGGCCTCGTCCGATGGCCGTTCCGCCCGTTTTTCTTCCGGCAGATAGGTGACAAACGTATCGATAAAAAGATTCTGAATCCGTGCCGGAAGCCTTTTCCAGATCCTGGCCTGCGCCTCCCATTTTTCATCGGCACTGTTTTCGATGGAATTGCGCCGGTCATACGGGTTCCAGATAAACACCGCATCCGTCCCATAGATCACTTTCTGCACGTCGATCTCGCATACGTCATGTTTTCTGCAATATTCCCTGGTATAACTCCCCTCGAAAGGATACCCTCCGACCAGCAGCCGGAAAATATAAACGGCAAACGAAAAACTGTCCGACCTCTCGTCCGGCTTTTTTCCAAGGACGATTTCCGGAGCACGGTATCCGTAGGTGCCGCTGATTGTGACTTTTCCCGGATATGCGATATTGTCGTTGTCAATAATTTTCACGTCGCCGGTCACGGGGTTAAAAAAAATATTTCCCTCGTTAATATCCTTATAACACATGCCGTGCGTAGAATGGAGCGCCTCAAAAAAAGAAGACATATTTTTAACGATACGGCAGAGCGCGGCGCAGGAAGGATAAAGCTCCGGTCTCGCCCATGCCTTTTTTAACGTCGTGTAATCCTTAAGATCCACCAGTTCCATAATATAGCCGAAAGAATCCCCTTCCCCTTCCACAATGGAAAGCGGGAATATCGCCGTGTTCAGCACATTTCCATTTTTATCCCGAAGCTGCCCTTTTCCGATCAGCGTTTCGATATTCTCTCTGATATCGTACGGGTTACGTTTATAAAATTTATACGCGTAATACTGCTTTGTGCCGACATTCTGCACCTTCCAGACTTTCGCCTGTCCGCCCTTCCCCAGAGATTTTACAATCACATACTGTTCACCGTTTTCTCCCGTGATGATATCGCCTTTTTTCATACGTATCGTTTCCTTTCTGTCCGGAATTAAAACAATTCTGTCTCATAGCGCACGAAACCACCGGACGGATCCGCTTCCGTGAGCACGTCCTCTTCCCCACAGGCGACATAAAAAGTCTGATTTCCCTTTAACCGCAATACCTCGCCGGGCTCAATCACTCTTTCCTTCGGGTATTTTATCTCCCAGGGCCGGTCCGATATATTCCAAAGGCCATAAATCTGTTTTTCGGGATTGCGGGTGACGCGGAGCATCGGGGCGCTCTCCCCGCCCAGATGGAGGAATTTTACAGTCTGCCCCTGATCCATACATTCATACAGGGGGCACTGCAGCTTTCCGCACCGGAGCTTTCCCAGAAAAGCCGACATCTCCTTTACCCGGCCAGAATCCCCTCTGTCCGGACCTCCTCCCTCCCACCGGATACCGTCGTCAAAGCAGTACAGCGTTCCGTCGTCTTTCAACCGCAGCGTCCGCACAAAATCCTTTGTACACCCGGCTTTTCGCGCGCACAGGTACTGTTCCAGGCTTCTTAGATTTTCAAATACTTTCAGCCAGTATTCGTTCGAATAACGGCTGTCCGTTTCCGCATCCATAAGACGGGACAGATAGCGCTTCTCCAGCATTTCCCCGTTCTCATACAGCTCATAAAAACTCCTGGCGCCTTCGGGCACGCGATAAAAGGATACACACCTTCCGTCCGGCAGCAGACATTCATCCACATGCGCAAGAAGTCTGCATCCCGCAACATCCACATCCCTCTTTTCAGCCCCCCGGGACGGTTCTCCTCCCCCGATATGAATTTCATAAATCTGACTGTCTTTTTCGGCGGATAAAACAATCGTTCCGCCGCAGACGCGCTCAAAGACGATTTTTTCATACCCTCTTCTTTTCAACTCTTTTAGTCCGAAAAGCGCTTCCGCCGCTTCCTGCTGCGAATGTACCTTCTGCGCTCCCTCCGGCTGCGGGTGCACAAGCACGACCGTACAGTCGTCCCCCGTCTTTGTCGACACGTCGATGCCTTCCACCGTAAAAGGATGCTTTGGCCGCTCCTGTATCTGCACCGCGAGCGTTCTGGCGTACCGCAGAAACGAATCCTCCCGATCCAGTTTGTCATAGATTCCGTCGGTCGAAAGCAGGACGTGATCAAAAAGTCTTCTTTCATAGACATCCGTAAAGAGGGCATACATTCCCCGCTCTGAGGCCAGGGAGCTCGTCTTCGAACCCACCTTCGCGGCATGCCGCCTGAAAAGCTGCGCGTGCCCCCGTCCGTCAAAAAGGAGGATCGCGCCGTCGCCAAGCTGTCCCAGCACATAATAATTCCTGGTGACAGCCACAAATAAAATCGTCGTCCCGTATTTCCGTATAATCTGTCTTCTGCCACATTCCTCGTCCGGGTGCGCTTCATAATCTTCCAGTACCGCCTGCCGCCAGCGTTCAACCAGCTTCGCCTTCAGCGCACGGCCTGAAAACGCCGCGACAAGCTCGTCCTCGTCTGCTCCTCTCTTTTTCATTTCCGCGCAGATTTCCTCCGCCAGCCGCGCCGTCTCCTCACAGGCCAGACGCGCGCCGATGTCACTTCTGGTATATGCTTCCCCTCCGTGCCCGTCAGCCACAGCGGCAAAAAACAGCTCCGGTGCGATCTCTCCTGCAATGCAAAAGTCCTGGCAGGGCCTGTTTCCCGCAACGTGACCGCTCCCGCGTTTTCTCGCGTAAAAAGCGCCGCACTCTAAGCCCGGCATGTCAACGTTTCCGCAATCCTCCAGATTTAAAACCGGATCCTCCATCCCACCTTATGCCTCCCGCCTATATGGTATTTTTTATAATGAAAGAAAGAGACACCGATATCTCTGATGCCTCTTTCCCATTTTTATCATTCGTCCTCTCCCCAGTCGGGGTCCCCCAGGTCAATCACATCCTCGTCATCGGTAATACTGGAATACATGCTGCTCACTGCGACCCAGTTGATCACGCTGCCCAGGTCCATCGCTTTATCCACCTCAAAAATCAGCGGCTGCTGCTGGTCTGCAATCAGTCCGACAGACGCAAACTCCACAAGCTCGTCCCTGTTATAATCCTCAACGCCGATCGCCACTCTCGTGACCTTTTCCTTTCCCGTATTTCCGGAAAGCTTCTGCTTCATCTCTCCGATCGCGTCCAGATAATCCCCATGCTCTCCCGGGTTGCAGTACCCGTCCGTGATCAGGATCACAACCGGATGAAGCGCATGCGCGCCGAGATACTGCTTTCTGAGCGCCTTGTTTGCCTCCCTGATCGCCTTTGGCGTGCTCGTCCCGCCGACGACGTCCAGATCCTGCCAGACCACAGCGCCGATCTCTTCGCCCTTCTCAACCGTGCCCACTTTCCACACAGCCTCGTCGCTGAACGCTATGATACGCAATTTTATATCGACACATTCGTCTTCCGCCATTTTCATCAACGTATTTTTAAGCGTCGGGATCGCATGATTGAGCTGTGCAATGCGCCCATTCACCATCGAGTATGAATTGTCCAGAAGAAGAATCAGGTTTAACTCTTCCCTTGTTATAATACCGTCTCTGTTCGCCATCGTATCCTCCTATGCCGGCGCGATGATACCGTTGACGCCGCGCCGTCTGCATCCTGTCCGTGTGTACGGGAACTTCCTTATTTTTCCACAATCAGTTTATCACAAAGTAAGGCGGTGCACAAGAGTGTGTGACACATTCAGACCAGACTCCCAGAAAGATCATGCGGGACAGACAGCCGTGTGATCTGATTACCCGATCAGCTCACATATCACAAACACTGCCTGTTCCCGCATCTCATACGTAAAAGAGATATCGGAATACCTCCCCGCACAGGAAAGCACTTTTTCCGATACCTCCAGTTCTACCATACCTTTTTCCCGATCCATGGAATCCGTCTTTACTGAAGGAATCCCATACTTAAGGCCGATCCCCAGCGCTTTCGTAAATGCCTCCCCGATCGCCCAGTCAAGGCATGCCCTGCCCGCACCGGCGTTCCCCCTCTCTGCCGCCACGTCGGCCCCGATATCGTGATCTGCAAAGCAGGCGAAAATAATTCCGGCGTCGTGTGAAATGGAAACGGAATAATCTGCCGGCGCGTCATTGATATAAAGCCGCGGTTTTCCGGACTGCTCCCCGTATCTTTCATTCAGAATACACAGATCTGCATATTCCACTCCCAGCTCTCTCGACAACAGAGATTTCAATGCATATCTGCCGCTCAGATATTCCGTTCTTTTCCTGTTTCTCCACAGATAATGCGGAAGTTCTTTTGTGTGCAGCAGGCAGCGGTCCAAATACGGCACCGTCTCCCCGCGCAGCACAATCACATGCTTCTCCCGGCGGAAACACCCCCTTTTTATCGAGGCGGCCAGAACACTACTGCGCATAAAAATTCTGCAGATCGCCCGACCAGTTTACGTCGATTCCTTCTTTTTTCCCCCTGTCGTACAGCTCCCTGAGCAAAGCCGCGACCTGCGTCTCCTTTTCCGTATGAAAAAATATATTTACAGGGTATACGTCCAGCGTCTTTGCCGCCGGCATCGGAAGCGTCATCGGCGTCAGATTCAGCTCGTCCGCGCACCCTGTCCCGATGATATATTCCAGAAGCTCCTTTAAATAATCCAGATTTTTAGAATTTACCACCGCGGCAATTGCAATCTTAAGCCCGCTGTGCCTTTTCTCCCTGCACCGGTTCAGCCGCGCCAGATTGTCCAGAAGAATATCCAGATCCCCGCTTCTTAAAAAGCGGAACAGCTCCGCGTTCACGGTATCACAGCTCACATAAATTTTATCTGCCTCCGCCAGTGTGTCAATTTCTTCGTCAGATAACCTTTTTGCAAAATTGGAAAAAAGAGAAATCCTTAAACCGGGATACGCCGACCTGATTGTCTGTATGATCCGCGTCCAGCCGTCAACCAGCGTAAACTCTCCGATACCGGTGGTCGATATTTCTCTGACACCCCACACTTTGATAAGGACATCCAGCAGATCAAAAAATTTCCCGACACCCAGATCGGCAATCCAGTCCTTAAAAGCGGATGTGCTGTGCAGACAGTAGACACATCTGAGATTACACCTGGTCGTTATCTCAAAAAAAAGCTCGTCCACATGATCGATCCGGCAGATCTGCCCGATATTATCCGTAATCTGTGAAATACAGCCTTCCTCGTACAGTTCTTCTGCAAAATCACGCACATTTTCATATTCCTTAAGCATCATACAGCCCTTGCAGAAATTGGGCAGCTTCTCCTCCATCATCTCACGGCGGATCCGATACACTTCGTCACAATTTATGATGTCCGCCGCCATTTCGGGAACACAATGCTGCAGATCGATTTTCTGCGTGCGCGACGGTTTCATACAGCAGAACCAGACCCGGCCGTTATTATGGACATAAATCTGTTTCCACAACTGTATACAGGCTTTCATTGTTCTTCATCTCCTTTTTTGGCCAGCAATCATTCGAACAGAATATATTCCTGCATATGATCGCACAGGGGATACTCCTGCATAATCAGATTGCCGGTCTTTACACACTCCTGCATCACACCGTTGACTCCGCCAATCACAGATACCCAGTGGCCTGCAAAAAAGAGCCCTTCCGACATACCTTTATTCTGATGTCTGGAGCGGTCGTATACATAATCCTGGTATTTCTCAAACCCTAAATAAGCTCCTTTTGTATTTCCGCATTCCCGCTCATAGGTGACAGGCGTCGCCGCCTCAACAAAAACATAATGTCCCCGGATTGCGGGATAACGCTTCTCTACATCCGCCAGCACATGTCCCACCAGCCGCTGTTTTTCTTCTGCGTACACCCCGTCCGCCCACCAGTGATTTTCAAAATCATAAGGCACCAATATGCCGATGCACATCTGTGCCCCTCCTGCCGGAGTGGACGACGCATCCCGGCTGAATGCGGTAAAACATTGATACCAGTAACCGTCCGGCAGTCTTTCCCCTTGTGTCTGCATGATTTTCCGCACTTTTCCGATGTTCTCCTTGTCCGGATAGCAGATCACGGAGCCGGAATCCACACCCAGTTCCTCCAGCGTGCGGTCAAATCCAAGCCAGATGCTGAAGCAGGATTTCGATATTTTCCATTTACACTGCAGATCATGCAGCATTTTTTTATTTTCAACAAATTTTTCTCCGATCAGATTCCGGTATGTTTTGTTGATATCAATGCCGGAGACAAGCACGTCAAAGACGTATTCTCTCCCATCCGCCACGATTCCGGTAACCCGGTTATTCTCTGTGCAGATCTTTGTGACGGCAGTATTTTTATGTATCACGCCCCCGTTCTTCTCAATCAGCTCCACACATTCTGAGATGATACGGTATGCGCCTCCCTCCGGAACATAGTACTCCCCCTGCCCCTTGATTTCAAAATAAGTCATCGGAATGGCAAGCGCCACACTTTCCTCGTCCAGCTCCAGCATCGCAAGAATGATCTCTTTTAACAGAACGTTGTCAAAATATTGTTCCACAAACTGCTTTGCCGTTCTGGATATATTGGGAATATATTTTTTGATTTCCGACGCGCAGAGCCCCCGGAATGTCATATGAGCTGCAAATACCTTATTCATAATCTGATACAGCTCCGTTATTTCCGCAAAAAAAGCCCTGATCTGTTCTGCATCTTCCGGAAAATACCGGATCAGCTCCAGATCCATCCGGTCTGTACACTGATCAATCCGGATGTCATCGCCAAACTGATAATATTCCCTGTAGCGCGTCCACCTGAGACGGCCGATACCGGCCTGCTCACAGTACCCGTCCACCATGTCGGCGCAGCTTTTCGACCCGATGCGCAGAACAGCGGGGTGAATGCGATATCCCTTCCGCCCGAAAGCCTGGCAGTATCCCCCCGGAATCGGATTCTTATCAAAAATTTCAACATCATACCCTCTGTTCGATAACAGCGCCCCCGTAAAGATACCGCCGATGCCGCCGCCCACAATCCCGACTTTTCTTTTTCTCATCGTCATAACAAAACCTTTTACCCTTCCATTATTTCGCGGAATGATATCTTTTGCAGTTTCCTCTTAAAATACCATAAAATCAGCTCCACAATCCCGACGGTAAGCAGCAGACAGCATCCAATGGAAACCGGACTGATACTGACAGGATAAGCGATATCCGAATTTGCAGAAATAATGCGGAACATGACCGTACACAGCACGATCGTATACGGAACGGAAATAACAAAACCGGCCACAGCCACTATTCTGTATCCGTCGATCACGGCCAGATTACACTCCTTTAACGTATATCCGGACATCTTCATAAGCGCAATATATCTGCGGTTTCCGTTTACCACCCCGGCCAGCGACAGGGACAGCGTTATAAAACCGACCACAAGTCCGCAGATAAAAAGCATCACAGATAAAATCACATAAATACCGGTCGACCGCTCAATCGTCTCTCCCATTTCTTTTCTGGAAGTCACGCTCAGATAAAGATCCTCGTCAAAAACAATATCGTTATCCGTATAGATTCCGTTATAGGCGTCTGCCTCCAGTTCAAACTGATTCACCGCCAGCGCTTTTCCCACATAAATATTGCTCCCATATACGCTCTGCGAGACTGCGCCGATCTTCGTCTGATACTCCTTATCCTTTAATACGATCGAGACTGCGTCTCCTTTCTGCAGACCATACCTGATATGCATCCACCGGTTGATAACAACCCCGTCCAGCCGCCCGATCTCTATCTCGACTCCTTCCGTATCATTCAGATGAAGCATACGCGTATTTTTATCGTCAATCACGCAGAGATTGAGATTATAAAACACATCCTCCGCTTCTGTCTTTAAACGGACCGGCTCGCACAGATATTTCAGACTGTCCTGATACGCTGTCTCGTCATCCTGCGTTTCAATGAACCGGACATCGTTCTCATAGTGATATTCACTCAGCACCAGATCTTTGATACCTGCCGTCATATGATACGTGGTGTATGCAAACTGAATCTGGACTCCCAGCGCAAACCCGCCGAATAAGACAAACGCCAGAACCGCAGTTTTGGAAAAAAGCAGCGTAGTCCTGACTCCTTTCAGGTAATCCGAAAACTGTATTTTTTTATTAAGCCAGACGACGATCCTGTTTGCCGCGGCACTTGTTTCATTATATATCATCACAAGAGCCGGTCTTCTTACTTTTATCATCGCCCACAAAAATGCAGTCGCCGTAAATATAAGCGTCGGAATAACTGCCAGGACCAGCAGATTCTCCGGCACAATTCCCCTGCGGACATACGGGACAGAAAACGTTCCGAATACCAGTTCATAAAAGAGATCTGCAAGCCGGTGTCCGGCAGCATACCCTGCCACTGCCGGAATGCCGACAATAAAAAAATAGAACAGATACTTCCTCGACACTTCAAAACTGGTATATCCCAGCGCCTTGAGCACACCGAGGTTTTTATACTCTTCCCTGATCTGTCCACTGATGGTAATCAGAAGCAGCAGGACCGTAACAGAGCCCAGTATGCCCATGGAAAATCCCATAATAATCTGGTTCATCGTTTTCTGCGAATTTACGGCCGACAGAATCTGCGGGTTTTCTGTGCTCTCCAGGAACAGATGAAAATTCTCGTCCTGCTTCATTTTCTGTATGTCTCTCTCCGCGTCCTGCGGGAAAAGGCCTGCATACGTGACATTCACCGTCTTTGACTTTGTATACTGCTCAAACGCATCCTCTTTCACAACCACGATACACTGTGTTTTTTCGTCATACATCTTCCCCGTGTTGTCCACAACGGGAGAAATCTGATCCGGCAGCACCGCGATGGCGGATATGGTATAAATATCTTTCCCGATCGGAAAGACATCCCCCACCCTCTGCCCGTTTTCCATCGCATAATTGTAATCGATCATAACCTCGGCGTCTTTGGGATACTTTCCCTCGACCAGCTGATACCGATCGATCTTCCGGTCCTCAGGATACATTCTGATCGTTTTTTCCCTGTCCCAGAGCACGACATACTCGCGCTTTTCCCATGTAAACTGGTACGTTTCCGCCAGTTTTTCCGCCTTCTGATCGGCCGCCTTCTGGTAATCCCCTTCCGCCTCCATCAGCTCATCCTTCTTCACATCGGGAAAAAATGTAAAATCCTGCGGATTGCATTCCTCCAGAAGCCCGAGGCCTTCTTCCATATGCTGATTGGATTCCAGAAAGCAGGCGCCAAGCGCAACGGTCAGAAACACGATAACGAATATACCACCGATATTTCGTTTATTGCGCTTTACCAGGCTTAAGAACATTCCCCTCATCAGGCCCACCTCACTTCTGCGGCAGGAACCACGTGATCGTTTTCCTGAACCTCCACGATCTTTCCACTGTTTACCCTGACGATTTTGTTCGCCATCGCCGCGATTCCCTGGTTGTGTGTGACAACAATCATGCTGACGGTATTATTTTCCTGATATTTCTGTAAAAGGGCGAGCACCTGTTTGCCGTGCTCTTCGTCCAGTGCCCCTGTCGGCTCATCGCAGAAAAGAACCTTTGGTTTTTTCGCCAGCGCCCTCGCGATCGAAACCCTCTGCTGCTGGCCGCCGGATAACTGATACGGCATCCTCTTTAAAAAGTCCTTAAGATTGAGCATTTCAATGATCTCACCATAATCGTCATTATGTACCAGACTGGCCCCCATGCGGATATTATTTTCAATATTTAAATCCGGCAGCAGATAGTACGACTGAAATATAAATCCGACCTTTTCCCTCCTGAACGCAGTCAGCCTCTTTTCATTTAACTGTGTGATATCCAGATCGTCATACAGCACCCTGCCCAGGTCACAGCGGTCCAGGGCCGACATAATATTGATCAGCGTCGATTTTCCAGAACCGGATGGTCCCAGAATCACCATAAAATCCTTTTCCTCCACCTCCAGGCTCACATCGTTTAACGCATAAACCTTTCCTTCTCCGTCCGCATACGTCTTCACCACATTTTTAACCCGAATCATTTTTTCTCCCATCTCAGCTTTTTTTCTTCATCATCGCTTCACACGCTTTTCGGGCCGTTCTTAAGGCCCCATAGACACCATAATCCGTCGACCAGTTTCCCGCTATATACAATCCCTTTATTCCCGGCATGCACGGTGTATATACGTTTGCATTCAGATAGACATACGGCGTCCTCTGCCACCCGAAAACCGATCCCCACGCAGTATTTGTCACAGACCGGTACACATCATCATACAAAACAAAGCAGTCTGTGATCTGCTCCGCCAGTTCCGGCAGCTCATTTTTGATCAACTGCAATAGTTTATCCTGTGCAATGCGGACTTTTTTGTCCGCCTGCACCTGGAACGTAAGCAGAAACCGGGGGGTACCGGCTTCCCTGTAGACGCAGATCATACAGACAGGAAGCTTTGTGAGACGATCTTCCAGAAAAATATTTTTATCCAGTTCCTCCGCCCCATAACCGCCCATATACACCGTATCTGCGGCAAAAGAATCCGGAATCCGGGCAAGCCGTCCGCAGACCCGGATCACCGACGGTCCCGGGTGAAAACCTTCCAGTTTTTTCTCCAGCCTCGTCCCGCTGAGATATGGCTTAAGGACCGCAAACGGATATGACGCGAATAACAGATTTTCTCCTTCATATTCTTCCGTTCCATCCGGCGTTTTACATACAATTCCCCGTATTCTGCCGTCCCGCACCCTAATATCAACGCAGTCGGTGTGACTGAGAAAAACACAGCCATGCTGCCTGGCCAGCGCGATAAGGCGTTTCACCGCCCCCGTATTGCCTTCCTTAAAACGCCCGGATCCCAGACTATAGGAGAGCAGAAGGCTAAGATTGTTAAAAGCAGGCCCCTGTATGCCGATACCGCCGTAGCCCGGCCCCAGCATCGCCAGAATCCTGACTGCTTCATCCTGCTTAAAATAACTCCTTAACAGCTCATAATACGTCGTCTGCGAATGCTCCAGAAACATTTTAAGAAGCCCTTTCTGATCGCCCTCGCGAAAAAAGGTCTGGTATCGTCTTAAGCGCGAAAAAAAATCTTCTGTTCCTGTCTCGCCGGGATAACGCTCTTTTATATACGTTTCAAGTTCTCCGAGCTTTAAAGGAATCATAAGGCTTTTACCGGCGGTCAGAAGCCTCATGTGCGTCACCTCTTCAAAATCCTCCCGCACGTCCATCCCAAGCGCTTTCCATACGCCGCCCGTCACACTGTCCGCGTCCGTTCCCGCAATATGATGCGCCCCGAAATAGTACTCCTCCCCTTTGTATTTTATCATTTTCAACATACCGCCAAACTCACCGGTACGTTCCACAACCAGTACCCGTCTTCCCGCTCCGGAGAGAATCGCCGCGCTCAATAGCCCTGTAATTCCGCCTCCCACAATGATTACATCATACTTCTTTCCTGTCTCTTTTCTCATTCCGGCTCCCTTATCTGCTCTGCGCTTTTCCGAGAAGAAACTCCAGCCTGGCAACCGCAGTCCCCGCCGCGTCTGCAATTCTGTCGCACTCCTCACGCGTGACATTCAGACAAGGCGCGATAATCAGGATATTCCGATCGTCCGGATACAGCAGAACGCCTTTTCTCATCAGAAAGCTGGTCAGTATTTCTGCAATCCCCCAGTCTTCCATTGATTTTATCACAATATCTTCAAAAACGACAGCGATCATCAGCCCTTTTCCACGGACGGCCGTGACAAAATCCGATTGTCCGATACTTTCCTTCAGCCGGGCGAGCAGATAAAGGCCACACGCGCGCGCATTTTCCAGACAGCCGTTCTTTGCCAGCAGCTCCATATTCTTTATAGCCGCGGCGCAGGCTACAGGATGACCGCCTGTCGTATATCCATGTTCTAACTGCCTGCCCTCAGCAGTCTTACCGTAAAACTGACAGTAAATCTCTTTTGTCACCATCACCGCTCCCATGGGGATATACCCGGAAGTAATTCCCTTGGCCAGCATCATCAGATCCCCCCACACACCATAATACTGCGAGGCAAACCAGTCCCCTGTCCGCCCGAACCCCGTGGCAACCTCATCTACAACAATCAATATGCCGCGCTGACGGCAGACATCACACATTTTCTGCACATAACTCCCGGGGAGAACGTTTACGGCGTTTGAGAGCTGAACCGGTTCGAAAAAAAACGCGGCCACATTTCCGGTGTTTTCGTCGCAATAACTGATAAATTCGTCGACGCAGAAATCAATCCACGCCTCCTCCTCCATCCCTGTCGGTTTTTCCAGCGGATCCGGCACTGTAACCTGGTGCATGTGATCATACTGCAGAGAATAGTCTTCCATGTGATATCCACCGTGCGCCAGCATCATCGCCCCGATACCAGATCCATGATAAGCGCCCTTTAAAGATACGATGATATTTCTGTCCTCTCCTTTGTTCTTCCAGTATTTCAGAACAATTTTGATCGCCGTATCGCAGGCTTCCGAACCACTGTTTGTAAAAAATGTGGAAAAATAATGCCCGTCACTCAGTGAACACAGTTTTTCCGAACACCGGATTGCAACTCCGCCCGTACAGGTAAATAAAGTCGCGTTATCCAGAAGTTCGAGCTGTTCCTTTATCACCTCAATCAGTTCCGCGTTCTGATGCCCGATATTGGTATTGAGCAAGGTAGAAACGCCGTCATACATCCTGTTTCCGTTTATATCCGTAAAATAATTATCGGAATCCACTTTCCCGATAATCCGGATGCTTTTATCCAGATAATCCTTCATCTGCTTAAAAGCATTCCATACTTTTTCCCCGTCTCTTTTTTTCATTGTAATCCTCCACGCCGCAACTTCCTGTAAAGGCATACGCTACCTGACACTGTAGCCTGCGTCCATCACAACGTTTTCTCCGTTCATACTGTTCTGTGTCAGCAGAAAAGAAATCAGATTTGCCACATCCTCCACATCAATATGCTGTTTTGGCATTCCCCCGGTTGCAAACATCCACTTTTTATTGCCCGCAAACCGGCCCACCGCCCGATCCAGCATTTTTGTTTTTATAAATCCAGGGCTGATACAATTGGCCATCACCCCGGCGTCTCCATAATCCAGCGCCACACATTTTACAAATTCGATCAGGGCGGCCTTGCTCACACTGTACGCCGTCAGGCCGTAAGAACCCACCACGCCCAGATGCGACGCAATCGCAATCACATGGCTCGGCTTATTCTGCATCAGATACGGCAGCAGCAGCTTTGTAAATCGAAATACAGACGTAAGATTGACATCCAGTGTCCTCTCCCAGTCTTCCTGCCCCGACTCCGTCACCATTCCGGGAAGCATAATGCCTGACGCGAAAACAACGCCATAAATCCGGCGTTTGCGCCCCAGCACCACCTCAAGCCGCTCAAAGATGTCGTCGGAGGTGAGATCCCCACAGATCACCTCTGTGCCGTCTCCCTCCAGTGCGGATACCTGCTCCTCTTTATCAACCGCGATGCATTCATACCCGTCACGCCGCAATTTATCGACAACCACTCTGCCGATACCGCCATTGGCGCCTGTAACGATAACCGTCTTTTTCTCCTCCATAATCAGCCTCTTTTTCTGCTCTGTGGCAAAATCAGGTCAGACCGCCGTCGGCCACAATCGTCTGTCCCGTGATATAACCGGAAGCATCGCTGAGCAGAAACAGAACGACCTCCGCGATTTCCTCCGGTTCTCCGACACGTCCCATGGGGATTTTTTTCACGACCTGCTCCAGCGCCTTCGCAGGCATCCGGCGTATCATCTTCGTGTTGATATACCCCGGGGCCACGGCATTGAACCGGATATTTTTACCGGCAAACTCTTTGGAAAGCGTTTTTGTCAGAGAGATCATCGCCGCCTTGGATGCACAATAATTTGCCTGTCCCGCCACTCCCGTCAGTCCGCTCACGGAACTGATGTTTACAACAGAGCCTTTTTTTTCCTGAAGCATCGGCAGAAGCACCCTTCGGATCACGTGATATGTACCGTTGAGATTGGTGTCAAGAACGCTGTTCCAGTCCTCCTCCTGCATCATAAAAAACATCCTGTCCCTTGTAATACCTGCATTGTTCACCAGGCCGTCTACGGTATCTCCAAAACCTGCGATCATTTCATCCATTTTTATACGCACTTCATCCGCATCACAGACATTCATCCGGCAGGTGTGCAAAACCCCTTCATACGCTCTCGCCTCCGCTTCCAGCTCCGACGCCCCCTGCGCTGAGGAATGGTAGGTCGCGGCCACATTGGCGCCCGCCTTTAAGAGCCTTAAAGTGATACTCCTGCCGATGCCCGCACAGCCTCCTGTCACAATGATCTTTTTATCCCTGAAACCAGAATCTTCCATATTTAACCCCATTTCTGCGCGGCTTTTTGCGCATATCAAGTTTGTGGATGCCGCACAGACACAAACCTGGGATTGAAAATTTTCAATTTTCAATCTTCCTCCTCTATTCCCGGCCGGACAGCAGATATGCCACATAATTTCCCGTCACGTCATATCCCGTCACCAGAATCGTTCTCACAGCCGCGCCTTCCGTCTTTATCCCGGCAAGACTTTCCGGTATCGTCTGTTTCTTCAGGCACACAGCCGCAACCGCAATCGATACCGACAACGATGATCCCAACGTCTCTCCCACATATTTTTTTAACCCGTCGACATAAATGACTTCTTTGCCCAGCACACGCCGGAGCATCCCGGATTCGTACTTATCAAACCAGGAATTATTGCCGGCAGAAAACACAGCGTCGACCGGAAAATCACATTTGTCCAGAAAATGTCCCAGGGCTGTTTCCACCGCTTTTATGTCAGACGCTTCCGCCCTGTTGATGAGCGGATAAGCCCCCAGATCACATTCCATAAAGTCAATCAGCCGGCAATATGCATCTTTCTTTTCTTCCTTCGTCAGCAGAAAACCGACTGCCGCCTCCGCGATGTCGATATCCGCCGAATATGGATTGTGTTTCAGACATTGATACAGTGCTTCATTGTATTCCTCAACGGAGCCGGAAAGAATATAATCGGCGTCATCTTTATCCAGCAGCATCTGCGCATATCCGACACTGTTGCTTCCCATTACAATCGTGCTGACGCCCTTGCAGCCTAAATTCATACAGACATGTCCGATACACGCATTGGATACGGTATTGGCAAATACCGTAGGGCTGCACAGATCCGGATCCCCGTCCAATACCATCCCCGCGAAAGACAGATTGGATTCCATCGGCCCGTACCCGGTGGAAAAAATCGTGCCGATCCGATACGGATCCAGGCTGTCCACTGCGATATCAGCGTCATCCAGCGCTTTGTATGAAACGTATACGGCCATATCCGAATACCGGTTCATTCTCCTCTGCCTTCTCAGCGGAAGTACAGAGACATATTCCGCCTTTCCCGTCGTATTTTCCACAGTTGTCCCGCTTGTCAGACAATTCCACACGTCATCTATCGTGTTTCCGGTCCTGTTTATCATACCGATTCCTATAATCTGGATTTCTTTCATATGCATACCATTCTTTCCTTAAATATCGTCGTCAAAAAAATAGGTAATGACAGCCTTTGCCACCGTTTTCCCGTTTACGCCCGCCGTACATTTTGCCTTTACATACCGTGAAAACTTTTCAACCAGCACCGCCTCCACGATTATCTGATCTCCCGGGAACACCTTCTGAAGAAACTTTACCTCGTCTACTCTGGAAAGGTACGCTTTTAACGATGCCTCCCGTTCCCTGCTGTAAAACAGAAAACCACCGATCTGCGCCATGGTTTCTATGATCAGAACTCCCGGAAATACCGGACTGTCCGGAAAATGTCCCGTCACCCACGGTTCATTACAGCTTACATTTTTCACCCCGCGCACGTACCGTCCGAACTCTGTTTCGTAAATATCATCCACAAACAGCATCGGGTATCGGTGCGGCAATGTATCATAAATAATACGTTTATCCATTCCTCTTATCCCTTTTCCACTACCCTTTCCAATGATTCAATTCCTTCCGCCTCATCCGTTTCTATTTCAGACATGAGCGCGTCAAACGCTGTGAGAAGCTGCGGCTGGTCCGGCATCCGGCCCAGCGTAACCGACAGTTCTTTCCACCTTTTTGCCAGCCTTACATATATTCCGGCCGCGCTCTCCAGCTCCGGCATCCGGATCCGGCCGGCCACCTCCTTCAGAAAACGACCGTACATTCTCCTGAAATTCCCTCCGCCGGTGCCCAGTTTTTCCATAAGGTATGAATATGCCAGAATCTCCTCACGCTTCTGTGCGTATAGTCCCTTCTCAAAGAGTAATTTTATCTCGCTGTGAAACGTTTTTATCCCCGCCAGTCCCATCTTATACGCAAAGGGATGTTTCATCCTGTTAATTGTCAGCCGCAGCGCAAAAAACAAATCCGGATGAATCTGCGCCGCCGGAGAACACAGCGCATATGCCTTATACGCATTTCGCGCGCTCACATTCCCTTCCCCCCGGTTTCTCGCCTTTCCCAGATCCTCATAGCTCACCACCTGTGGTTCACTCCAGCGATGATCAAGCAGCAGAACCTCACGCTTCGCATCATCATATCCGATCAGAACCGCATTGTGCAGACCAAAACCGATATTGGCGATCTCGCCTGCATACGGTCTGAAATAAGGCAGATGCAGAATCGACAAATCTAAAATTACCGGCACGTCATCGTCAATCAGTTCTTTGACACACTGCCATGCACGTTCCCCGTCGTCAAAACTTCCTGTCAGAAGCGTTCCCCCCAGTGCATGAGCAAGATTCAGCTCCATACTCTCGTTTTTTCCGGACAGAAAATACTCCTCTGTATCCGCATAATACTGATAAATAAAGCCCAGACCGGCTCCCAGGCCAAAAACCATATCTTCCGAAAAATCGTATCCGTAATATTTCAGTACAATCCTCGAAGCCGTCGTCGCACAGTTAGAGCCCATCACGCTCTCCTGCAATATCTTTCTGATCATTTTCATCTCTAACGTTCCCCATCCGCTTCACAGCCTTTTTCTTCCGGAGCCTGTATTGCCGCGCACACATAATATCTGCTGTGAAAATTGTGCTTTTCCCTGCGATAAATCCAGAACAGTCCCGGCTGACGAATTGTCTGCTTTTCTCCGCCGATATGCAGAAAATAAGCTCCGCCCGTCACGTACTCCACCCATATAAACGCATATTCCAGCTCTTCCTCAGGCTTTGCACCGCTCCTCCTGAACATCCGCAGCGTGGAGTTCCTGACAAGCATCAGAACCGGACGCTCCTTTACAATGTTTCGAAACGTGACATAATTACTCCTGTTTTTCATGCCGTCCATCACAAGCCAGGCAATATTACTTCTGCGCAGAACAGACTCTATAAAAAACAGTTCGTCACTGGCCTCCTTTTCCATCAGCCGTTTCAGTCTGCACATGCACTGGCAGAATTCTTCCTGTACCTCTTTCCGGTTATCGTTCACCTGCAGCAGTCTGAATAAAAAGGTTGCCACCGCCATCATATTTTCCGCTTCCTGCTTCATCTACCTGTCCGCACTCCTTTTATATAACAGACCCGCAAGTTCTTCCTCCAGCCGGCTGATTTCCTCCCAGTCCTGCCACAGCTCACCAGAACGGCTCCAATCCGGTTCCTGCGCGTATGCCATCACGTTTCCTGACAGGCGGCTCCATCTGCGCGCTAAGGCAAAATATTTCTTCGACACGCCTTCTATCACATCATCCTTCAGATACCGGTCGTTTGCCTCTCTTAAAAATCTTGCGTACAGCCTTCTGTAAAAGCCTCCTCCTGTCGCTATATCACAAAAAAAGCGAAACAGAACTGCGTTTTTTGCGAACTTGTCTTTATTTTCCATATTCAGAAGCGTTCTCCCGCAGACCTGAACCTGTCTGACTCCCGCCCACGTACTCTGATTGTAAAGGTAATTCTTCATATTATTCCGGATTGCATTCCAGATTACCGGACGCATTTTCTCTTCCGTTTCCATTTCCTCTGCAGGGACTAAGGGCGTAATGACATACAATGTATTGGATGGATGTCTTACAAGCCCGTTTCCGGGATTCATCGCCCGGAACAGATTCTCCCATGGCAGTAAAACAGGCGACATCAGATTGGGCTCATGGATCATCACTTTCTCTCTGCCCGCATTTGAAATAACGGTCACATGATTCCCAACCGACCCTCTTATAATGCGAAATACCGCTTTCATTGTCTCGAGATTATCCGTCGCCATTCCGGGCAGAAAACGCATGTATTTGTCAATTGAAACCCTGGCTATGACCGGTTTTTCCTGCTCAATCAGATCACAGATCTGTCTTCTGGTTTCTTTTCTGTTTTTGGGCTGGTACATCTCCACTTTCATCTTCATCTGCTCCGAAAAGCGAAAAATATCATTCTCATTGTTTCCGGCAAAACATTTGTAAACCCGTTTTCGCCCAAAACGTATATCCGAACCGCAGAAATCAAACGCTTCTCCGATCCCAAAACACATCGCTTCCGACAATGAATATCCGTAATAATTTACAACCGACGACAGAGCCACCGACCGGCAGTAATTTCCAAGTGTTGGATCCAGTTTCATTTTTCTTCCCCGTCTCAGTCTGTCGATGCCTCATACATTTTCATGATTTCTCCAAGGTAAGACATGTCCTGTTCCGGCATCCATTTCTGCGCCAGGGCAGACATGTCATACAGCCACTTTAACTGCCTCTCCCTGTGCGAGAGAAATCCCGGCAGTTCTTTTGGATTTAATCCCGTACTTCTGCAGTGCTCAAAAAACGCGGCCCCGGTCATGTCCATATAGTGCCGGTCTCTGAAAAAATAAAATCTCTTCTGATACAGTGCCGCGGCTGAGGCGATCGTCTCCCGTATCCCCAGACCTTTCATTTTTACCATCCCGGGGACATTTAAGACCGCAAGCTTCCACCGTCCGCATGCGCCGCGGCACGCCTCTGCGTCAATCCTGCGGTATTCCCCGTCGGACGGGCTGATCACAATCAGAGAACAGCCGTCTCCTCCCACCCCGCAGCATATCATCGGCAGGTCGGTGTAGATGAGCACCAGAGAAATTCTCATTTTCAGATTTTTCAGTACATTCCTGTAAAAAGCTTTCGGACAGTCGTGTTCATATTTTTCATAATACAATCCCAGGGTATATGCCAGATTTTCCTCCTGCCCAACCCGGTTCCCCTCAAATCCGCCTCCCTTATAGCACGGAAGTTCGCCGCCCGATGCAATATTGAGCAGCTTTTCCTGCACCGGCATTTTTACATAACGCAGAACGTTCAGATATGCATTCAGTTTCATATCCGTCGTTGGCGCCCAGGCTTTCTCTGCGCGTTGAAAGTAAATTGTTCTCTTACACATGGTCACCCATTCCTTCTGTCAGTCTCCGAAGACACTGCGGCAGCGTGAGGCAAAGCCTGTTCTCCTCATTTATAATCGCATGGACCGTTCTGCCTTTTGCATAGATTTTCTTTGTGCCTTCTCCGCGAATCTCATAAACAAACTCCACTCTGGCCGCCTCCAGAATCCGGAACTTCAGTCTCACCAGATACTCTTCCAGATCATAGTAAAGCGCATTTTTATAGATACATTCCGCTGAAATCACCGGAAATTTTAACTTCTCCATAATCTGATTTTCATACAGTCTCAGCACCCGGTCAGAAAATTCATATCTTGCCTCTTCGAAATAGCAGAAATAATTACTGTGATGAACCATTCCATACGCGTCTGTGTCACGAAATCTTCCTCGAAATCTATAATCGTACTTTATCCATTCCATCTTCTTGTCCTTATCGCTCTTTGAGTATGTATTGCTCTCCCCATTCCGTCTGTGTCAGAAGAATATGGTACAGACAGAATGCCGCCGAAAACCAGGCGAACCCCCAGTACCCCATTCTGATACAGGGCATCTTCTGCTTTTTATAAAGATCAGACGGGTCCATCCTTGACTGTCCCGGATTAAACGCCCACATATATCCATACGGCGTATCATAATGTGCCGCAAAATAATCGGGACCACAGACCGATTTTACATGGATATCTGCACCAAGGCAGTCCCGGACCTGCCTTTTTACAAGATCAGACACCTTTTTGTCATCCATACGGCTGCTTTCTTCCATCAGCGCTTCAAACTGCCACTGATCTTCTTTCCTCCAGGGCAGATACAGATTTTTCCAGAGACGCAGAAAACCGCCGTCGCACATCGCCAGATGATAAATCCTGCTTTCATCCAGCTGACATGTCGAAAATGTGCCTGCCCAGATCCTCTTTCTGGTATTTTCCGCCGGCCGCCCGGTCAGCCGGCTGCACCTCAGATCAATGACTCCGTCCATGTTTTTAAGGATTCCTTCTTCTGCCTGTCCTTCTGTCTCCTTCTCTATGACGATGTTTTCCAGATGCCCCGCCGTGACAACCGTTTCCAGCCCGGCCGCTTTCCCGGCAATCTCTTTCCACAGATCCTGGCAAAGAATATGAATGTCAAAAAACTGTGTGTAAAAATATCCGGCAAAAACAGAAAAAGTCACATCGCCAACCGGCAGTACCGTAAACAGAATCTCTTTGACATCCGGCCCTGAAATCCCCGCCCGCTCCAGATACCTGGCAAGCGTCATATTCGCATATGCCGCAGATTTTTTCATAGAACCGCGCGACGCGTCAAAATGATTCCGTATCAGTGTGGCCCATTCTTCTCCGACATCCTCTATATCCGCAAACAGCCTCCCTATCGCTTCTTTCTGTTCCGGAAAACGTTCTTCCAGCCCCCTCCGGAAAGAATCCATGGAAGAATCACAGCAAAACGGTTTTCCGTCCCCTGGCACGATATGTATTTTTCGCATCCCGCATTCACACGTCTGCAGGGAAATGCCCGCGACGTCGCAAAACTGCTTCAGGATCCCTCTCTCGATGTCATTCGCATAAAACGGAACGCAATTTTTTTCATCTGTGCGATCCACAACCCTGACACATTTGCAGAAATCCTTCAGCAGAAGTGCCAGAATCTGTCCTGTCGGACCATTTCCGATTACCGCAATCTTTTTCATACTGATCCTCATGATTTTTTCAATCTATGCCTCCCAGCAAAATACTGGCCGTATTTCCCGCAAACGCATAGGAATTTGACATCGCATAAGAATAGCGCAGTTCCGTCGCCTCCACAGGAAAGAAATGTTTTTCACATCCCTCCATCGGCTCTGTCATTCCGACATTCGGCATAATCTTTCCATTTTTAAGGCTAAGGAGCGTCGCCGCCATTTCAACGGCTCCCGCCGCCGCCAGGCAGTGACCGATCATCGATTTATTGGTTGAAACATACAATTGATCTTCGTCGTCAAAAAACCGATTGATCGCATACACTTCCATATCGTCATTCAGACGGGTTCCCGTTCCATGCGCGTTGATATAGGTGATATCCTGTGGCCTTACCTCCACATGCGCCATCGCCATGTTCATGGATGCGATCGCCCCTTCCCCGGTCGGGCTGGGACTTGTCATATGAAAAGCGTCATTGTTGATGCCATAACCCAGAATCTCACCATAGACGGATGCATTCCTCTTACGGGCAGATTCCAGCGTTTCGACGACAAAAAACGCCGCCCCCTCCCCGATATTGATCCCGTCTCTCTTCTGGTTAAAAGGTCTGCACGTTTTTTCGCTGAGCGACTTTAAAACGTGAAATCCCATGCAGGAAAATTCCGTGAGCGGATCGGCGCCCCCGCAGATCACCAGGTCTGCCTTTTGCGTCCTGATCAGATCAAAAGCGATCCCGGCGGCCGTCGTACCTGCCGCACACGCCGACATCGTCGTATAGCATCCCCCTTTTACCCCGCATTTTCTTTTCAGCCACGGTATAAAAGACGGAATCTGAACCAGCCATTCCGGCTCATCCTTTCCGTTTCTCCTGTCGCTGATGTATTTTAAAATCCTGCCGTTTGCCGCAAGCGACGTCGCAAAAGCCAGATACCCCTTTTCATGGTATCCCGCCACGTCCTCCGCAGTAAGTCCTGCGTCCGAAAACGCCTCGTCAATGGCTTTCTCCATCATAAAATGAATGCGCTCTTTGTCGGCCGGCCGCCCGGTCAGATACGGATACTTTTCGTCATCAATCTGCCCCACATATTCTGTCCGCAGTTTTTCTGCGTCAAACAACGTGCATTTCTTCAGTCCTGTTTTTCCCTCAAGCGAATTATTTAAAAATTCCGTTTTTCCCGTTCCGTTACTTGTGATCACACCGATTCCCGTAATCACGATTCTCTTTTCTTCCATCTCACCCTTATCCTCCATGATTCCGCTCTGCGGAATCTCAAATCCGTTGGGAGAATGCCGCTTTTTAGGCATTCTCCATCGTGAGACTTAGAACTTCTTAGCGAAACAGCCCTTACTGTGAGCTTTAGAAGTTCTTCTCACGCTATCCTCCGCAGATCAGCCTCATATCCGGGCAGCCATCGACAGCGGCAGCACGCTCATTTTGTCCGACTGGATGGCCCCCGGCCTGTGTCATACAAAACAGGAGATACATCTGCCGTTTTGTAAAAAAAGGATGCATACGGCAGATTTCATCAGCCGTTCGTGCAATCCGTGCCCTTTACCTCCCGGATGTAATCCGCAATCGACGACACGCTTCTGAAGACAGCCATATCTTCATCGTTCATTTTGACATCAAATTTTTCCTTGAGTCCTACAACAAGTTCCAGTGCATCTACGGAATCCAGGCCCAGCCCCTCGTCCTCATCTGCGTACGATGCAAAAATAGGCGCGTCATAATCGACTTCCTCTGGATTGATATCATCCAGTCCTAACTTATCAATAATCATCTGCAATACTTCAGCCTCTAAATGCTCCATATTTACCTCCTGATATTCTGTCTGTGAGCGTGTCTGTTCTATTTCCTTTTAAAAGCACAAAAATGCGCTTATTAAAAGCTTTTGTTCATTGCCTAAAACTTTCGGAATCTCCGGTATCTCTCTTTTGCAATGTCTCCCGGCCTTTTCCTCTGATACCGGTATAAGAAATCCGCAATATCCGCATTGAGCCTCGCGCAGACGCAGTCCATGTTTTCCACGGTTACCGGCTCGTCTTCCCTGATGACCCTGTCTATAATCCCTAACGCATACAGATCATCCGCCTCCAGCTTCATCTGCTGCGCGGCCTCGGGCGCCTTTGAATTGTCCCTCCACAGAATACTCGCATAGCTTTCCGGCGTCAGGATCGAATACACCGCGTTTTCCAGCATCCACACTTCGTTTCCGATTCCCAGCGCAAGGGCCCCTCCGCTTCCGCCCTCCCCGATCACAATGGAAAGTACCGGCGTTTTTAAAAAACACATTTCCTGTAAAAGGCTTGCAATCGCCGGTCCCTGCCCGTTTTCCTCCGCTTCTTTCCCGCACGCCGCTCCCGTCGTGTCCACAAAACAGATCACCGGACGGCAGAACTTCTCCGCCTGTTTCATCAAGCGGAACACTTTCCGGTATCCCTGCGGCAAAGGCATTCCCCAGTTGCGATAGATCGCATCCTCCATGGAACCCTTTCCTTTCTGATGTCCGATCACCGTCACGGGACAGGCATGAAATTCTGCCAGCCCGGCGACAACTGCGTGATCGTCTCCTCCGAGCCGGTCGCCGCACAATTCGAAAAAACCGTCGAAGAGCTTTCCGATATAATCCATACTTGTCGGCCTGCCCAAAGAGCGTGCAATCATTACTTTCTCCCAGGCCGATTTCCTCCCCGCTTCCCCTCTGCGATACTGCGCTTTTGTCTCCCGTATTTTCCCGGCTCTCTTTTTATTTCCGGCATGCATCCTTAACAGATATGACAGACATGCCTTTGTATTCTCCCTTGTCACAATCGCATCGACAAAACCATGTTCCCGCTGAAATTCGGCAGTCTGAAAACCCTCCGGAAGTTTCACCCCCGTATTCTGCTCGATTACCCTGGCGCCTGCAAAACCGATCATCGCGCCTTTTTCCGCAAGGATAATATCCGCCAGCGTCGCAAAGCTCGCCGTCACTCCTCCCATTGTCGGATTTGTCAGCACCGAAATATACAATCCTCCCGCATCGCCATGACGTTTTACAGCCGCCGCTGTTTTCTCCATCTGCATCAGGGAGATCATTCCTTCCTGCATCCTGGCTCCGCCGGAGCAGCAAAAAACAATAACCGGCAGCTTTCGCCTCGTTGCAGTTTCAAAAAGTCTCGTAATGCGTTCTCCTACGATATGCCCCATGCTGGCCATCATAAACCTGGTATCCATAATCCCTATGGCCACCCGTATTCCATCCATCTCTATCTCGCCGTCAACGATAGCGTCATTTAAATTGAGTCTGATCTTCGCACCTTCAAATGCTTTCTGATAATATGCATCATTCAGCGGGTTGGAAATCGGTTCCCTGTTCTCCCACTCTTTAAACGTACCGCTGTCCGCAATGGACTTTATTCTTTTCTTTGCGTGAAAACGCATATAATTGCCACACTCTGGGCAGACCGAAAGATTCTGATCCAATATATTTCCCGGCACTTTTGCCTTACATCTGCCGCACTCTCTGTATTCCGATCTCATCGTTCTTTCCCTTCTGCGTCCTTTTCTCGATGTTGTCCCGGCACTACATCTGTTGACATAATACGACATTATATCAAATAATTTTCCCTCTTCCCGTCCCAGTCCCTTTTCTGCAACGCAATGACACTTTAAAATGTCCCGGCATACGCGAAAAAAAAACTGTTTCCTCCATACTACTCTTGACAATTTTGATATAATGTCGTATTATATCAACTCAGAGATCCAGCATATTGAGCCTCTTTCTCTTCTCCGACAGCGTCGTTTTCGTGTAAATCCAGGTTGTCTCCAGTCTGCTGTGTCCCAAAAGATCTGCCAGCTCCGTAATATCACCTATTTTTTCCATATAGCTTTTTGCAAATAAATGACGAAGCGAATGCGGATATACCGTCTCTACCGGAATTTCGGCCTGCTTTGCTATATTTTTCAGACTTTTCCACACGCTTGCGGACGTAATCGCCCTGCCTTTATACCGCCCTTCAAAAATAACGCCTTCCTCGATTGCCATCTCACGGCAGTATTCCGTCAGCTCCCGGCACAACTGGTCCGAAAAATAAATATTTCTGTATTTCCCTTTATTCCAGATCTGCGTGTATCCGTTTTTTACTGCCGCCACCGTCACATATTTCAGCTCGCCGATACGGATTCCGGTCCCTGCAATTGTTTTCATGATATAGAAGATTTTCTGCTTCCCCGCCTCCTCCGCAACCCTGAGCATGGAATAATAATCTTCCTTTGTAATGATTTTGTCCATGACATTCACAGTCTGCGCCCGCTTTGTCTGAACGCACAATTCACAATACCCAAGCCACTTGAGATAGCGGTTGATGGATATGATCTTTGAATTTACGCTGGCAGCTTTAAATCTCTCACACAGAAATGTCTTGTACTGCATCACGTTTTCCTTGGTGATGACATCGCCCATATCGCCAAGCCACTGACTGATATCGGCCATATATTTCGCAATGGTTCTCCTGGACAGTTCCTGCATGAACATTTCCTTCTCGTACTCCGTAAGCCTTTCTTCCGCGTACTTTTTTGTGACGCAAATTTTCATCCTTTTTCCCCTTTCATCCAGATCCGGCAGAAGAAATCTTCCTCAGCCCGCTGCGCAGGGCACAGGCCGGGTATCCCCTTCTTTGCGCCTCTGCACACAAAAAAAAGGATACCCTGTCTGCGCCAGACGGTATCCCTTTCTCCTCTGCTTCTTTAACTGGTTTTATGTTGTAAGTGTTCCATCGGCCTCCTTTATACTACACTTTTACCTATATTCTTTAAAGATAAATATGTCTGGCCAAATAAAAAATCCCGCAGCTCTGATCATTTTATAAACTACAAGATTTTGCATATCCTCTATCTTTACTGACCCCGCACTTTTTTATAATCCTCATTCAAAACTCTGCGCCAGTCCCATCTTCCGCACATTATCCAGCCACTGATAAATCAACGTCCTGCTAAACCTAAGATTCCCATTTTCGTCCCGCATCTTCTCCAATGCAAGCGCGAGATATGCATATTCATTCTCAATATAAGTGGCAAAAACTCCCTGGTCATCCGTATTGATCGAAACCTGTATCTGAGGTACACTTTGTATCTCCGCCGTGCTTGTCGCCAGTCCTTTGTTGTACCAATTCAGAATCGGATGCTTATCGTACCGCTTAAAAGTACCAATCAACGCATTTGAAGACGGATTTGTCTCGATACAGATTCCTTTCTGCGCAATTTCCCACTGCATTTTCATCTGTACCATTCTGACCGCTTTAACAATACTCGGATTTATCCGAATCTCCTTCTTTTTATTTCCCTCTCGTTTCACTTTTTCATTATAGTGATAAGTATGAAATAAATATGCCGCTTCCGGATTGTAGCGAATCCGATAATTTTCCGGGAAAATCTTATTTATGCCATACTCATCCCACTCTGCTTTTATACAATAATTTAATTTAAAAAAACCTTTCCTGAAATATTCCGGGTTATCGCCTCGCAGCTTCCATGCATCATAATAAGTATTAATCGTAAAATAACACTGTCTGTTTCCATAATTGCTTTGAATCTTCCGTTCTTCATAATACTTCATTGCCGTACGGATCACGGAATTCAAATGTTCCCCATTCATATTGTTCAGATAAACAGTCCGAAAATACTCATCATATCTCTTCTCAATATAACGGACCGTATCCTCACACCCTTCAATCCGGTATTTTCTGATTTTCGCATAAAGCCAGACCAGATTATCCAGATAATCCATCTGTGAAATCAGAATCCTGCCAGACTTGCACGCATACCATTCCCCCACATCAACACCAAGTGCCAGAGCATGTCCAAGTCTGTCTCCACACCGCATATTCAGAAAAGAGATCGCCTCGTCGATTGCACGTAGCCCGTCTGTAATATCCAGAAAATCCTCACCGACATGATAAGTGACGGCCAGATCCGGAAGCCTTCTTACATCGCCGGGCAATGCATCCACACAGTCCGCCGACTGACTCTTTAGGAAACGAAACGCCTGCGCAAACACCTCCGGCCTGCAGACAATCTCCTCAGAGGCTGCGTCTATCCCCTTGATTCTGACAGCAGCTTCCGGATACTTCGCCCGACACTGATACAAAGCCTGTGCCTGCCGTTCCACCTCCCTGCGCTTCCGGTAATGTCTACACTCCCCTTCCAGGCCATTCTTACTTTCCAGGCCATCATCTGGCACCTTGATAAAATGGCACACGTAAAAAAATTGTTTTTTCAGTTTTTCCCGATTTCTCTCCTCCCTCTCGGCCCTCAAAACAAAGCGGTCATTCTTTTCAATCGCCCGCTTCACTTCAAGCGCCGTGTTTTTGGGCGTAATCCTGGCCTCCAGTTTTAGAATATGCTGATTTAAAATGGTATCCCGTACCGCCATTTTTAAATAGGTTTCTTCAAACGGCGTACTCTCAATAAAAGCTTCTTTTCGATCCTGATACAGCATAAAATTGTGAAATCCCACATTTCCGTTTGCCTGAATCAACTCCGCCCTAATATTTTCTTTAAATAAAAGATACGCATAAAACCAGTTCAGCTTTCCTTGAAAACCTCTGTCTGATTTGTAAATGCGGCAAAACACTTCATACAGAAACCATCGTTCTCCGCTGATTACCTCATTTAAATTTCTATCGGGATTTTTTTCCAAATAAACCCTGCAGATCATATAATCCAGCTGTCCACACGCATGCCGCTCCCGCATGGTCACAATGCCCCGCTGAATTTCAGGAAGATAAAACATCAGTTCTCTAGAGTCCTGCAACAACTCATCCACATCCCTAAAAAAAAGTTCTCTCTTAAAACGCCGATATGCTTCTGGCGGAAGCAACGGAATCAGCTTATCGATATCCACATACCCTCTCTTAATTCCGTCCTCCCATTTATATTCCTCCCATTCATTTTCGGAAATTTTGTCCTGGCAGATATAAGGCCTTACCCGCTCCCACTGCACGCAGCTCTCCTTTAAGGTAACATAATCATCCTGCAGACAGGAAAACAGGTACAGCCGGATCAGCGCCGCTTTCAGATAAGAATGGTATAACGTGTCTTCCACAGTTCCCGCACTATAAAGCACTTTTGTGCTGAGTCTCTGCTTCTCATACTTCTCAAAAACCTTTCGAAATTTCGGATTCAACACATCGTTCATCATACTGATCCAGGAGAGGTGAAACGTGGGTGAAGACCCTTTCAGATGAAAATGATTTTCCGCCACTCCCTGTTCCATAAGGCGATTGAGCTCTTTATTGTTGTGTCCAATCACCGGTGGCCAGAAAAATCGCTTCCTGCCTGTCCCACTCAGGATATCCTTCTGTGCCAGAAATCCCGTCACAAATAAATCCTCATCCAGATCCACAATCATATCCCGCCACCGCAATATATGCTCATATCTGCACAAGGGCATACCGTTTTCTTCCACAAGCACACTGTCGGCAAACAACAGAACTGCGTCGAAAGCATTTACACTCCGCATCTCCCCGCTCGTCTCACGACCACGTATTTTATTATTATGCCACTCGAACTCGTTACTCAGAAATTGCAGCATATTCTCTATTTCATTATTAGAATACTGCGACATATATCTATTTGCCAGTGTAATGAAACTGGTGTTATATACGTTTTCATAGCCCAGATTTCCGTCGAGTACTTCCTCCGGTGATGCATATCGGAACAAGATCTTTATCACTTTTCTTAAGTTATCCATCCCATCCCCTCTATTTATTTAAATACACTCTGACTGTTGTGTCACTATCCCAATACACACTAGAAAATGTCTCCTGGAACTTCTCCTTCACATCCTCTGGTATCGGTGACTCCCCCAGAAAAATCTTTGTCTGCATACGATTTAAGAAAGATTTCTCAAAATTCGTCTCCACATTCACTTTATTCTTATAATTCCTATCTATTCTGCAAAGCTTATCCCGAATCAAACGATACAAAGGCGACAGTTTCTCATACACTTTCTCTTTTTTTGCCAATCCTAGATTGTTTGCTCTCTCTCGCTCTATCTCTTTTCCCAAATCATAAAGAATTTCCGTACTCTGAAGTAAGTCCAAATGTGCAGATTCGCTCTCTTCCAGTCCCATATCTTTAATATATGTCATCTCATCAAATATTTTCATCTTTATCTCATGTGTACACATCTCTTCCGCCTCATCAAAAACCTTGTCACACAATGTAAATACACAATCCTTTAACAACTGTTGCAGGATTTCCCGGTACTGGTTCAGACTCTTGTATAAAAAGCCAAACAGACCCTTTTCTGCCCGCACGAGTGGACATACAGTAATAGTGCTCACTGCTGCCTTCTCTGCACCCTCATCGCTTTTTGATTCCTGCGCATCCTCTCCATTCTTACCCTTTTGATCAAAAAACCCCCCCTTCGCCTTCGCCTCAAAGTCAAAGCTCCCGCTCACCGGCATTTCGATGTTGACAAACAGCATCGTATACAGCCATGCCAGTATCTCCGCTTTATGCTCTTTGGTCAATTTCTTTACAGCCTCCTCCGCTTTATGTCCTCGTATCATTTCCCCTATCTCTTCAGTAAGCATGAATACAAGAGCTGCCTTATTCTCAAACCCACTGATATAGTCTGTCACCTGCGTTGTCGGCGTCAGCACACTGTATTCCCATACCCCAAATACACTGTTACCGATTACCCTCTCTTGAAGTTCCTGATTATTTTTAAGCTGCCTCATAATAATTGAATAAAACAACAATATACAATTTACAAACGGTGCACTCTCAGCATTTTCCGCTTCCAGCAGACTGCACGCATATAAAACCTGACCCAGACTCCCATCCCAAAGATGCAACTCCTTATTATTTTCAATATTACGCAATTCTTTTCGTATAAAATTGATCACAAGATCACCCACCTCCTCATAGTCCCGATGGATTAGATCTTTTAAAAACAACTTCTGCTCTTCTTTCTTAATTTTTTCAATCAGACGCTCCTGCAGATCTTTTTTCAGCCACACAACATAAGCCTCTTCCCTTATATTTACAACCTCATTAAAATAGTTAACAAGACTCCTCAGAGAATCGTTCTGCAAAAAATGCCGTCTGCGTTTTTCTCCATCAAAATAAATGCCGCACTTCTTAGCGAGCAATTCAAGAATTATTTCCTTTTCACATTTACATTCCCATTTCCACCCCGAATTTTCATTTTTTCTCTCTTCAATCCTAATTGGTTTTTGATCCTCACTCATTTCCGGCATAAGAATCCGCCGGTTCAGCGGAAGTACCTTCTCCAGATAATCACTCACAAAACATGAGAGTCCCTCCTTATCCTTACTCAGATACGTTTTTTCGCAGCACTTTTCACAGACACATTTCAAGCGATCAATATCCGCCGTCATAAATATAATCACCTTTGAAAGACTCAGAAAGCGCCGCATCTGCTCCAGCGCTTCCCATGCATTTCCATCCGCCATATCCACATCGTCAATTGCCAGTACCAGATATCCCGGTACCGTATGCCCCGTATTCACATCGTAATTCAGAAGCTTTATGTAATCCCCGATCAGTTCACTCAGCTTTTCCTTCAGATTTATGCTGCCGGCAAGTTCATGAAGCGCGCTTGCCGCCGGGATGTCATCCTCCGTCTTCTGTCTGGACCTGTTTATTACAAGATATGCCTCCCGCACCCGCTCAAACTGCTCTCTTACCCGCCTAACCCGATATTCATAATCACCCTGATCCATATGGGAAGAAAACTCTCTTTTATTCTCGGAAAAAGTATCCCACATTTTTGCCAGAATCACATCAATCAAGGATTCCCGCTCCGTGAGCATCGCCGCATCAATACATGTCATCTGAATAAATTTTATCGCATTCATTCCTCCATTTTCACATTTTTTAAACTCACTCCAGCCACATTTCGATTGTAGTTGTAGTTTCTCAAGGTATGCATAAAAAGAAAGCATCGCTGATGACTTTCCTCTTCCGCGCCTTCCCAAAAATGAAATTATATTTGCAATCTGTCCATCCCCGGAACCCCAGGCATATTTCTTCCTGCCTTGCCGTGCCTGCCCCTCCTGCACGATATCAAAAAGCATTTTATCGGCTTCCAGATAAACTCTTTTAAAAATCAAATCATCAATATTGTCAAGATCTTCACTGACAATCTTGTTCGCATTATTCCAGATACAATACTTTATACTCTGCTCTTCCATTTATCTTCTCCCCTGTATTTCAAAGTTCTTTTCCTCTTCTTCTTTATTTAAGGAGAATCATTTTCACCTTGATTCTCCTTAAAAAGTAATTTCCACATCTGCTCTAACATATTTCCTTAAGCTTTAAATTTACATGTTCCTTTATCGTCTCATAAATAATCTTTTTCAATTTTTCTTTATTCTCATCATTATCATTATCTTCATTCCACATCTGTTCCATATATCCATCTATCGCATTCTCCTCACGGATCTCGTCCGCAAGATCGCCATATGCATATGCGGAGGTATAATCTTCCAGCTTTGTCTTATAGATCACTGCAATTTTCATCACAGCTTTATAAAAATACTCCAGCTCCTGGGGTGACAAGAGATGTCTCTCGTATTTCTTCATCAGAATTGTACAAATATGCCGAAAAGCCTTTATCGCCTCTGCAAATTTCCCCATATCCTCATAACAGGAAGCAAGCTGATACCACGCACAATAATAATCCCCCTTTAGCTCAATCCCATATTCCAATATTTTTCGCGCGATATCCGGCTCTTTAAGCTTCGTCCTAAAAATCCGTCCCCGCTTATAATATACATATGCACAGTGTGCTACCGACGGCACCAGATATTCATCACACGCCCCCAGCCATCGATCCTGCAATTCGTACATGATGTCTGCCTTCAACAAATACAGCTCTTCGTTCCCTGGATAGCTCTCCAGCAGACTGCTGCATTCCTGAAGTAACTCATCTGGCGAAAAATGATATTCAAAAAAGTTCTTTTTGCTGATAAGATTCGCCTCATACTTTGCATTTAGCAACGCATATCTTAACAGATCTGCATTTTGCACATTCCCTTTATGCTTCTCGATTTCCTCTATAAATTTCTTATACTTTACAATTGCATTGCGGTACAATGTCGGCTGCTTATAAAAACAACGTGTAAATAGTTCCGCCCACAGCAGTTTGCTCTTAAGATAGGCTTCAGCAATATTCCTTACAATCTTTTTCCAGTCCGGATCACTCCGAATCATTGACGGGCATCTGCTTTCTCGCTTTTCTATAATCTCCAGCAATTTCTCAATAAATGCAAATAAAAAATCCTCGTCAGTGATTTCGAGACGATACGGCACGCAACTTATCAGACTATTGTCTGCTTCCCACCCATCTTTGAGGACAAATATCGTCTTATCCTCTTCGATATCAAGACGACGACTCTGCCCTTCCATGTAAAGATTGCTCATAATATAAATATCTGCAACAGACTCCTGTCCTCCGGTGTTGGAACGCTCCGTCACTTCCTCTATATAATACCCAAGATATCTGAGAAAATGGCGCAGAATTATATAGGGCCGGATATCCCTGCTATCGTAATATAATCTGATCAAGTCCATCTGTCATCTCCAAAATGGTGTACACATCATTTTATGTGTATGGAATTTATAAGATACTATCTGAGCTTGTCCAGATTTGAGTTTTTTATCCATATTGAAAAATTTTCCTGATATTCCATACGCCGGGACAATTCTGTCTTTGTTTTCATGATTACTCACCTCTTTTTACAAATATATTTTTTTTAGATTATCACATCTGTCTTTAAATATCAATATTTCCCCTTTATTTTCAGTAAATTATACATCAGTATCCCACCTTTACAGTTTGAATATACTATAAATTCTTCCAAAAAATCACATAACAATCTATCCATTCAAAAATTGTTCAATCTGTCGTTTCATACACTCATCAACATCGCCATGTCTGAGATAAATATAGGACCACTCAACAATCTTCTCCATCGCAGTCTCAACATTCCAGCGTGGTTTCCATCCAAAGGTTCTCTTTAGTCTGGAACAATCCAGCTTTAAAAAACCGGCTTCGTGTGGTCCACCATCATAGCGGTTAATCCACTTAACATTTTTCCCGGTCATAGTATTCCACTTATTGCAAAACAGAGTAACCAGATCGCCAGTCGTCCAGCAATCCACCTCGTCCGGTCCTACATTATAGCTCCCTGCATATCTCTTATCTTCATACTGCGCTTTCACAATCATCAGATACGCTACAACCGGCTCCAGTACATGCTCGTACGGCCTGACCGAAAACGGATTTCTGACAATAATATCCTCATCCTTTTCAACCGCCCTGATACAGTCGGGAATAATCCGGTCTAAAGCGAAATCACCACCGCCAATTACATTCCCTGCCCTCGCAGTAGATATAGCAACACTCGCATCCATAAAAAAAGAATTCAGATAACTGCCAGTGACAAGCTCGGAACATGACTTAGAATTAGAATATGGATCATAACCGTTTAATTCTTCATTTTCGCGATATCCCCATTCCCATTCCCTGTTTAAGTATACCTTATCTGTCGTCACATTTAAAAATGATCTTACAGAAGGACACATTCGGACGCATTCCAACACATTAACCGTCCCCATTACATTTGTTTCATAGGTATAAACCGGATTTCTATAAGATTCACGTACCAAAGGCTGCGCAGCCATATGAATAACAATCTCCGGCTGAACTTTCTCAAAAACACTTTTCAGATGTGCCAGATCGCGAATATCTCCTGTAATGGAATCCATTTGTTCCCTAAAATGGCAGAGATCAAAAAGGCCTGGGCAGGTCGGCGCTTCCAATGCATATCCTGTAACCTGCGCATCTGCCATAAGCAGAACCTGGCACATCCATGCACCTTTAAAACCAGTATGTCCTGTGATTAAAACCTTCTTTCCCTTATAAAATGACATATCAAAAAACAATTTTCTCCCTCCTCTCACTTTGTTCAATTTCGTTTGCTTATCCTCTCACTTAAAACATCCGCCGCTCTTTTTCCACTCAGAAAGCTTTGGTCACTCCAAAAATATCTCCACTCTCCAAATCGCCCTGCTGTTATTATACCATTTTCATCTAAATATTCTGTAACAACCTTTCTGTTTTTATCAATTACCTGATCACAGATAACATTTGCATATTTCATATACCGAATATCTTTGATTTCAACATCGTCCTCTGAAAATAATCCGATTGATATCAATTTTGAAATTGTCTGATTCAAAATATCCTCTTCCTGTTTCTCTGTCCATTTTCCCCCGGTAAAATATATTTCAGCCTGTAATGATGATTTTCCCACCGGAGCATTATTTATTGATTTCATACTCGGGGAATGTACTCTTGCCGGAAGAATATCTTCATCATAAATATAAAACCATAGAGCAGGAAAACTTTTCTGTTTATTCAGCCCAATCGAAATAATATACCCGGATGTACATTTCAGCCTGCCAGCAGCTTCCCTGACTGCTTTATCCGCATATTGTAAACAATCTACAACCTCAGGTAACGGACACGTTGAAATCAGATTATCGTATGCGACAATATCGCCATCCGAAAAGTGTACCTTTTTTTCTTTTTCATCAATACGAATCATTTTTTTATTAAGTAAAACATCGTCTGTGTCAGCTAATTGCGCTATAAATGCGTAGAATCCTCCCTTAACAGGATATCGCATCTCTTTTGCATAATAAACATTGTCTGTACTCGTAACAAATGAACTATACAAAACCTTCTCCAGCTCTGGCACAAACATTCTTTCACCTACCCAGTCCGTCCCCATTTCATCAGCATGTACACCCCAATATTTTCTCGTATAACGCATCGGATATTTCTCTGCAAAATAATCCCCATACTGCGCCCTCAGCCAGTCTTCATAGTTGCCGATCTTATCTGCTTCCGGTTTATTTACAAAACTTTTAATTATCTCAACTTTTTCCTTCACAGGTAATCCGCAAAGATTATTCTGAACAGGATGCCTGATCCACATTCCATCCGCATAATTCATGGCTTCCGGCTGATGCGTTATATATTCTGTACTTGCTGAAAAAACATCCTTAACCGCATCTTCTTTCGTAAAAGACAAATGCACAAATTTATCAAATGTAAATCCACCAATTGAAAAACTCGCACACAAACCACCACACTGCCCGTCCTGCTCATAACACTTTGAAGATATTCCGTTCTCCTTTAATCGCTGGTGAGCTGCCAGACCTGCTATACCCCCCCCCAATATAATATTTCTTTCCATGGCCTTTCCTTTCCTTTTTAATCAAATCTTCGCTATTTCACATTTGGAATAATTTTTTACCTGGTTTCTCAATACAATAATACGTAAAAAATGCTAACATAAAACAGACAGGTATAGCAATAAACGTGTTCATATAAGGTGATACATTCCAATTAAATCTTTCTGCTATAAACTGCTGTACAGGAAATCCCCATAAATACATCGTATATGAATAATCACCCAGTTTCGAAATCCGACAAAACAGTTGTCTGCTTTTAAACCACCAGCTCAACATAATATACGGAAAAAAAATAAGCAGCCCGATTTGAAGCACTCCGGCTAAAGAACATGCAGCCAGACAGACAGCAGCTATTCCCATATATCTGATATCATACTTTATCCGCTCACGATAAATCCAATAAACAATCCCTATATAAAACAACAGACATGGACCAAGAACCTCTTTTATAATTGGAATCTTAAGCCCGACCCTGATAAGCAATATCGTACCTGATAAAACGAAAGGAACTGTCCAGACAAATTTTTTTTCATCAAAAAAACCCAATTGAAACACTAAGTAACACATAATATTACATAAAAACTCTACCGGAAGCGTCCATAACGAACCATTTACTGTTGGTATATATACCGCTTCCTCAAACACTCCCGGAAGGTTGTGTTGTAATATCATAAATCCATTTAACAAATACCGATATGTTTCAGCATTTTTAAAATACTCAAAAAAACTATAGCTCGAAATAATACTGCCCACAAGTACACAACAGATCACCACAAATATTAGCGCCGGCAATATTCTTACCAGACGTGCAGTCAGATATTTTCTCAGACCGGAGTATTTATTCATTGCACCTGCAGCCAAATACCCCCCCCTAAAAAAAATACGGCAACTGCAAGTGCTCCAAAATCTAATTGTCCCTTTGTTAATTTAAACAGCCACTCATCGGATACTTTCCCTTGAGTAATGACAAAAGAATGTGAAAAAATAACCAATATCGCCGCTATAAAACGGGAAAAATGTAAGTTTGTGCTCTTCTGTAACATAACTCTCCTAATTATACAATTTAATCACCTGACTATTCATTCCATACCTTCCATGGAGCACGATTTTCTTCCCACAGCTTATCCAATTTTTCTTTATCGCGAAGCGTATCCATACATTGCCAGAATCCATAATGCTTATAACACATCAGTTCTCCCTCTTCTGCAAGCTTTTCCATCGGCTCCCGTTCTAATGTGATCGTATCATCTTCAATATAATCAAGCACTTCTGCGTTGCATACTAAAAAACCACCATTTATCCATCCGCTATCCTCCTTGCGCTTCTCATGAAATGCGCGCACACTATCTTCTCCATCAAATCCCATGACCCCAAACCGCCCTTCCGGCTGTATTCCCGTAAGAGTCATACGTTTTCCATGCGATTTATGAAACAATAACAATTTCTCAATATCAACATCTGAAACACCATCGCCATATGTCACCATAAACGGCTCTTCCCCAAGATACTTCTTCACCCTTTTTATCCGTCCCCCCGTCATAGTATTTAACCCGGTATCCACTACAGTTACCCGCCATGGCTCCGCCGAATTATTATGAATGATCATATCATGTTTTCCTGTTGTAAAATCGTAAGTAATATCACTTTTGTGTATAAAATAATTAGAAAAATATTCTTTAATAATATACTGCTTATAACCTGCGCAAATAATAAAATCATTAAAACCATAATGCGAATATAATTTCATAATATGCCACATAATCGGCATTCCCCCGATTTCAATCATCGGCTTTGGTTTTAAATGACTTTCTTCAGATATTCTGGTCCCAAAACCACCCGCTAATATTATTGTTTTCATCCCTCTCTGCACACTACCTTTCGTAAAATTTATACTATTATTTCCTAATAAAAAGAAACGCCCATCCCAGTTTATATTTTAACATAACAAAATTCCGAAATAATACATTTCTATATCTGGAATTCAGCTTAAACTTTAAAATCACATCCTCAAAATCTATTTTATGTTTTACAGACGGAAAAATATTATACTCAATCAGAACCGCTTCCTGTCTGGCCTTCTCCACATTAGAACGGTCATATCCCAATTCTTTTGCAGCGCAGACCGCAAGTCCAGAAGCAATTTCCATAATAGCCCACAATACCTCCATTTTTGTGGACTCGTTCTGAGAAAATCGACATACGGTCAATCGATCCGGCAAAATGCAGGCACCATACCTTGCAAACATATTAGCCGTAAATACCATATCCGCAAACGGCTTATATTCATCATTGAAGCCTCCCAATTTCATACTTTTTTCTTTATTCAGAATAAGTGGATTACACGGAAAATGCCTGTTATATACCACATCTTTCAACACCATTGGAATAATCCTTCCAGCATTCATCCGAATAAACAAATCTATTCCTGTTTTTGTAATCCATCCATATTCAATTTTGTTCCGCTTTTCTTCATCTGCCCTCTCGTCTAATAATTCCCTATAAGTTCCAAAAAGTCCACAACTTGTATGTTGTGTCACAGGAATAATCTTTTCTAAAAATGATTCCTTCAGCATGTCATCATCATTTAAAATACAAAACCAGGCAGTCGGTGCCAATTCTATACATCGATTCCAATTTCCAAACATACCAAGATTTTTTTGATTTCTATAGTATTTTATACAATCATTTTTTTCACAATATTCCCTCATCAGATCATCTGTATCTTTATCAATTTCATCACAATTATCAATAACAAAAATAGTGTATTTAAAATCTCCTTTTTGCCTCAGAACACTATCAACTGCCTGTTTCAAAAACCTGCTTCTCTTAAATGTCGGAATCATAACAGCGATGTCAATGTCACTGTTTACTTCATCTCCATATACTAATACAGATCTATATTCTTTACTTTTCTCAAAATTATTTTTATACTGTTTCCAATTTTTCCACTCAATCATTCTGCTCTCCTCTTCTCCTGTTCTACAAACTATTTGATTTTTCGCCTCTGCTATAAAAAAAAGCCAATATTTTTGCAACCGATTTCGGCCAGAATCTGCAGAACATCTCATAATCTTCCCTGCTTCTCTGGTTATCCGCAATAATATGAGACGTTTCAGAGTCTTCATGAATACGATGTAACATCAAAGGATGTCTGTAATATAAAAAATCCCCTTTCAATCCTGACAGACGTTCCCATGCCTGCCAGTCAACATCACTTCTGTATCCTGCCTCAAACACCTGCGCCGGCAAATTCGGCTTAACATAGGTCACGGACGGACAACAAATGCCAGAACCAAATGCGAGGCTTCTCCTTCGCATCCACCTGCTTCCTTTGAATATTTTAAAACGCAAAGGAAATAGCAATACTCTTTTTATCTTCAATAAATTAGTGTTATAAACTTTTTTACCATTTCTCAATTCACCATAATCGGTAAATGCAATTAATGGTTTTTTTGAATCATTAATAACATCAAGCGATTTTTCCAAAAATTCCGGCAAATAAATATCATCCTGGTGTGCAATCGTAACAAGCGGAGTTTCTGTCCGTTTATATCCATAATTCCAATCGTGCGCAATACCTTTTTCCCCGTCGTTGACCATAACACTAAGTTTATATTTTTTTGCAAGCGTGGTTATATATGCGCATGGTGTCGATGTAGAAATTAAGATATGACTTTTAACTGTCTGTTTCAACAATGATTTTATACATGCTTCCAGATATGGGCTTTCTTTATACGCACATATTAAAAATGTATGATCTCTTCCTCTATACATTTTCTTAACTTTTCTCCTCTCTGCATTTTTTCTCCTGTTTATATAGCACCATCTCGCATATTATTACCATAAAGATAATGTAAGCCAGATAGACAATAATCTGCACGAAACTCACCCCGTTTTTTCCATAACATTCAATCAATCTGCGTGCCAGACTCACACATATCAAAAAATCAAAAATCATACCGGTTAACAGCCAGCGAATCTGTCTGAGCGCCACAAGAACTGCAGAAACAATCCAGATGATCGCTATTAAAATAGTACACCATACAATCGGAAAAAACAAATCATAATACTCCAGTATTCCTCTGCCAAACAGTAAAGTCAGCCCAAAACGTCCTAAGATCGCAGCACCTATATTTACTATAACACACATTCCTATCAATAATAAGAAAGTTCTATGGAGCATCTTTCTAAATCGCTTTATTTCTCCCCTATAGTATAGTTCTGAAAGAGCCGGTAAAAACGGATTAAAAACAACTGCCGAAAAAACCTGAACAATCAACGTTGGTGATGCTATAGAAGAATAAATTCCCAACTCTTCTGCCCCATATTGCTGTTGTAAAATTGTTTTTGGCAATAAATTTTCCACACTAAGCAAAAAAGAAAAAATAACAATCGGAAAACATTTTCCAAGCAATTCCCATACCTTTTTATCTAATACTAATGGTCGAAAGAAATCCAGATTATAAGTTTTTTTCCAATCAAACAAAAAAGCAGCCATACAATTGAGCAATGCCATCACACAAAGTGTGATGGCCAGATCTCCCAAAACCACCTGCGTAAATGTAAATGAACAAACCGTAATAATTCCTCGAATGATGTATGATTTTCCTATAAAATCATAATGATCATACTTCTGATCAATTCCATGCATCACATCTACAATCGCCTCAGCAATCCTGACAACCATAAATGCTTCTATACATATGATCTGATAACATGAGTTCCCCCTTAAAATTGTCAATGTACAACATACCAGAGCAAAAAAACATGTTAAAATACGACTCCCCACATAAACATCATTATTATACTCTCCTTTCACATCAGACACTTGAAAATTGCGCATACTAAACAAGGAGATGGTTGAAAAACTACTACTTGTTGTCATCGCTAACGATAAATAACCTGCATTTTCGTAAGAAGATAGCCGAACAACAATAACTGTAATGAGCCATTGACACACACAATAAAATACACTACCTGCTGTATTCCACAAAACATTTCTTTTCACTTCTGTATTTCCTTCTCCAGATCCCGCACTCTCTTCTCCATTAATGCACTTTCTTGTACAAGTTCCTTGATTCTATCACTTTGTTTCGAAACAATTGAGGTCAATGCCATCAACAACATAAGAATAAAACCAATGGCAAAAGTAAACAGGCCATTCATTGTATCGGCAATTCCAAACAATCTGCAGAATATTTCCAGAAGCCTTGGAAAAACCACAAGCATAGTCATTGTGATTCCCATAAACAACCACAGCAATGAATACTTTAAAGCCAGCCGTCTCTTTTTTAAAAGGAAAAAAACAATTATAAAATAAAACAAAAGCGCAACTATAAGAATTACCCTCAATGTACCTGTCATTCTAATGTTCCTTTCTACTATTTGAAAGTCTGCATAATATAATTGCCAGAGACACTTTTATCATATAATACACTGATTTCCATGCTGAAATTGAACTTGTACCATTCTCTCTCTCTTTCATTATAACCGGTACTTCTAATATTCTGGCCCCCTGAACCGAAGCCTTGACAATTGCCTCCGGTTCAGGATAATCTATAGGGTACTCTTTTGCATATTCCTCGATAAATTTACGATTAACTGCACGAAACCCACTTGTAACATCATGCACTTTAATTCCACAGCAAACCTGTATTAACAAACTCAGAAATCGAATTCCTATACGCCTCATACCAGACGACTGAAATCCCTGTTTATCAATAAACCTTGAACCAATTACTATATCAGCCTCTCCGGATTCAATAGGTTTTGTAACGGTTCTCAAAAAGGATGTATCATGCTGTCCGTCACCATCTATCTGAACCGCTATATCATAATCATTTCGCAATGCAAATTTATACCCTGCCTGAATTCCTCCCCCAATTCCAAGATTTAATGGCAAAGATACATATTTCACGCTTGCATTTTCCAAAACATATAATGTATTATCTCTCGAACAGTCATTGACAACAAGGTAATCTATTTCTGCACAATCACTGTTCAATTTCTGAATCACGCCCAATATACTTTTTTCCTCATTATAGGCAGGAATAATAGCCAGTACTTTCATACACATAATCCGCCTTTCTAAAAATACATCAACAAAAATATCATAAAACTCATTTCTCACTTTAATAGACTCAAAACATAATCAACAAATTTTTCACAATCATTTATAGATTAATTTATATATATACCATTCAGCACTATTATATATCTGAACTATGTCAACACCTTCAAACATATTTGTATCGACTACTCTGTTGATAACCCAATATTCTGCATCTAGCTTTTGAGCCGTCTCTACGTCTATACCAACATTAAGACCAGCCCCAAACGATTCAATACGATTTTCATTTGACAATTCCATATCAATATGAGCATATCGATTCCAGCTATCCTCATAATCATGGTCAGGATCTATGATTTCAAACATTGGAATATCAGGATAAACGTACGTTCCCGTCAGCCTCTTGATCCCACATGCTGTGACAATATTAGAAATTGTAGAATTACCACTAACTAACCACCGTCCAGTACTCTGTTCACTTATTTCATATATTTTTGATATTAATGAACTTTCGAATAAATCATCCAATCCACGCTGTACAGGATTTACAAATGCTGATGAAGCCACTGAAATAACTAACAGAAAAGTTATCCCTCTTTTCAGACTATGACCCGAAATAATTGTATAACCAGTATATGCCCAAATGCCAATCACTACAATTACAAACACAAAAAACAAAATACTTCCGTTTACATATTCTCTTATTATATTATTATTTACAGCTATACCTGCTACAATAACAAAACAGACAGCCGCAAAAATCTTTGCCTTTCCTTTATCAATCATTTTGTTTTCTATACAACAGCCTAACAATAACATCAAAATAACCATCGAAGAATACCCAAAAAGGGAAAGCATTCTTCTTGGATATGAAAAAGAAAGCAGAGTTATATTATATAAATGCGGTAATTGGGGACCAAAAATATAGTACAATAACAGTAAATTGAATATTACTAATATTGATATTAATCTTTTCTCCCTAATTTTCTCTGCTTTTTTTCTTACTATACTAATCCATAAAATAAAAGACCAGAAAAACATCCCATAAAACTGACTAATCTCACAGTTATTCATATATGTTGAATATTTTCCAAATGACATAAATACATTAATTATCTGTAATAAAAATATATCAATTGGAACCATTTCCCACGCTCGTATATTACCAGGATAAGTCGTATTCAACTGAACCTGCATAGCTTCACCAGACAAAAGCAGAAATCTGATTCCAAAAGCCATGCAAGACAACAATACCATGAAATATGCTAAAATATTTTCTTTTTTTAAGGGCTTACCTTCCCAATTCCTCCAAAATACCCATACAATCAGAATCAAAAAAAAGTAAAGAAATGGGATCTCCCATGCAGGGTATATAACAAACATAAACGTATTAGCACAAAGAGATGCAAACGCTGTCAGCAATATTCTTTTTACTTTCCCCTTTTCTACCAGAAATCTATTTAATGCAACAATAAGATACTGACCCGAAAATATAAGAACCGAAATACTATACCACCATTGTACACATGGTGAAAATAAAATCATTCCCCCATACGCAACAGATACTTTCTTTTTCCTGCATAATTCATACATCATATCAATGGAAGAAAGAAATACAGCAAACAATGGAAGCCACCATCCAAAAGCTACGGCATTCTCTATTGGTAAAAAATAATATCCCCATTTAAGCGGATTAAATAAAGCCAATACATCGTTCACCGGAAGCTTTGCTGATACCATAACATCACAACCATTAATCATCAGATTATCATTGTAATAAGGAAATTTTTCATCGCTATAGCATTGACCTATGCTTAATGGCAAATCTACTGCCCATTCATCCCCTCTCAATCCCTGATTTATACCGATCAATGTTGTCTTGTCATAGTTTTCAGTGTGTTCAACCAGCATTCCAGAGAGATAACCAATTGATGAACCATGATATTGTCCCATAACCAGATAAATAAATAAAACCGCCGCCAATATATATCGGTTCTGAAAGCTCTTTTCAAATCCCAGATAGAACACTAACAGTATAATAAATATAAATATAAACCAATATTGAATCCGCCAGAATGAAAAAAAACGTATTTGTTCTAAATATCCTTTTAACAAAATATCGTATGCAGCTACCAGTTTGTATAGAAGCAATAATATTATTCTGTCAAAAAAAAGAGCGATGATTTCTGCATCAACGGCCAGAACAAACATATCTATAGCATTCTTTGTCCGACTGTCTCTGTTTTCAGAAAAAATATCAATATTCATCTCAATATATTTTTCAGAGCAAAACCAAATCAAAAAAGGCGCCATACACATAATAAAAACGCACAGACTTTTTATCTCAGATTTCAATTCATTAAAAATACCATAGACTACTATTTCAAATAAAATAATCAAACATATCCTGGACATGCGCTTTATCAGCTCTTTGTGCCTACTTATTTTTTGTTCCATCTCCGCTCCTTTATACAATCACCAATTGTCAGAACTGCTATTTTTATATCTTCCTACCGTCATGCGCAATATTTTCCCTTTTAACAATCTCACAGTCTTTCCGTCCATGATACATTTATACGCTAAAAATATACACCAGCAGATAAAATAAATAAAAATTACCACTCCCAGAATGTGTAATATCATCCACATCCAATTTCCTGTGACAGCTTTTTTTATATCAAATTTTTCTAAAAATACCAAATGTAACAGAAATACTGTAAATGTTCCCTCCGCAACCTTATTCAGCCACTTAATCTCGCCAAAATGCATTCTCTTGAATAATAAAAAAATAGTAACACTCTCAAAAATAACAACAGGATTACAATATTCCTGTGCCGTTAATGGATTTATATTTCCCCATATTATAAGGACAACAAGAATACATCCGAGTAATGTTAACAATTTTAATTTACTTACCTTGCTAAACTCATATTCCTTAAACCTGACATATGCTCCTATTAAATACATCAGAATAAAATTAACAACAGAATAACCATACTGGCTTCCATACATACCCACAGTAGATAATCCCATCCATTCTTTATGCGTGATCTGAGTTAAAATATCAACAGCGCTAGGGCATACAGCAAATAAAAATATACACAAACGCATGAAGTAAGTAAAATGTGATTCATCTAAACTCTTTATCAAAATATTTACAAAGGGCGAAATCAAATATAAAACTATATACAATATAACAAAATAATTACATGGAAGCAATGCACCTGCCATACCCTCTGCAGAAAACACAATACCTCCCTCAAACACTTTCAGTATATATGTAATTGCAGAAAAAATGACAGTCTGAATAAGGAGTGACAAAGGTTTTGTCATCTCTCTCTGATCTGAGTTGCACATAAAATAACCACTTATTATAACAAACAAATCAACTGAACCAATAAATAAATACTCTAAAATAATTAGTATCCAGTAATTAAGTGAATAATTTACTACATATTGCGCCCCCCCCCCCCAATCCCGGCATTATTATAATGAAGTATTATAACCCCCATAATCGACACAATTCGAAGAAGTTCAATATTTGATTCTCTACCACTCTCAGATACCTTATCTGGCATATCCATTCTACATCTCCAAAGACTCAACCGCTATATTCGTCATATAGCCTGACCATTAGCTACAAATTACTCTTTACTCATTTTTCTTTTTACAAAATTCATTCCTCGCAAAATAGTCTTTTTTACACCATCATCTTTTATTGATTTTGTTATTTTATCATATGTTTTTTTAGAATTATCATTCAAAAAAAGCTGTTTCAGCTCCACGTTGCTCAAAGCAAACGGATCTTCAATCCCAAACATCACATCATTATTATTACGATACATTATGCGAAGAGCATCATCAATTTTTTCTCCAGAATAATATTGACCATAACTCCATTCTGTACGGGAAACCTGATCCTTATTATTATTTTCATGTATTTCTGAATAGTTTCGATAAAGCTCCTTAAAAGGATGCTCTCCCTCTGGCAACCAGTCATTCATACATTTTTCTATCGTCGCTCCATATCCCGAAAAGTGAATAAATCGCAAGGGAGCTCCTTTTACATAATATCCATCGCTTTCTTTTGTCATCCCGCAATCAAGCAAAGACCATGTGGCGAAATCATATCCCCGATGCTTAAACACTTCCACATCAAAAAAGCATGGCGCAAGATCAATCCATTTCTGATCTGTAAATATCCCCCTCAAAATATCATCATAACAAAATAAATATAGTCGATCCGCCCACCAATTAATAAACCTGACTGCTTCCTCGCTTCTGTTCACTGCCAAAAAACCCAGATTATATACTCCATGCGCAGTTGACGATAATTCCATATCTATATTACCCGGCTGAAGCAAATGCGGACATAAGATAATTGGCCTCGACTTCAATAACTCACGCAGTTCCACAAAATCAGAATAAACGTAACAATCAGGATCCAAATAAACAAATTTATTCTCTTCCGGATAATTATCTATTAAATACTTAAAGAAATGTCCTTTTACAGCAGTTGACGCTTCAACGATTGCATGTTTATAAATATATCTGTTAAAATTGCCAGGCCACATATCTTTAGCCAAAATTACTTTATCAAAATGTTCATACTGCATTGATTCCGGTATAGATCTCTCCGTCAGACAAACAAAAAAACGAGCATCCGGAATGTTTCTTTTTACTGATTCCGCTAACGTTCTTGCCTTATGTGCGTAATTAGTGCAAATTGATGTAAATATTATCATACTGAAAATTTCTCCTATCTTTTCAAGTGCCAATAATCTTTTTTATAATTTTTCCAATAACAGGATATCTGTAATATTTTTGTACTTTTTCAAAAATTCGTTCATATTTCATTCTTATAGCAACTTGTTCTACCAATGCATCTCTCAATATTTTAGCATATTCCTCACAATATTCCGCATAAAACTCTCTATGATTATCATATATTTGTCTATATGTATTCTGCATTTGCACATAATCAGACTGAAATCCTGTCGTCCGGGATGTCGGCTTAATTCGATAATGAAACAATATTTCGGGAATCTGATATATATCTCTTCCCAAGGCTAAAATGGAAAGCCAGAAATCATAGTCTTCCATTCCTGCCACCATATGTGTATTAAAACCACCAACTTTCTCCCAATCTTCCCGATAAAACAATGCAGTAACAAAAACAATGTTATCCAATAACATTTTATCTAAAGAATAAGCAGGCAGCTCCCATTTACCTGTTTTTTCTCCAAACAGCTCCGCCTCACAATAAACTACGCCCACATTTTCTTTTGATTCAATAATTTCAACTGCCTTCTGAATGTAAGTCTTATCGATTATATCATCCGAATCAACCGGCATTATATAACGCCCCGTAGCTTTACTGACCCCATAATTCCTTGCCCCTGCCGGCCTTAAATGATCCGTATGCAATAAAACAATCTCATCTTTCATCGCCTGTAATGTATCAATCGTTTGCTTGTCATCAGAACCATCATCTATCACAATTAATTCTATATCTGGATATGTCTGTCTTTTTACCGACTCAATTGCCTCTTTAATATATATACCATCATTATAACAGGGCATAATTACACTTACTTTTTCCATAATCCTCCCCTTATCAGCTGTATAAGCTCTTTTACCTTTGTTACCACTTTATACCATCTTGAGTTCTTTAATGTCGTCAATTCCATATCTATTCTCTCATTCAGTAATGTGATGGAATCGATCGTTTCTTTCATTTCACTTATCGAATATTGTTGCTTGTTTATTGAATTGTTCTGCTCCACTATCGTCTGATCTTTAATAGCAATATCTTCCATCAGACAATCTATTTTCTGATTCTTTTCCGATATATTTTCCAGCAATTGCTTCATACGACTTTCTAAGTCATTCGCGGTTTCGCTTTTTATTCTCTCCTGTTTCTCAAACGCATCATGTATGGTTTCGTTCAATAATCTGCAACTACATTCAATCCGGAATCTCCTTGCATCATTACCAAGCAGATAATTGATTTCGTGGTTCTCTTCTGATAAAATCCAATTCTCATCATCAACTTTTATACCAGAAGACCAGTTAGGAATTACCTTTTCTGTTTTACCATCATATATAACACTTGCCTTAAGTCTGGAAACCAGACAGGCACCTTCATAAGGGACAAATCTCAGACTCTTCACTTCATGATAATTCAGCAAATCAAAATCTACTTTTATATTTTCAGGATCCACTTTTATATTCACAAGGTTCTCAATCAAACCATTAACCAATATTTTTGTATCATAAAGCGACTCGCATAAATGATTTTTATCTATACAATTCTCTATAGTTTCATTTCTTAAACGGAGTTCAAATAGATATTGATACACTTCACCATATTTCCTCGTTCTCAGAAAATAGTCGACTTCAATTGGAAGTTTTAAGAAAGAACAATCAATTTCAGTATCATTTACAACCTTATTTATTGCATCTGCTACTGAAATATTCAATCCAGCATTCTCTATCATTTTCAAAATAGAATCATAAGCAAAAAAATGGATGTGTGTTCTATCAAGTAACCCAAGATCTGTATAGTCAAACCGATTATCAAGCAATTGCATTATGACTGCATTATGCGCCACATTTGGAATTGATAAAAGAATTTTTCCACTGGTGTTCAATAATCCTTTTAACAGTCTCAATATACGCTCCGGATCCTGCAAGTGCTCTAATACATCAAGAACCACAATGATATCATATCTTTCTTCATTTATTCTTCCATACCAGATATCTTTATTTAAATCCCCTTCACAACATCCAATCAGAGCATTTCTAGCAAATTTTTTTGCCTTCTGACCAGCTTCTTCGTCTATTTCAACAATATCGACTATGCATTTTTTCACCTTACTTAGATGATATGTGAGATTTCCTATAGCAGGCCCCACTTCCAGAACCTTCATATTTTCATCGATATTCCTATATGCCCATTCATTGGTACTTCCCGGCTCTAAATTATATCCAAAATCATATTTACTCATTTTTCTTTTTCCCTGCTATAAATCTGAACATGTGTATCTAAGTGCAAAATGCCATCATTTCCTCCAACATTAGTAATCTGCAGATACAACACATTATATAACCATGTCAGCACTTTAAAATCCAAGATATTACCTTCAGAAATTGCAATTCCAATAATATAGTCACCATTTACCAGTTGAGGCATTTCAAATTGAAAATTCACTTTATTCACAGAATTCTTTTTTACTGCAAATCCCGCTTTATTTCCAGAAATCAGACTATTACAATTAACAACCCAAAGTCCCTTTACCGTTTCGATTACAAATCCTGCAATACATTCAGCTATATCTCGCTCCGAAGAAAACACAATAGATAATGTATATATTTCCCCTGCTTTACACGAAGAAACACATTCTCCTGCTTTATCTGATAGAAAACCAGAAATAATCTGTACCTCTTCATTCAAAATACTTTCATTCGTATATTCAATTTCAGGGTACTCCTCCAAATCCAGATATTCTTTTTTACTCTGATCAGACTCTGTACTAATTACATTATTCAAATTTTCTTTATATTCCTGTGCTCTTTTACTCAAAATACTATTAGAGTATTCATTGCACACTTCTACACTGTCACCAACCATCTGCTGTATACCATGTTCTATCCACAACACTTTTGAACACAATTGTTTTACTGTTCCTACATCATGAGATACAAATACTACAGTCACTCCTTTTTTTCTCAGATCTTCGAACTTTTTATAACACTTATTCTGAAAAAACACGTCCCCTACAGATAATGCCTCATCGACTATTAATATCTCTGGTTCAATATTAATAGCAACAGCAAATGCCAGTCTCGCGAACATCCCGCTCGAATATGTCTTTACAGGCTGATTAATAAATTCTCCAATATCTGCAAAATGAACAATCGGGTTCACCCTCTGCTCCATTTCTTCTCTGGAATACCCCATCATAACACCATTTAAATATATATTTTGTATCCCAGTATAATTAGGGTTAAACCCTGCTCCCAATTCCAATAAAGCAGAGACTCTTCCATTCACTGTTATTTTACCGCTTGTCGGAGATGCAACGCCGGTAATCAACTTCAATAATGTAGATTTACCTGCACCGTTTGTTCCTATAATACCAAAAGTCTCTCCTTTTCCAACTGAAAAACTGATCCCATTTAAAGCATAATATTCATTGTGATATTTCTTTCCTGTCAGACTTACTATTTCTTTCAGACGATCTTGAGAATTACTATACAGATCATACACTTTTGTAACATTTTCAACTTTTATTGACACACCATTCGTCTGCATAATAATAACAATCTCCTTATCAAAGCACGTCCACAAAATGTTTTTTCGATTTTTTATATAATCTGGTTCCTATAAACCATATACTTATTGTTATAAACCAGAAATAGCACGCAAGTAACGGATGTTTATAAAACGGCATGTTATACACAAAACAATCACGATATCCCATACAAACATAATACATTGGATTAAGTTTCAAAATAAACATCGCTGTATCTGTCAAAGATGATGGATCCCAAAAAATTGGTGTTATCCAGAACCCTATTTGCAGAATAATTGCCACAACATTGGTTATATCTGTTGCAAATGGTGCAAAAGCCGAGAAAAACCAGCCGAATGCCAATGCCAGTGCAGCAGCACAAAAATAATAATAAAACACTTGCAAATAAAAAATTGTAGGCATTTTCCCATAACAAAAATTCACAAATATAATAAAAAACATAAAAAAAACATGAACAAAAGAATTTGAAACAATTTTAATAGGTGGAATAATTTCCACTTCAAAATTAACTTTCTTAACCAGATAACTATATTCCAGCAAACTCCCCGATGCCTGGCTTAACGATTCCTGAAAAAAATTCCAGACCAAAAAAGCCGGCATGTACCATATTATAAAAGGAACATCCTCAGATAAATTAGATGCTTTAAAACCGACTTCAAAAACAAGCCAGATAACCAGCATATTTGTCAAAGGCTGCAGAATCATCCATATTGCCCCTAATATGGACGATGAATATCTTGCCCGGCAGTCGTTCTTTCCTAATTCCCATATAGTTTTTTTATTTCTAATCAAACTACGAATCATAATAGTCTCCTATTCAATATATTATCTTTCGCCATAAAATACGGCTCGGAAAAACATTCTGAGATACCGGATCAATCCTTTTGTTTTATATTCTCTTATTATATACATTACATCCCTATTTAAACTTGCAACGTTACTTTCCACCTTATAATTTTCAAATTTACAATATAAATAAGGATAGTAACTCTTGAATTTCGCTAAACGCTTTTTCTTGATCTCATTCTTATATGGAACATGATAATAAGATGTAACTTTATCAATATACGCAAAATCAGTTTTTGTTGAGTATCTTACCCACAAATCCCAATCCTCCAAATTATCTAATTTTTCATCAAATCCTCCTAATTCTTCAAACAGGCTTTTATGAAACATCACACATTGAATTGGAAGATAACTAAAACAATAAAGCAGCATACGATTAAAGCATTGATGATAGCGAATTGTTTTTCTTTTAACATTATATAAATATGGCATCGTGGATTTTACTACAATCTGTCGTTCTTCAGCAATACTATAGGCAACCCTTTCTTTGCCACCAATAAGTTCTCTTACCAGAGATTCAATGTGCTCTGGCAAAAAAGCATCATCATCATCTAAAAAATTTAAATACTCGCCACCAGCCAGTTCCAACGCGATATTTCCCACTCTTGATCTTCCGACTTTTTCCCCAGTGCATTTATATATATAATTTAAATTTGAAAATTCTTTTTTCAAGAGCTCCTCAGATACATTATCCCCATCCTCAACTACCACGACTTCAAGGTTCTTATATGTTTGATTTTCCAAACTACACAAAGCTACTCTCAAAACTTCTGGCCGCTGACAGGTGCGGACTATAACTGAAACCAAGGGTTGTACCATTTTTCCCTCCAGACTATAACCAAACTCCAAATTTCTATATTTAATCTACAAAAAATCAAACATCCAATCTCTGCATACCAAAATCATTTTTGTCAGTCAACATTCCTGTAACACTACAAATTCAACAATTGATATTCGCATCTATTCTAAACGATACTCTAAAAAATTGCAACCAAAAATAACATTTTGATTAAATGTTCCCCTTAACCTTCCAGTTTCAATGTAAGTAATTTTGTAAAAACTTTTCTATCTGGCAGTTTGTCTCACAATTACAATATCACAAACTACCGTAGCAACCCGAACCTGACTCCGCCATTTCCACGCACTTTTCAACACAGCACTGATCTTCCCCGATACCAGCGCCTCATACCGGCTTTCCATCGCCAGACGCTTACTCTCCAGAACCCGCTGTCCTTCCCCCGTCCGCATTACTTTCCCATCCGAAAGCCTGTCCAGCATCCTTCTATACTCAGAAATCTCATCCAGCTTTCTTTTTTTCTTCAACAGACGATGAAATCTATGCTCCTCTTTTCCTGTATTATTGTCATGACGTCTGTGAAAAGCCAGTTTCTCTTCGATCTGATAAAATCCCTTTTCTTCCGCCGCCCGCACACAAAGCAGAAAATCATGCGGAATCTTCCGCAATGTACTCCTATCATCGCACTCTTGCGCAACACATTTTTGATACCAGGCATTTCTGTAAGCAAGCACCATACCAGGCCATTCATACTTATAAAAAACGTTTTCCAGGGATATCCGTTTTCTCGTCCGCCTGTTTTTTTTCGTGCCAGGCGCCATTACCGTGCGGATCGCCTTATCCTCACTGTCAATCAGTCCATAAGAACACCCGAGAACCTTTATCTCTTTCTCTTTCTCCATAATCCTGCACATGCGCTCTATTTTATGGGGATCCCAGAGGTCATCCTGATCGGCAGAAAAAACGATATCGCCGCTGCACAAATCCATGACGTAATAAAAGTTTTCCGGATATCCCTTATTTTTTTCATTCAGAATCAGTTTCCAGTCCGAAGTATCCCGATGGCTTTTTAAATATGTGTACAGAAATTTCTGTGTCTCATCGGTGGAACCGTCATCGCATAATATAACTTCATCCGGTTTCCTCGTCTGCTTTCTGATACACTCCAGCTGCTCTTTTAGGTACTGCATTCCATTATAAATCCCCATACATACCGATACACGCATTTTTTATCCCCTGCTTTTCTCCAAAATCATTTTATACAGTGCCATATATTTCCGATATTGCATATTCTTTTCAAACGCCACACTTCTGGCAATACATGACGGCTTCATCTCAGGCTTATTACACTTCCTAATAAACCGTGCAGCTTCCTTTACATCTCCGATTTTGTCTACAAGATATCCACAAGACGCATCAAGAATTTCTTTCATCGCACAAATATTATACGACACAACCGGCGTCCCGCATGCAAGCGATTCAATCACCGTCATGCCAAATGTCTCTGCCCTGCTGGCATTGAAATGCACCTCTGCGGTATTATACCATTCTACCAGTTCTTCTACGCATTCCGTCCTTGGGAGTGCGAGAATTTGATATGGAATGTTTTTTTGGACCTTTTCATCTACCCCTAACAATACAATCTGATACTCTGTATTATCCAACACCCCTGCCAATTGAATGAAATCCGTCAATCCCTTTAATCCAGACCATATATTGGCCACACCAAGTACCACCTTCTTTTTTTCCAGATTGTATTTTATTCGTAATTTCTCAGAATCACATTGCTTAAACACATTCAGATCCACACCATTATATATCGTGTAAACCGGAAACTTTGCCAGAAATGACTCATTCACCCGTTGTTTTAACCAATCAGAAACGGTGACTATACTTATATTCCCATATTCTGTAAATACTTCTTTTTTATGAATATAATTCTTTCTTGATCCGTCTGTCAGACTTTTTGGGTATTCGGAAATGCGGTCACATTTCTCACATTGTTTTTTCCATTTATTACACAATTCATATTTTCCATATTTCTCAAAGTAAGCACAATGCCCGGTAAAAGGCCAGCAATCATGAAACGTCCAGATAACCGGTCGCCCATATTCCTTAAAAAAATGAAACAACATCTTAATATTCAGATAGTATCCGTGAATATTATGAAGATGAATTATATCCGGCCGCATTTTTTTTATCAGACCAATCATGCGTTTCGTGGCGTGAACAGAATAAAGTCCGGTACGATCTGTGATACGGGTAAATAAGGCATGCCAGTACAGATCAGCTTTATTGCTCACGCAGCTTGTATAACACTCTTCGCTGCGCCCACGCCCAAACGCAACAAAACACTCTTCTCCTGCATCCTCCATAATATGCTTTAAATCTGCCACGATATGCCCCGTGCTCCCCGAACCATACACTGTATTTATCTGAAAAACCCTCATATCACTCCTTACCCTATCATATACTTCGCCGCCTCAATCGCCACACACTCCAGAAAATACCACCTGCTATACCCATTCACACGATAACAATACCGATATCTGTCTCTGATTCGTTTTACTGCCTCCCCGAAACTCTTTCTGTTACTCGCGCCGCCCATCTCAAAATTTGCAAGTACGTCATCGACAGCCAGAATTTTCACTCCCATCTTCCTCATTTTCAGATAAAAACCATAATCATCATGAATCCCTCTGCACAAAAACGGATACGCCTTATAAAGCCTTGCTTTCACAAACATGGTCGGATGATTCCAGTCTCTGGAAGTCTGAAACCTGCGTATCCTTGCTTTCTTCACGAAAGAATTGCCGCCTTTCCGGTGAATCCGGATATTCCCAAACATTAAATCACATTTCTTCTTCGCAAAATATTTTTTCACAAGACTTATCGTGCCAGGTTCATACCAGTCTCCACTGTTTATAATGCCAATAATATCGCCACCGGCCAGCCGGATTCCTTTATTCATAGCATCATAGATTCCTTTATCCGGTTCACTGACGATTGAATACGCAACACCGGCCCTCTCCATCTGCGACCGGTAGCCCTCCGCAATTTCAACCGTCTTATCTGTGCTTTTTCCATCTATAATCAGATACTCTAGATCGGATTCCTTTTGTGCCAGAACGGCTTCTATTGTGCCTCCGATACTTTTTTCACTATTATAGGCTATTGTAATAATACTGATCCTCATTTCATTCCCCTAAGCTGCCCTTCCTGGAAAAAAGAATACCCTCTTTCCGTCCTGCGAATACTCTCCTCTAACGTATACTTACGGTACTCTCCATTTGGATATACGCTCATCCCCTTCTCATACGTCAGACTTCCAAACGCCTTTTTTACAATTCCTCCGATCCTGCCGGGAAAACGCTTTGCGGCATCGATGACCGGATTGAGCCCGCTCACACATGTAATCCGTCTTCCATGTTCCTCCGCAATAAGCTGAACCATCCGGGAGGTCGACACATATTTTTCATCCTGTGGAAAAAAAAGTCCCTCTTCGTTATTTTCAATCAGAAGACAGATAAGCTCACAAAGATTTTCTATATATAACATACTTCGACGATTTTTATAGTCCGGAAATACAAAAATTTTTTTTGCCAGCCTTGCCAGCGTCTGATAATTTCCTTTGCAACCCGATCCATAAATCATCGGAAGACGCAGAACAGCCAGCCGGGTCCTGCTTTTTCTTTTGGAAAATATTTTTTGCAGCCCCTGTTCTGCCTTCCATTTACTGTCTCCGTAAAAATTAGAAGGCGCCGGCTGCGAATCCAGTGAGATAACTCTGGCCTCCTGCCTGTTACTGCTGTCACCGTAAACGATGATACTGCTCGGATAAATATACTGTCCTGCTCCGTCCGATATTGCCTTTTTCGCTGTCCGGCAGGCCAGTCCGCAGTTAATCTCATAGTATTCCCTCTTCTCTGTCTCACCCAGACGATGCAGATCGGCATGTGCCTTTCCTGTGACATTTATTACACTGTCATACACAGACCAGTCCATATTCCGCCAGTCACTGCCGTGCAGGCTGACACAATCCACACAGAATTGCCCCCTCTGACATCGTTTTACGTATGCGTCAAAAGAAGTGCCGATATAACTGTTTACACCAAGGATAAGTACTCTTTTCATTTCTTCCTCCATGCCATAGTTTTGCAGTAACGCAATGAGACCTGCAGATTTGTAAAAAAGTTATCGTACTCATCTATCACGCTTTTTCCCAGTTCCGCCTTCCACGACTCCGTCAGCATGCACCACTGCACCAAAGGTCCCCAGAAAACATTTTACATCAAACCAGAGTGACATATGCCGTACATACTGGCCGTCCAGCTTTGCCTTAACCGGAATCTCGAGCTCATCGCGCCCATTAATCTGGGCCCAGCCTGTAAGGCCAGGGAGAACATCATTGGCCCCATACCGCTCCCGCTCCGCAACCAGATCCTCCTGATTCCAGAGTGCAGGTCTGGGACCGACAAAACTCATATCTCCCCTTAAAATATTATAAAGCTGACTCAGCTCATCCAGAGAGGTTTTTCGCAAAAATTTTCCTGTCCTTGTGAGAAATGCATCGGGATCCTCAAGCAGGTGCGTCGGCATATCCTTCGGTGTGTCCGTCCGCATTGTACGAAATTTATAGATTGTAAAATAAGTTTTGTGAATGCCGACACGCTTCTGCCTGAAAAGTACAGGACCAGGCGAATCAAGTCTGATCGCTGCACTGATTACAAGCAACACCGGTGAAAGAAGTACAATCGCCACAGATGCCAGACAAAAATCAATTCCCCGCTTTATTTTCATATAGATTCGCTGACGCTTTGTCAATACATGTTTTCTCCTTTTTCTCATCCTCTTCTCCTTCCCCGATCGTGCCATTTCCTTCCCGTGAAAACTTTATCCTTATGCTCCCTCTTCGGGATGATATGTCGGCACAATCTTTTTTACCCAATCTCTGATATCGTCCGGTTCCGTCACCACATATCCGCTCAGTTCATCCAACTGTTCCAGAAATTTCTCTTCATCCATCTCAATCGGGTGTCCGATATGAATCAGCCTGTTTTCTGTCTCCTGCATCCCCTCTTCCCGCATCAGCATTTCCTCATAAAGCTTCTCACCCGGCCGTAATCCCGTAAATATAATCGGAATATCGTCATCCGGTCTGTGTCCGGACAGAAGGATCAGATTCCTTGCCAGTTCTAATATACGAACCGGTTCTCCCATGTCAAGAACAAATATTTCACCACCTTTCGCATACGCACCCGCCTGTAAAACCAGAGACACCGCCTCCGGTATTGTCATAAAATACCGGACAATGTCCGGATGCGTGACCGTAACTGGCCCCCCCTGTTCGATCTGCCTGCGAAACAATGGTATCACACTGCCATTACTTCCCAGTACATTCCCGAACCGTACTGCCACAAACTCTGTATCCGATCTCTTATTATAGGTCTGCACGATCATCTCGCAGATACGCTTGCTCGCCCCCATAATATTTGTAGGATTTACGGCTTTGTCGGTAGAAATCAGCACAAAACGCTTCACCGAAAACGCATCTGCCGCTTTTACCATCTTCCAGGTCCCAAGAACGTTATTCTTAATTGCCTCATTCGGGCTGTCCTCCATCAATGGAACATGTTTGTGCGCCGCGGCGTGATAAATGATTTCCGGGCAGTAGCTTTCAAAAATCTGCTGCATACGCTTTGTATTTCGCACGGAAGCAATCAGCACCACCAGATCCAGTTCCGGATAGATTTGTTTTAATTCGTTCTGAATATCATATGTGGTATTTTCATAAATATCTACAATAATCAGCTGACTGGGCCTGTGATCCGCAATCTGTCGGCACAATTCACTGCCAATCGACCCTCCTCCCCCGGTAACCATAACACGCTTACCAGACACATATCCCATAATAGAATTTAAATCTACACAGACAGGGTCACGCCCAAGAAGATCATTGACATCAACATCTTTTAGCTTATTTACACTCACTTCACCATTAACCAGCTGATAGATGCCGGGAAGGCGTTTTAATTCACAACCACTTTCCTTACATACATCAAGAAGCCCTTTCATCTGCTTTGGCGAAGCAGACGGCATAGCGACAATAATCTCATGTACATGTAATTCCTGCACCTTCTCCAAAATACTGTTGCGATCTCCTACCACTTTTGCACCGTGAATATAATTTCCGATCTTCGTATTATCATCATCGATAACACCCACAACACGTTTTTTGACATAACTGCTGTTATTTATTTCTTTGATAAGCTGATTTCCTGCATCTCCCGCACCAATCACAAGCACATTGCGCCGATAAGCACCGTTTTTATACATATTCTTAGCCGCCCGGAGTGCCCGGTAAGAATAGCGGCATCCAATTACAAGTATTACCAAAAAAATCCCATACAAAATATAAAAACTTCTCGGAACCGGAAACATATCGCCCCAGTTACGAGCAAGAATTACAGCCGCAGACGACAATGTATCTAAGATACATGCCGACACAATATACGTCATCTCCAGTGCTCCTGCATAACTCCACAGACTGGAATACAGCCGTAAAAACCAGAAAATAATAACCGTACAAATCATCAGATACGGCAATGAACCCCAGACTTCATCCAGATACTGTGCCGGTATCGCATTCAGGTGAAAATCAAATCTTACAAGCAATGCGAGCATACCGGCCGTAAATACTGCCAGCATATCATAACATATTAAAAATATTCTGCGTATAAACAACTGCCTGTCCTTGATCAATTGTTTCATTTATCATTACCTTCCGTCTTTCTCACAAAAATTTGTACCCTTATTTTCGCAAACATTGTACCACACCCGCACATACAAGGCAAATATCTATTTTCAAGACTTTATTATTCCCAAAAATGCCATTGCAGAAAGCATTTCTTCACCTTCCACAATGGCATTTTTTCATTGAGCCAACCGCTTACAGACTATCCATAATCCGGATCAGTTTCGTCCCATAATCCGGATCCGTCGCCCACCCTTTTCCGTAAGGGTTCTTAGGAATCGCAAGCCATTCCACATAGGGTGCCGAGCCGCGCGTTACATAGGAAAACCGGGTGTCAACACAGCTGTTGTTGAGCGGGTCTGTGCTGGCATACGCCTTTAAATGCTGTACCTGTGCGCGCAGACCTGTCCGCACGTCCGGAAATGTCTCTCCGGCAGCCCCGTTTCCGGTCGCGCCAAGCCCGCCAAAGTTACACTGCCATACCTGGACATCACCGCCGAACCGCAGTCCTCCCGTCTCGAGGATCACCTGTGCAAACAATACCTCAGACTTCACTCCTTCGGCCTCCGCCTCTTCTTTTACAATCTTAAAAAATTCGTCCGCAGTAGCCGCTCCTTTCTGTGAATAAACCTCAGACGGATACTGGTAAAAACGGTTAAAATATGCCGTCATCTGCTTCGCCGTCACATTGCTGCTCCCCATAATCATATGGCCGGCAGCCTGTTTTTTCACGGATGACCAGGCCCCGTACACCTTTGTCCCATTTGAGAGCTGCGCATACGGCCGTACTTTATAATAATATGTGACCCCCGGCTGCAGATTGCCGTGCGCATAGGAAAGTGTATTTCCCTGCATCAACGTCCTGTATTTTTCCTTTTCTCCAAGTGCCGCCGAAAGCTGATAACCGTCGGCATTTTTTACTTTATTCCAGGAAACTCTGATCAGGTTGTACTGCTCCGTCACAGCCGAAGCAATCTGTGTGCCGGAGAGCAGGGGGATACGCATCGTATCACTGTAGCTTCCTCTTCCCTCGGTGCTGCCCTTAATTTTATTCGTTGCCGCAACGCGGTAATAGTAAACCTTTCCTTCTTTCACAGACTTGTCCGTATAAGTAACCAGATCATTGTCGCTGATCGTCTTTACCAGCTTAAAACTGCCTGATGCACTGGTACTACGGTACACTTTATATCCGTCCGCTTTACTTATTTTCTTCCAGCCGATCCTGATCTTCCCGCTCTCTGCCTTTACCTCCGTGATTTCCGCTTTTTTCAGCGTCCACGCCTTCTGCACAGCTGAAAAATCTGCGACACCTTTTTTCGATCCGGACTTTTTATAGGCCCTTACTTTGTAATAATAAGTCTGTCCCGCCTTCAGCCCGCTGTCTTTGTAACTCACTTTATCGGAACCGGCCTCCGCAACCAGCTTATACCCTGTGCTCTTAAAAGTACTGCGATAAATCTGGTAGCCTCCCGCCCCTTCTACTTTTTTCCACTTCAAAGTCAGCGTCCGGCTGTCCGAAGCTTTCACCGAAGTGATCGTCGTTTTTGCGAGCGCCATCCCCGATTTTGCCGCAGACGCGTCGCTGTATGTCCTGTTCCCGTCGTTATTGTAGACTGCCTCGACTTTATAGTAATACTTTTTCCCGGCGGATACTTTTGTATCCTTGTAGGTTGTCGTGCTTTTTCCCTTGACCGTTTTTAAAACCTGATAATTTCCCTTGGACGAGGTGCTTCTGGAAATACGATACCCCCAGACCCCGCTCTTCTTTCCCCAGCCAATCTCAATCGTTTTGCTGTTTTTGGAAATCACATAGCTGATCTTTGGCGCGGCGGAAAGCCGTCCGCTGACTGCCTTTGATGCGCCGCTTTTTCCGGTCTGTCCGTTATCCTTCCGGTATGCCTCTACCTTATAGTAATACGTCTGACCCATTTTCGCATCTTTATCTTTATAGCTGGTCGTACTGCCGGATTTCACCGTTTTAATCCGTTTGTAAGTCCCGTTCTCACTTGTGCTTCTCGAGATATAATACCCCTGTGCACCCCCAACCTTTTTCCAGGTTACGACAAGTGCGTCTTCATCTTCCGCCTTTACAGAAGTAATCTCCGCCTTCGCAATCGACCTTGCGCTCATTTCCTCCGAAGAAATGCCTCTTCCCTCTCCGCCGCCGCTTGTGTGGTAAGCCTGCACCATGTAACTGTATTCTTTATTATTGGAAGGCACGCTGTCCGTATAACTTTTCTTATCGGCGGACACTCTCTCCATCTCTTTATACTTTCCGTCGGAACCGTCTTTCCTTAAGATCCGGTATCCCTCCGCTCCTGTCACGCCTTCCCACGCGAGCGTCAGTTTTTTGCTTCCGGTTGTCTTTACATAGGAGAGCGCAACGCTCTTTAAAACACGTCCTGTGACGGGCTGGGAATACTCTCCCTGTTTTCCGTCTTTAAATACGGCGCGCACAATGTAATAATATTTTTTTCCGGCTTTGGCACTGTCATCCGTGTAAGCCGTTCCTTCCGTGACGTTGGAAAGCTTTGTATAATCCGGCGTATTGCTTGTATTGCGGTATACCTCATAATAAGAAACATTTTCAAGTGCATTCCACTTTAATTCGAGTGTTCCATCAGACTGTGACCGCGCATAACTGATCACAGGAGCCGACGCCGCTCCTTTTTTCAATCCATAATACTCTGCGATCGCCGTCGCATCTGCAACGCCAAGCTTCTTTAACCCGTCGTCCGTGCTTAAGAAATTATTGTAATCCGACGTTCCGCTTAAAAATGCATGCTCGATCAGAACAGCCGGAATCCCTGCTTCTTTACATCTGCGGATCACCCCAAGGTAATCTGCCGTGGAGCCGTCCGGATATTTGTCATAGTTTGCATCACGGATCAGAATACCGTCGGCCCACTGAGAGAGTCCCAGTTCCCGCAGCTTCTGAAATATCTGCCACGCGAGTCCTTTCCCCACCTCCCCGAGATCCGGACGGTAATTGCTGTTCGGGTAATAAACTCCGACTCCGTTGGCGCTGCTGCTCGTACTCGCATTCAGATGAAAACTGACATATACGTTGGCGCCCACGCTTTTTGCATACTCCACGCGGTTTGCATTACAGGTAACGGACGATCCGGCAGGCAGGCCATAAGGACAGTTCTCCCCTTCACGCACCATATACACCTCGACGCCGCCATAAGTCTTTAATTCATCCCGGCAGAATTTTGCAATCTTTAATACCAGCGTTTCTTCGGCACTGTTGTTATATCGCGCTCCCGCATGCGTACTGTCGTGCCCCGGGTCCAGCACTACTTTCAGCGGACTGTTCGCTCCTTTGAAATCCGCCCGCGCATTCAGCCGGCCGTTCCAGCCGCTGCCGAGAACATCTTCCACTTTTGTCTCGGATATGACATTACCCTGCCCGTCGAGCGTAATCACACTCGCATCCAGCTCCGCCTGTGCCGCTTCCGCCGCCTCCACGTCAAAGATCTTCGCATCCGGCTGCGCACCTGCCTGCGCATTCACACCAAACCGGATATCAAATCCTTCCTCTTTCAGAGAAAGTCTTCCCTCTTTTCCGTCAAGAACATACGAAATCTCCGTCAGCTCATAGATCCCGCCAGAACTCTTGTCCGCAAAATCCAGTGAAAAAAGAAACATATCTTCGGCGCTGGCGGACGAAGACGCTTCATACTCCCGTCCGGTCGTCCTGTTCCGATAATGCAGTTTTACCTGCTCCGGTATCTTTCCCTTTTCTCCCAGGCCTGCCACGATATTCTGCGTTCCGGGCGTTGTGATATCCTCGGACTCAACCATCAGGTAACCGACCGGTATCTTTGACGCTTCTTCATCTCCGTCATCCTGCCGGTCCATTTCCTCTGTCACATTTTTTTCCGGTTTTTCGGGCTTCCCCGGAATTTCCGTATTATCAGCTTTATCCGGTTTTTCTGTTTCTTCCGGCTCTTCTGGTTTTTCTGCCTCTTCCGGAATCTCCGTTCCTTCAGTGCTTTCCGGTTTTTCTTCTTCTGTTGTCTCTTCCGGCTTTTCCGTCTCCTCCGGAATCTCCGGTTCTTCGACAGTTCCCCACTCTTTTGCATCTTCTGTGTTTTCCGGAACCTCTATACCCTCTGTACCAGAAACAGCTTCCGGAGTCTCCCCGGTTTCTCCTTCCGATTCCGATGGCTGCTCCACATCGGGCTGTATCTGTGTATTTTCATCTGTCTCTTCTGCAGCCCCTGGCTGCTCTGTTCCGGAAAACGGCTCTTCTGCGGGCTCCTCTGTCTCTCCGGTCCGCTCCGTCCCTTCTTCCTCCTCTGTACTTTCTTCTGTCTCGCTCTGGGAATACGCCGCCTGTTCCTCTGCATGCAGATGGAAATCCACAGGAACCGACGTAAACGCCACGCACAGAGCCAGCAGCGCTGTCAATATCCGTTTCTTCATTATCCTTCCTTTCCTCTCATGATGGTTTATTACGTTTTTTCCGCCTTATTCTAGCACAGCTTTTCTACACAGAACACTGTAAATCACTGCCAGAAAAGACGGATCTGAATCGCCTGGAAAACATCGTATCATCACAATCATTAAAATTCAATTAAGTTTCTCTTAAAAATGAAAAAACCCGCTTTAACAAGCGGGCTTGCAGAAATTTACTCTTTTTCTTCTTTAACTTCTTTCTTCCTCCCTTCATCTGTCTCAATGCAATCGGAGATATCATTGTCTGTAAACCAGAATCCACTCCCAAGATAAACGCACATCCACAACGGATGGGCAAAACGAAGCTGCACATTTCCCTTAACCAAAAAAACAACATAACTCACCATAACTCCGAAAATCCACAGTTTTTCTCTTCCTTCTTTCCTCGCAGATAAAATCCCTGAAATCCCTGTGTGCAATACTGCAATCTGATACATCAGCAACGGTACCAGAATAAAAATCCCATAGCGATACGCCATGAAAAGATACCCGTTATCAGCGGATACCGCTTTTCCGGATACCCTGACCTCACCTCCGTTTCCAAAAAGACTCAGCTCACGCACATAGGCCATGCGGACTATCCTGGCGTCCGGGCCGTCCGTCTCTGTCACAATATTCTTCACATAATCGGGACTGACGGCTGCAAGACCGGCCAGAATTTCTTCTGACTCGGCAGATAACCTCATGTCTCTTTTGTATTCCAGGGATGTCCCCAACATATCCGGAACCACATTAATCCCCATATGAAATCCCGCCGAAACCATCACAGACACGAAAACCGCCCCGGCAAATGCGGCTGTATTCTCCCTGACCCAGCCGATATAGACATCATGTTCTATAACAGCCCTGATGAGTAAGGCCATACCTGAAATCACTGCCACAACATATCCCATCTTATCTTCTGCCCGAAGCACCATATATACTGCCAGCGCCATTCCGGAAAAACACAAAAAAACTTTTATCCCTTTCCTGTTTTTTTTCATCTGTCTTTCTAAATCGACAGCAAACGTAACAAAAAGAAGCAATGCAAACATTGCGTTTTCCTGTGGATTTAAAAATACACCATTATATTGCACGGCAAGGAGTTTCGGACGAAACAAAAGACAAAACAGCATGGAAAGAAAAAACACAATTTCCAGTGCATCGCTCCAGATTTCAAACATCTGCTGTGGTTTTTCCATCCGGTTCCACTGATAAATAAAAAAACCACCGGCAAGAAGCATCCCATATCCATAAAAATGAAACTTCCCTCCCGCAAAAAAATCAGATATCATCGTCCCAACCCAGAACAGCACCCAGAAAATGGCAACCGGCGAATTCCATCTTACGTCCCTGGAATCTCTTCCCAGACAGAATCCGCCCGCAGCAAACAACAGAACCATACTGCCCAATACCTGATAACGGTACATCTGCGGGTCTGCGCCCCATCCAACAACATTCGTAAAAATAAGCCAGAAAAACAACAGACTAAACAGCAGCGTCTGTACAGACCGCCGGTTTGTCCTCTCCATCCTTCCACCGGCCATATTTCCCGTAACCCTGGCAAGCTGCAGAAAAAGATACTCCGTCAGCGCTCCCGGCAAAATAAAACAATGTATCCGGGGATGTCTTCGCCGTGCTCTCTCTATCAGTGTCCACAAAATCAGGAACAACAGGAATACAGCCGCTGCCACTGCCAGAAATTCGCCGACTGCATAATCCGTGCGTTCTTTCTCACGCATCTGCATGGACAAAAGCGAAATAGTTACTCCCTTTTGCTTTTTCACATATAACCCGATATGGACTGGCTGCAGCTCCGGATTAAGCAGGATCACGTTTTCTCCCGAAACCAGCGTCACCTCCTGTGAAAACAACACCTCATAATCATTGTTATAATAGCGCAGCTCCGCAGGCAGTTCCTGCACACTCAGCCTGTCAATGGTGAGATAAAGATATCTCCATCCACTGCTTTCTCCGTCGAGCGCAAATCGTTTGACCGCCTTATCCGACACCAGCGTAAAAGACTTGTTTTCCTCATCATATACCCATGTATTACCGGACGCAGTCAGGCTGCTCCGTGAAAAATCATAAACCATACCCTCCTTTAGAAAAGAAGATACAGATACTGATCCGCCCAGATACATCAGCCCGGCCATAATGCCACACAAAATTCCTGCCAGCAGAACCGTCACTCGCTTAAATCTACCCATACTAATCCTTTTCTTCCTGCGCAAAATAAGTCCCCATCATCAGATACATATTAGGCCAGCACAAAAACAAAAATGGCAGCTCCAGATTTTCCATCAGAATCAGAACCAGCGCGGCCAGCATTCCTGTAAACAAAAAATATCCATACCTGTTTTTTTGTGTGATCATATATTTCCATGCAAAGAAAAGATTTGCAAAAACCATAATCGTATATGGAATGCCCGCAAAGATTCCATACCGGTACATAATGGCAATAAACCCATTATGCGGCCAGCGGTTGACTCCCCACAAATTCACCTTGTTTCTGTTCCCAAGCAGATTCAGTTCCCTCACATATCCTGCCCAATACAGATTTCTTCTGGAAGTAAATTTTTCAAAGGACTGTTTTCCAAACAGTTTCTGAATGATACGGTTATTCATCACCCCTTTTTTCTCCGTATCACCGGCCTCTGCTGCATATACATGCGTCGGTTCCGGAAACATCTGTGACGAAGAGATTACCACGTCATCCTGCATTCTGATCTCCGTTCCGAATACTGCGGGCAGATACGTCAGCCCCCAGGTTTCGATCTTTGCGACAGGCAGCGCAATCACCATCGTAAAAGCCAGGATAAGCAGCGCTCTCTTTTTCCTCGCAGTCGTCAGACCGGATAAAAAAAACTGTCTGAAAACAAAAACAGCCATTGCGAGGAATGCCGGAATAACACCCGACGCAGACTGCGTCAGCCACACCATCAGACCGGCAGACACGGCCCCCACGATCTCCAGAAAGATAAAAGGCGGCAACTTATCTCTGCCGATTTTCTCATCGATATCCCCCCAGAACGCAATCCAGACATACAGCGCGTACATCGCATACATTCCGGGATTGTAATAAGATCCGAGGTAGCGCATTCCTTCCTGCCACGGTCTGCACAGAAAACAAAATGCCGATGTAAATATAAAACTGATCAGAATCGCCGATATAAATTCGTGGACAATACACTCTTTCTGCTCCATATTATTCCACATAAAAATAAAAAAACCAATCGCAGCCAGCATGATATATCCCAGAAAAGAATATCTTTTTGCCACAAAGAAATCAGACACACAGGCCATAATCCATAAAATCAGCCATGACCACACAAGCGGATTTCTCCAATCGACATGTACCAGCTTCTTTTCATAACACAAAATCCCTATGACAACAACCGCCAGCGAACACACCAGCATCTGTATTTTATAATACTGATCCGACTCGTACAAATGCAGATCTGTGATCACCTGCATATACAGAATCAAAAACAAAAATATGCATGTCCGTATCCTGCTTTTCCCCCTGCTTCCAATCTGCAGCGTTTTTCTTCCAAGGGCTTCCCCCATCCTGATATAAATACCCTGCAAAAACCCAATTACGACATACCAGTCTGGAATTTGGTTTAACATGCCTCCGCATAACTTTGACAATGCAATGGTTACGATAAGATACACCAAAAAGACTGCGCACCATACAAGTGGAAATCTCTCATCCTCAAAATCTACAGCCTTCTCCCGAAACTGTACTTTATCAAACGAAACCGTTGCCCCTGTCTGACCAGACATTCTGATGACCACCATAACATATCCGATGTGATCCGTCTCTACTACATTCTCCCCCTCCAGAAGCCTGACATCTTTTGTATAAATACATTCTCCTTTCTGATTATAATATTCAAACACCACATCAAAAGACTCACAGTTTACCTCTGACAGCTCAAGAACAATATAATTCCAGTTTCTTTCCATCCCATACAGTGAAAAAACCTTATATGCATTTTCATCTATGATCTGGAACTTCTCTTCAGCTGCATCATATTGCGCTCCATAGAACTCTGCACTCCTCATCCCCAGGGTTATATCACAGACCCTGCCTCCGTCATAAAACTCATTCAGGCTGTTACTCCCGCTGACAATCATAAGCGCTGCCATCAATCCCAGTATACATCCTACAGAAAGCCAGATAACCTTTCCGATCAGACGACTCTCCATATGCTTTCCCCCGCCTATTCCATACCAAAACCTGCTTTAACTGAATGTCTATTATCATATCATTGTCCCAGCCTGTTTGCAAGTTCCTTTTCCTTTCCTTAAGTATATAACAGCCATTCTGTCTCCGGCTCCACTGATGTGTAAAGTGTAAAAATTCGCTCATCCTTCCTTGCCACCCAAATCTGCCTATGATATAATAAATCTGTATCTGCATCCATCTTTTTATACATAGATGTCATGCACAAACATTTAAATATCTGCAAACATAAAGGAGGAGTAATATGAAACTCAGGCAATACCTGAAAATTGCTGTGTCTGGTTTCCTGTGCGCTGCCGTCATTCTTACAGACAGCTCTCTGCTGTACGCAGCCGGGAGCGGAGACGAAGCATTTTTTTCTGCCAGCGAAGCTGCTTTTTCTGACGGGGAAAGCACCGGCTACAGGGAAGACACCAAAGCGCTTACGGAAAACACACAACTGTTTCCGGAATCTACGGAGCAGTTATCCGGATCTGAACAGGACAATCCAGTTTCCCTTGAAGCGTCAGACACATCCAGAGAAGCCGAAGCTTCCTCTGACAAGACAGCCGGACAATACAAAGTTTTAAACGTATCCAGAAGCGATATCTCAGCGAGAGGCGCTTTTCGTGCTGTCCAGGACCTTCTGGATGAAGCACGCGACAACGCCACAGACGCTGCTCCGTACAAAATTGTAGTCCCGGCAGGAACTTATACACTGGAGCATAGTCTTTATATCTACAGCAATACTTACCTGTCCATGACCGGCGTTACTTTCAAGCTCCCCAGAAATGGTAAGTCAAATATGCTCAAAGTGGGGGAAGTCGAGGACAACAAATCCGGTTATTATTACAAAAACATTACTTTGGACGGCGGTGTGTGGGATGAAAACCAAAATAACACCACAGCCGTGAAAGTTGCGCACGCTGCCAATTTTACCATGATCAACCAGACCGTTAAAAATGTAAAGAACGGTCACCTCATGGAAATTGCGGGCGCAAAAGACGTCACGATCAGAGGGTGTACCTTTAAAGATCAGGAGCTGCCGAAAAACGCCAAAGACATGACATACGAAGCCATTCAGGTTGACGTTCTGGTAAAAGGTCATATGACCGGATACCGTTTCGAGGATCTCCCGGTCAAGAACCTCACAATCGACCAATGTACCTTCACAAACGTCCCGCGCGGCGTCGGAAGCCATACTGCTGTTTTAAACAATCCGGTGGACAACATCAAAATTACAAAATGTAAATTTTCCAAAGTGAAGAGTGCTGCGATCCAGGGTCTGAACTGGATCAACTGCGAGATCTCGGGAAACACGATCTCCGGCACCCCGCGTGGTATCAGAGTCGATTCACTGCGTCAGAACGGAATCTATCTTCCTTCTACGCTTGCAGGCCAGGGAAAAATACCCACAAAGACTTCCAATTCCTATGTCAGACCTGTCTCTGACCAGAATATTGTGATCAAAAACAACAATGTCACTGTTTCCGGACAGGACCCGTATGTGGACTATGATACCGCTGCGATCTCTGTCAACGGCTTTCTGGCGGCGAGCGCGATAAAAGGAAATGGAGACAAAATTCCGAAAGGCGATTACTTTATCAGCGGAGCCACTGTTTCGGGCAATACCGTCAAAACATCAGGCAACGGCATCGAATTGTCTGACGCAAAAAAATCGTCCGTGACAAAAAACAAAATCAATTATACCAAAAGCAATAAGGGCAGCGGTATCTATCTGTCTGCCAAGAGTACCGGTAACAAGATCAACGACAATACCATCGTATCCCCCAATGTCAATGGCATCTATATTTATACGGGTTCTTCCGCCAGCTCCATAAGCCGGAATGTCATTTCCTCTTCCAAGGGCTATGGAATCAATCTGCAGGGAACTGCCAGTGCGACACTGATTGAAAAGAATAAAATTAAATCCTGCACTTACCATGGTATTGTGATTTACGAGAACAGCTCGGCAAAAGCAATCAAGAGTAATACGATTACCAACTGTAAGGGAAATGGCATCACAGTTGCCAGTCTGAAAGACAAACTTGAAATCTCTTCCAACAAGATTTCAAAATGCGCAGGCGATCTGATCCAGTTCAGCACCGGTTCCTGCAACAAAATGGTTACCATCAAAAAAAATACGCTGACCGGGACCTCCAGTCAGTCGGGCATCTTTTTTGACGGAAAAAAAGTCAGCATTATCGAAAACACCATTTCGACCACAAATGTTCCGATTATGCTTACGGCAAACGCAAGCGGATCTGTAGAATCGAATATCTTAAAAAAGAACAAAGGCAAAATCACAATCAACATGGCAGGATATGACAGCCCTGCAGCTCCGAAGTCTTTTAAAGCCTCCAAAAAAGGAAAAGACAGCATCAATCTGAGCTGGAAAAAGACTTCCGGCGCATCCGGATATATTGTATACCGTTCTACATCAAAAAACGGCAATTATACAAAGTGCGCAACCATATCCGGCAGTTCCAAGACGAGATACACTGACAAAAAACTGAAATCCGGCAAAACATATTATTACAAAATCGCCGCCTTCACAAAAGTTTCTGGCATTACATTAGGCGGCAGCCAGAGCGCAGCTGTTTCCAGTAAACTATAATTTCAGGACATTTAAGAAAAACCAGGAGAACGCATAAGCATTCTCCTGGTTTTTCTTAGTTTTCTCTCAGACGTTGAATCTCTTCTTCAAGCTTCTTAATTTTCTTTCTCTGACTTTCATTCTTTTCAAAACGGTCATTGTATTTCTGATATGTTCTGCGAAATTTTCTTTCCAGTTTATTTTCCCGCTCCTTTTTTGAATCCCCCTCATAGACAGGCAACTTTTTGACAAGTTCTTCATAACCGAATGGCACAAGCGTGCTGTCTTCCATTCCGATGGCACGTTTTATGCCATAAAACAATGAATTGTACACGCTCATCTGAAATTCTTCGCTTTTCTTTATCCCCTCCGCAATGGCCTGCTCCAGTTTTTCGACAACCCCTTCTGCACAGATATCTTTTGTTTCAATCACTCTGTCCTCGTAACCGATACTCTCATAGAACCCCTTCACCTTCGGATTCCACACAACTCCCAGCGATGGCACATCCAGGGAAAAAGAAATGATACTCGGATGAAGACGACAGGAAATCACGCCCGCGTATGAAGAAATTTTCTTTATAAGCCGTTCGGGAGAATTCATGTTAAAGACACACTTCTTCTGATTTACATTATATTTTCGTATCAGATAATCAATAAAAGCTTCATCCGCAAAATGCCCGCTCGTCAGCAGCTCATAATCATAACCCTTTTCCTCTAAAATACGAATCAGATCTACCCAGAACGCTGCTGCTTTCTGTCCCGAAAAATCAATCTTGTTATCCACAAATCCATTGTGCCGCAGAACAAAGATACCTATTTTTTTCTTTTTCGTCCCTTCTACTTTATAATTTTGCAAAATACCAGATGAAAAAACAGCCGGATCCGAAACCTTCTCCACTACCATTTGTTCATTATCTTTATATTTTTGCAACGATTCGAAATCATCTCTGGTCGTCACCTGTTTCACACATTCAAAATTCAACGCCTTTTTTACTCTCTGACATTTCTCATCTTCTTCACTGTATCCTTCAATTCCAATTGCAGAGAAGATAACCGGTTTATTGTACTTCTGCGCCAGTTCCAGCGTAACCGCCGTCCGTTCATAAAAATTCTGATACAGATAATTAAACATCGGCGCACCACCAAAAATAACAACATCCGCCTGCCGCACTGCCGCATCCGCAGAAGCCAGCAGTTCAGGAGCTCTTGTCTGCAGATATTTAGGTGACACAATTGATGCCGCGGCACTTCGAATCCGGCATTCCCGTTTTAAATTCTTCATAACTGCCGTAATCAGACTGATATCACAGACTTCAATCACCTGATCTCCCACATTATCCGAATCCCGGTTTGTCAGAAGAAGCACCTTAACAATCTCTTCTTCCGGCGTAGAATTGATCTTCCTTCTAAGTGCCTGCGCTTTCCTCTCAACCTTTTTTTTAATGGATGCCAGTTTCATTACACAATCCCTCCTTGTCCATTCCACCCGTCCGTTGTCATACGGCGATACATCTCCTCCAATCCCACAGTAGCCTTCCAGCCCAGTGAAATAAGTCTGCCCGCGTCAAGCCGTATTACCATCTCCGGGTTATACCCAAATGCGGACACATCCTCCGGAATGTCGTAAACTACCTTAATCTCCGACTCCCCAATCGTTTTACAGACCAGCTCTGCCATCTCCCGGATGGAAACGGTGGTATCCATATTTGTCACATTATAGGCCTCCCCCGCCCCACCTTTTTGCAGGATATAAAAAATCGCGCTGACCGCATCCCTGGTATAACAATAGCTGCGCACCGTCCGCCCCTGTGTGTGCAGCACGATATCTCTTTTCTCTGTCGCACATCTGGCAAATTCTGCAAAAACACGGCCATCCTGGTAGTCCACGCCAGCTCCGAATGTCTGGGAAAGTCTCGCCACCTTAACCGGAACATGATATTCCTTTGCATAGGAAGCACAGAGACACTCTACAAGCCGCTTTCCCTCCGAATAGCTGCTGCGGACACTTAAAGGATCGATCATCCCATAGTCCTGCTCCGCAATCAGTCCGTCCTCCTTCAGCGGTGTCCCATATACCTCAAGAGACGAGAGGTAAACCATTCCTTTCACCTGCTTCTCTCTGGCAAACTCCAGGATATTCTTTGCCCCGTCAACCGCCGTGTAAATCGTCTCCACAGGATTTGTCACAAAATATCTGGAGCTGGTCGGACTGGCACCGTGAATCAGATAGTCCACCTTTCCTGTAAAAGAAATCGGCATATTGACGTCTCCAATGACAAGCTCTACATCTCCCCTGTCCAGTAAAGCCCCAAAAACAGTTCTTGCTTTCTCCTCGCTCCGCACAAACGCCAGAATGTGCATTCCGGCGTTCTTCACACGATTCAGACATGCAAGCGCTTTTACAATCTGCGAACCCAGAAGCCCTGTCGCCCCCGTCACAAATACGGCTGCATCGTGCCAGTCCATACTTCCGATATCGCTATCTGCAAGAATCTCAAGATCTTCCTGCAAAACTTTATTATCCGGACTTTCTGTCATCAATACTTTTCACCTTCCTCCGTTAAACTATTTTTCTTCTCCTTAGCCCGGCTCATCCGCGTTTCAATGCGGTTCGTGATACCAAGGCCGAATGCCTGCTCATTTTCCTTGTACTGCAGAAGCGCCCGGAACATATAGACATCTTCCGGTGTCGTAACCTTTATATTACCCCGATTTCCTTCCACCATATGCGCCGCTATACCAAGGCTTCTTACTATGGTGCATGCATCCACCATATTTTCATAGCGTGCTTCCGTTTTCCGGACAGCATCATGTGCCGCAATGATATCTTTTAAATAGAAACTCTGTGGTGCCTGCGCCGCAAATGTCTCTTTCCGGAACGGAACTTCCTTCACAGTCTCACCTTCTTCGCTGATGAGAATCGTCTCATAACAAGGCGTACAGGTAATTGCATTTCCATTCTTTCTGACGCCCTCAATATTTCTGCTGATCACGTCGTAGGAGACAAACGGCCGCACACCGTCGTGGATAAGCACAATCGAATCTGCAGGATTTTCGGCCTCCGCCATTTTAAGCGCATTATAAATCGAATCCTGCGCTGTCTCACCGCCAGGCAGGATACACGTAACCTTTCGCAGCCGGTATTCCTCCACAAGCTCTTCCATATACGGTATATAGTCCGCAAGGACAGATAGATAGATTTTATCAATCCCGCCATGATACTGGAATAACTGCAATGTGTGGATAATAATTGGCCGCCCGTTGATCTCTAGAAACTGTTTGGGTACACCGGCTCCCATTCGAACGCCGCTTCCCCCCGCAAAAACAATCGCAATATTCATCCGAACCTCCCATTCCTTCGTCATCTCCTATTCAACGGAACCAGAAACATCCCCCGCCTCAGGATCCGTCTCTTCTTTTTTCCCCTCCCGCTCCAGCATACGGACTCTCGAATCTACCTTTTCTCCGATCAGTTCGGGCGTAAAATCCAGCGTCTGAAGGCGCGCCACATCCGCGCTCTGTACCTCAATCTCATGCCGCAGCTCCTCTGGCATCTCGTCTCTGACAATCCAGTCAATCACCCGATCGGACGCATTACTGTCGATATAGTCAAAATGATGTTCCACATACTGTTCTACCTTTTCGAACTCAAAATCCTCCGCCGCCAGAGCATCCATCAGCTCCGTAAATGTATAGCAGACTTTTCCCGGCGCCGCCTCTTCGTAATCCCGATGAAAACCACGGGAGAAAGAATACTGTATCTTATCAAACGCAAAAAAAAGCATCGGTTTTCTCATAAGTGAATATTCAAAAATATTGGAAGAGTAATCCGTAATAAGAAGATCTGTGATGTAAAACAGATCATTGATATCGGGATACGTTTTCACATCCACAAACCGATCCGCATATTTCGGGCTGATCGCAATATCATTGTTGACCCAGGGATGCATCTTAAACAAAACCACATATTTTTCCCCACACTCTCTGTAGAGACGTTCAAAATCAATCAGCTCATATGGATAATAAGCAGTCCGCTGATTACGTCCGCGATAAGTCGGCGCAAACAATATGACCTTTTTCCCTTTACACATCGGATACTTACGGTAAAGCGCTTCCGTAGTCTCCTTCCTGTGCTCTGCGTCCAGATATTCATCCATCCGCGGCATTCCCGTCGGCAGAACCAGTTCATCGTTGATCCCCCAGACCTCCGAAAAAAACGGTGCAATATTTTTTGAACCTGCAATTCCGTACCGGTACTGTCTGTGGCAGGAAACCGGACTGGGACACCCTTCATGCCCCCACCGGCTGTAACCGGACGATTTAAAACCAGCGCCTGCATGCCAGAGCTGCACAACCTTCGTATTCTCTTTCAGTAAAAGCCAGTCCAGAACCGGAGCATGGTCGTCAAGAAAAATTATATCGCTCTGTGCCATTTTTTTTGTCAGCTCAATCCAGCTCATTTTAGACTGCGGACCTGCTGTGGCAGCACGCGCTGACACGAGAATCCGGTAATCCTTATCCATCCCCCGCGCGAGCATCCGGTCGTAAACCGCCTTGAGGTTGGACTTTAAGACATCGCTCTGTTCTGTCATAAAAAGAACCGTCGGTTTTGAAAGATCATGTGCCTTTCTCGCGAATAACGCGTATATTCTGCGCAGAAAAACCCGGGAACTCAGAAAGTTTTTCTTAAAATTCTGAAACACATGCAGAGAACGGAAGTAAGAGGGATTCTTAGGAAATTCCATTCCATTGCGGGCGGCAGTAAGCGCGCGAAAACGAAACGGCAATGTCTCTCCTCCCTCCTGAATAAAAAATGTGATCGTATATACCTTGTTCATCCCTCCATAAAGAAAGTTCCTGGAAGAATCATTCATAGATGGCACAAGCGATGCATCCGCCACACAGTCGGCCAGTTTCTCATCCCCCTGGCAGACAAAAATACTGTATGTTCCGGCCGGAAGACAACGGTTGGTTCCACAATTTGTGACATTTATTTTAAGCCTCCAGACACTGTCACTGACTTTCTCTGTCTTAAAATGCGTTTTCGCAGCATAAAGACCGTTCACGGCATAAAAATCAAGCGGCCTGCTGCGATCCGCCCTTTCAGAAAATGACACACAGACATCCAGATACAAAAAAATTCTCTCCCACCGGATCCCCACGACTGCGGCATGCAGCAGATTCTGATCAACCAGACTTTTCATTTCTTCTTTGTCTCCTCCTCTGTAGTAACAGTCTCCTCTGATGTTCCAGTTGTCACATCTTCCCGAGCCGCCTTTTTCATTTTCCCTTTTCCTCCATCGATATCTTCGGTACCGTTCTTTTCTTCGTATAGTGCGATTACTTCCGCCACCTCACCGAATGCCGTTACCTTTCCATGCTCCAGGATCATCGCCTTGTTGCAGATCTTCTGCACCTGCTTCGTGGAATGGGAGACAAATAACACGGTCGTCCCGTCGGCCATCATACGCCTGATCTTGCGCATACTCTTTCTGCGAAACTTCACATCTCCGACCGAAAATACTTCATCCAGAATCAGGATTTCCGGATCCGCCGCCGTAGCAATGGAAAAACCGAGTTTTGCGCGCATTCCGGAGGAATAGTTTTTCACCGGCACATCGATAAATTTGCGCAGACCGGAAAATTTCACAATCTCCTCATACTTACTGTCGATAAACTCTCTGCTGTAGCCGAGTACGGAGCCGTAAAGATAAATGTTTTCCCTGCCCGTATACTGTTTCTCAAACCCGGCTCCCAGCTCTAAAAGCGGCACGATTTTACCGTACCGCTTCACCGTGCCTTCCGTCGGCTTAAACACCCCCGCGATGATCTTAAGCAGTGTGCTCTTCCCGGCGCCGTTTAATCCCAGGATTCCGAGCCGGTCTCCTCTCTGCAGCGTAAAGCTCACATCGCGCAGCGCCCAGAACTCGTTGTACTTTAATTTTCCCGTCAGAAGCCGGATGACATATTCTTTTATATTGTCCACTTTCTCTTCACTCAGATTAAATTTCATACTTACATGGTCCACGACCAGTGCCTTCTTCGCCATACGTCTCACCTATATGTGCAGGATAAACTTATCCTGCTTTTTGTAAAAAATAATATTCCCAATGAGGAGCACCGCCACACTGAACAGAATACTGTAGAGAAGCCTGTCCCACTCAAACGGATCCCCGAACATCAGATTTCGGAAATTTGCAATCACACCGTAAAGCGGATTATAATTTAAAATCCAGTCATAACCGCTTTTCAACAGCTTTTCCGGATCATAAAAAATAGCGCATGTGTACATGATAATCATCAGCACTACATCCCAGATATACTCCATATCACGAAAAAATACATTTACTGTTGCCAGAATCAGACCGACTCCATATGTCATACACAAAAGCACCAGAAGCGGAATCACAATTCCGGCCATACGAAAACTTAAGCTTACCTTTCCGTAAATCCCAAGTGGAAACAAAACCAGCAACGAAATCAGAAAGATGATATAGTTGTACAGCACGCTTGAAAGCGGATACAGATATTTGGGCACATACACCTTCTTTATCATTCCGGAATTGGTTCTGATCGACTTTGCCGCCGCCTTCGTCGCCTGGGAAAAATAAGAATATAACAGTCTCCCGCACAGGATATAGAGCGGAAACGAGCGGTCCTTTCTCCCAAGCAGCGTTCCGAAAACGATCGTGAGAACAATCGTCGTAAGAACAGGCTCCAGAAGCGACCATATAATCCCCAGATAAGATCTCCGGTACTTTAAACGGATTCCTTTTCTCACCAGCTCCGCCAGCAGATGTCTGCGGCTCCAGAACAATTTAAATGATTTTATCATTGCTTTCATATTCTTTTTCCCTCTGTCAAACGACTCACCAGCTCCGCCACGCGCTCCGCAGCCCGGCCGTCCTCCTTTGATTCCCTCTCCTGTAAAAAATGTTCCAGGCGACTTTTGTATGTCTGCCTGTCAAAGAAAAGGATATTATCCACAAGCGCCCGATTTGTTTCGGCGACCGGAAACGGACTCTCCTCGAGCCGATAATAAAACCCGCGCTCCTCGTCGTACTCCCCACGGTCCGGGACATACAGAAATCCCGGCCGCCCGCTCAGCAAAAAATCAAACAGACAGCTCGAATAATCCGTCATCGCCGCATCCGCACGCACCAGAAGCTCCTGGATGTCCGGATAGGCAGTCGCATCTTTTACACCCTTCCACTTTCCAAAAAAAGCTTCCTTTTCCGCCGCGTTCATCCGCGGATGAAACCGGACCACAATCTGCCATCTCCTCTGCCTGCCAAACGCCTCACTTTTTTTCAGCGCCTCCCGCACCAGATCCAGATTGAGCCTGGCCGCCGAGGAACTCCCCCGTTCCCGAAACGTCGGAACATATAAAAAAACGTTTTCGGTATCCGCAATACCAAGATACTGTCCGACCCGCCGCCTTATCTCACCCGTATCCTCCCCGAAAAACACGTCGTTGCGTGGATGTCCGTATTCTAAAATTACTCCGGTATTCCAGAAGGCACTCCGGTACACCGCCGTCTCAAACCCGCTGTTTGAAATCCAGTAATCCGTACTGTCCGCATTTTTTCTGGCAAGATACGTCCAGCTTTTATTTTCCGTCAGAATCGGGCAGTCATTCTCGATCTTTTTGATCCCGAACGAGCCGTGCCACATCTGAATATAAGTCTGTCCCTTTTTTTTCACAAGCCCCTTATTAAAATATGCGATCAGATGATAATTGCAAAGCCATACCCCGGCCGTCGCATATTCATACACCGCCTCCGGCGTTCCGTACTCCACAAGACGGATTGTCTCCGGAAAACAATTTTTTTTTGCTGCAGCATCCTTCACCACCCATACCAGCTCATACTCTCTGCCGGATTGCAGAAGACGTTCCGCAACATATTTCGGATTACATCCATACCCCTGGCCCATATAATTGTCAATCACAATTTTATCCGGCTTTATCGCAAGATCCCCGTATTTCGCCAGAAATGCTTTCGTCAGCGGCTTCCTGATCTGAAACGGTGTATGCTTCAGACGGTATATTCTGATGTCATCTTCTATTGTATAATCAATAAAATGTTTTGCTGTCTTTTTTATTCTGCGAAGCATCTTATCCTTCCCGATAAATCCTCTGCGGTGTTTTCATCGATCAGAGCATCCGTCAACATCCTATGAGATACTGGCTGTATCCGTCCCGTGTCGCGGCCTCCTCTCCTCCACAGGCGGCAGTTCCATATAATCCGGACCGTAACGCTGCGACAGATACCGTTCCACCTCGTGAAACGTTTTATACTCACGCGAGGCAAACGTGATGGAACGCGGCGGCTGCACGACAGAAACCGGAAGAATCTCTCTTACGTATCCGGCCTCCCCGAACAGACTGCAGACCGCACGCACATCCCCACTGTTCCAGGCGGTAATCCTTTTTTTCAGCCTCTTTACCAGCCCTCTGCGCATGCATTCCGGCGTTGCCAGAAGAATCAGCCTCGTAAGAAAACGCATCAGACGCCCTTTGTTCTTTGCCGGATGATGGTATACATATAAATAATAAATCTTTGAACTGATATTCTGTACCTTTCTTAAGATACCGCTCTCGGGCACCCCGTCCAGCGGATGAATGTCGATCTTTACGGCCCCGCGGTATCCCTTCCTGTCCACCACGTGCCCGTCATAAAGGTGTCCGACCGGCGCGTCCGGATACGTCTCATTCTCTGCCGGAAGATACCGAAACTCCCCGATCCGGTTGTCCCGGGCCGCCAGAATATGCTCCATCTTCTCAAAATCCGCGCGCAGCATCGCGGCGTCGATATCGTCATCCCAGGGGATAAACCCCTGATGGCGGACGGCGCCCAGAGCAGACCCGCCCACGAGAAAAACCGTAAGATGCTCTTTTTCTGCCAGACCGGAAAATGCGTCATACATTTCAAGCAGCCGGCCCTGCAGTTTTTCCAATCCGGACTCCATAAGAAACCCCCGTCATTTTATCATATCACATTTTTAAAGTCAAACAAGCGCTTTACGGCGAAAACAGTCTCAGAACATCCTGCTCGATTTTTCCACGGCTGTAATACCGCTCAATATATGCGCGGGCATTCTGCCCGATTTCTCTGAGCTCCTCTTTTGCCTCCGGCCGCAGATAGTATGCCAGTTTTTCACCGATGTTTTCCCTGTCCGCAATAATCAGTTCCTGTCCGGTCACGTTCTTTAATCCGTCTGCGCCCACAGGCGTCGTCAGAACCGCGCACCCCAGATACATCGCCTGCACAATCTTATTCTGCAGCCCCGAACCACTGATCATCGGGGCAATCACGACAGACGCCTCCTGCAGATGCCGTGCCGGATTCTCGACAAATCCCAGCAGCCGGATACCGTCCGTCTCCCCCAGCTTTCTGATCTCTGCCGTCGCATTGCCCCCGATAATCCTGAACTGTAATTCCGGATACCGGCGTTTCAGCCTGTGATAACTGTTCTTTACAAAGAAAAGCACGGCGTCCACATTCGGGGCATAATTCATTTTTCCCATAAACGCAATGGTATACTCCTGTTTTTTCAGTTCCGGCTGATATCCATAATCAATCGCATAGTTAAAGATTACCGACGGGCTGCAGTCTGCATTAAGGTGTCCGACGATATAATCCCTGTCGCGCTCTGAAATCAGGATGGTTTCATCCGCCTTCGAATACGCCTTTCTCTCATACTCTGCCATTCTCCGATATTCCATTCTGTTTACCAGCTTCCGGACGCCGTGCGATGTCTGGTACGAATTGTAATAATTCAGCGTGATGGCGTCGATTCCGTCCAGAAATATCCGTTTTCCGCGCCGCTTTTCCTCTTTAACGCCAAGGACATACTGTATGGTCCTGACATGCATACACAAAATATCGGGATATTCCCCGATGTGCGTATCCATCCACCGCTGCATGGCATCTGAATGGAAATAGCCAATCTGCAGCGGCTGCCTTAAAAAGAAATACCCATACAGTGCCTGCAGGTATCTTTTCCACTTCGCAACCCGAAACGATTCAACCTGTCTGCACTTTTCGTACAAAGGACGCATAGAGGCGGTTTCTTTGCCCTCCTGCAGATATAAAAGCGTGATATCATATTTTCCGGACAGAATCTCCAGGAACTGATACATCCTGATCTCACTTCCCGACTTCAGCGGGTATGGCGCCCTGTAACAGAGCATTAATAGCTTTTTTCTGCTCATCGCTCATATTCCTTCATCAGCTTCAGAAAAACCCGGTACGACCACGTGATATGGGAAAAATAAAAAACTTTCGCGTCACAGAAGTCTTTCCGGATGGTTTTTGTCGTTGCGGCCTCTTTGTGCACACATGTCACCCTGGGCGAATACAACATGGTCAGTCCTTTCTTTCCGGCAAGATAATACAGAATTTCCTCCTCTGCATACAAAAATGTCCTGTCATAAAAGCCGTCCATTTCAGCAAAAAAATCCTCCGAAAAGACAAGACAGCAGCCGTGCAGAAGCACGCCTTCCATCGGCTCCTCCACCCGGCTGTCCGCCGCTACATGCCGCCCGCCGATTTCGCGCGTGGCGGCAGGCTTCGCATCTCCCCTCTCCCCGCTATTCCTTTTACATCCGATAACACGCAGAAGCTTATAAGCAACCGCTTTCGCCCAGGAAACAGCCACCTGCTTTCTCATATAATTCCGTGTATACCGGCGCTCCCGTGCCACGGGATTAAAATGCTGCGTCCTCCCGGCATCGACGATATCTCCGCCTAAAACGGCATATGGTCTGTCGCGGTAAATCGCAAAAAGCTGCTCACAGTAATCACTCTGCTCAAACAGGATATCGCTGTTTGCCACCACAATAAACGCAGGGTGAAATTCTTTTCTCGCATACTGTATCCCCAGATTGTTGCCGCATGCAAACCCCAGATTTTTCTCCGAAGCGATGACGTGCACCCGCTTTTCTTCCGAAAAACGCTGCCTTAATTTTTCCACGCTCCCATTTCCGGAACCGTTATCCACGATGACAATGCGGATGTCGGGATAAGTCTGTGTGCGAAGAATGGACAAAGCACAGGCCTCCGCCTCCGTGTATGCCTTATAATTTAAAATCACAAAACTGACATTCACCGCCTTTTCCCCCTTACGTCTGCCCTATATAATTCCTGCGCGCCACCACGTGATAGAAGCGCTTTAACAGATTCGGCTGTGATTCCCTGATCAGCATCCGCTTCATCAGCCTGTGTGCTTCCTTTGTCTCACAGATCTCGTCCGGAAAATATGTGATCGCATGATCCGTCTTAAGCCTGTGTTCAAAAACAGATTCTGTCTCCGCCCCGCAGTGCGTCCCGCTTCCGTCCCACCCCTCATTATTCACAAGCGATTTCGCCGGAGAGAGGATAAAACCGTTCCGCCGGAAATTTGTCCAGTACCAGCGGATGGCCCACGAATCTGTCCCTGTATCGGTCTGCTGCATCTTCATGATCTTATAAAAATCATAGGTGTTATCGTAATTAAAAGCCCTGCGCAGCCGGCTGTCGCCAATCATATCCGTCCAGTCACTGCAGACCGCGTCAAAATGTGCCCAGCGGTCCGCCCAGGTCGCCCACGACCAGCTCGTCCCCGTCAGCGTGTGAAAATAGCTCTCATACGGATAAGAAAAATCATCTCTGAAATGCGAAAAACCTGTAATCCCCGTAACTCTTTTTTCATTCTCGTAGCGGTTTAACCCGTCGTTCATAAAACGCAGGAAATAGCGGTTTGTCACCAGATCATCCTCAAGCACGATCACCCTGCCAGATCGATTTACCACCTCCGTCACACCCTCGATCACGTTGCGGGCAAGCCCATAGTTTTCCGCCCGCGCCGTCAACGTCACGGACGAAAATCCTGTCAGCTTTACCGCATAATTGCGGATCTTCTGCACTTTCGCCGCATCGCTTTCTTTTTTCGCGGCGTCGGAATAAATAAAAAGCTCCGTCTGATCCGCCAGCTCATTGGCCGCGAGCGCTTCTATTGTTCTCATCGTGTGTTCCGGCCGGTTATACGTAAACAGAATCACCGGGGCCGTCTTCCCTCTCTCACTCATATGTTCCCTCGCTTTTCACCCAGTCCACATAGTCCGCGACGCCCTCTTCCAGTTCTTTCTCACGGACATAACCGATCCTCTTGAGCAGAGAGATATCCGCCCTCCAGTTCTGTGGATCTCCGACTTTCGTCTCTCCGTTAAACGACACGACGTTCACATCCGCCCCCAGTTTCTTCGCATAAATTTCCGCGAGCGCCCGGATGGATACTTCCTGGCCGTTTGCCACGTTAAACACTTCCTCGGGGCCGTCGTAATCTAAAATAAGCGCCAGCGCCTTTAAAATATCCGATATATGGATAAAATCTCTCGTCTCGTTTCCCGTCCCGAACAGCTCAATCTTTCCGGTATTCTGATATTTCTGAAAAATGTCCCACAAAATCTGTTTGCGTATTCCGTTTCCATAGGCAGAGAAAATACGGACAGAACGAATCCGGTAACCGTGCACCCGGTTAAAATACCGGCACAATTCCTCACACATCAGCTTGTGCACTCCGTAGGGCGAGATAGGAGCCAGCGCATCTCCTTCCCCGACCGGAAGGCGCACCGGATTTCCATAGACGGCCGCACTCGAATAAAAAATAATCTTCGGCCTCTTCTCAAAAGAGCGCAGCGCCAGCAGGAGCTGATAAAGGCTGTGAAGATTGCCGTCGAGATCCGCCATCGGGTTTATGACGGAAGCTCCCACATTGGCGCTGCCCGCACAGTGCAGAATGACATCCGGCTGCACGTCTGTAAAAATCGCCGCAAGCTCCGCCGGATTTTGGGACAGATTACACTGGAAATACGAAATCGGTCCCGTGCCGCCATACTGCGCCGCAAGATCAATTCCCGTGATTTCATACTCCTTCTGAAAATATGCTTTGGCGTTCCTCCCGATAAAACCGTTGACGCCGGTGATAACCATCTTCTTCATAACGCTGCCTTTCTTCTCACATTGGTTTCCAGACGATCTCCCCAAAGTAAGCGCTTTTTCCCTTTATTTTTTCTGCGAACCCACATGATCGACACCTCATCGGGCCGTACCGCCGCTCTCAACATTGCAAAAGCACGATCCGAAAACCGCCGGGATAATCCGGCCGCCGGTGATATCGTTGCCAGTCCACTTTGCACTATACCGCACCTCTTCTGTTATTTTAACACCGGAAAGCATGGCTGTACAGTCATTCCCCATCAGATTCCACCCGTCCGTTAAGAGCCCCGCCGCCGTCTTATGGTGTATGATCATCCCGGTAGATGTTAAACAACAGAAAGCCAGGCAATATCGCAGCCGCCGTGACCACGGCCAGGAGCAGCATCCATCTTTTTATTTTTCAGACAAAAATCTCCTCCAGCGCTTTCGCGTATTCGCGCGCCTCCCGGTACATATTGGCAATCCCGTCCTTAATCTGTTCCGAAAACACTCTGCCGCTCATCTCTTCCATCAGATCCGCCAGCTCTTCTGGCTTGTGCGGGTCAAAGAGAAAACATTTCTCATTTTTCTGCTCTCTGTGCACCGGGATATCTGACAAAAGTACGGTCTTATCCAGTACTTTGGCGTCCTCCAGAACGGTCCCCCAGCCCTCACACAGGGAAGGCTGTACAATAAAACAGGCGTTCTTCATGATGGCAAGCTGCTGTATCCGGTCGACAAAGCCGAGCACCCTGATACAGTCACGTACTTCCGGCGCGTCCAGAACCTCTTTTAAACGGTCGATATAATCGGGATTACGGTAATCCTTAAGATTTCCGGTAAACACAAAATCATAATCCGCCAGAGCGCCGCGCTCCTTAAGCAGCGCGATCGCCTTCACCGCCACAATATGATTTTTATGCTGCCAGAACTGATTTGGCAGATAAATATACTTTTTCTTCAATCCGAACGCCTGCGCTGTCTTCTGCTCCAGCTCCGGTGTGACGGCTCTGATCTCGTACTCGATATACGAGACAAAGTGAACCACGGCGACGCTGCATCTGTGTTCCGGGTAAAAACGCTCCAGATCCCTCTTTGCGTCAAAACTGCTTAAAACAAGCGGATTTGGCATCTGCGTCACCGCGAGAAAATTAGCGTCCTTCGCCGCCAGCTCCTCCTTCCCGAAAAACTCCGGCAGATTTTTGTGCTGAAAATCCGGAATCCAGAAAATCCCTCTCTTTTTGAACAGACGCCCGATTTTATTGAGTTCCAGCGCATAACAATATTTTACGCCGCAAAGCCAGATCAGATTCATCTCATATAAAGCCAGTTTCCACTTTGGCTCACCGGAAAGCACACGGATATCGACGCATGCCTCCTCCCCGGCGCCGTCCCGAAAGCAGTCGAAAATATCCGCATGCTCCGGGTCAATAAGCACGACAAGATCAAAATTCTTTCTGATCCTGTCACTCTGCAGACAGCTGAACAAAATGTTTTTCAGATAATACAGGCCTCCGATCCATCCCCGGTTTCCCAGTCCATTAAACAAAATCTTCTTTTTCCTCACACGAACCTCCTTGCGAAGCTGTTTTTGCGCAGAAACACCTGAAATCTCTGATTTCAGGCCGCGCTTCGTCACTCCTCCCCAGCCGGCTGTCTCTCCACATACCGAAGCGCCGCGATACACCCCTCCGCCACCCGGGAAAACGAAAATGACTGTGCTTTTTCATAGCTGTTGTTCCCCATCTGCGCCAGGCGTCCCTCTGAAAAAATCCGGTCGATAACGCGTGCAAACGCTTCCGTGTCCTCCGGGTCGACAATATAGCCGTTCTCCCCGTCAACGACCAGGTCCCGCGCCCCGTCCGCATATTTTGACGAGATAACCGGAAGAGACGCGCACATCGCCTCTAAAATAACGAGTCCGTAACAATCCTCCCGTGTCGGCAAAATAAAAACATCGGAATCCCGATAGAGGCTGCGCAGGCCCTCTCCCTCCACAAAGCCTTTAAAAGATATCCGCTCTGCAATGCGAAGCTTCCTGGCCTGCTCCTTTAAGAGCGGCAGCTCCTGCCCCTCTCCTACGATCACAAGGCGGATATCGTCCGCTGTCTTTGCCAGCGCCGGCAGCAGCAGATCCAGCCCCTTGCGCTGAATCAGACTGCCCACATAGATAAGCTGCCTTGCCTCATACGAATCTTTTTTCGCCAGATATTTTCTGATATCCACTGTCAGATAAGAAATAAAACACTTTGCCGGGTCGGCTCCGTAGGCGATCTGTGCCTCCCGCGAAGCCGTGCTGCTCGCGATAAAAGCCGCCGCCCGTTTTATAATATAGCGCCTCGATAACCGCTGTACCTTTCCGATCGCCCGCTCCGAGTGCAGCGTTCCATCCGTCCAGCTGATAAACGGCACATGTTTTTTCCTGCACCAGTGCACTGCCCTTAAAATCGTCGGGTTATACTCCATTGCAAAGACAAAATCCGGCCTTATCTCTTTTAACGCCGCCTCCACCCCCAACGGCAGAAAAACATAGCGGTCATCAAACCGTCTGCGGATAATGATCGTGCGTGATTTTAAAAACCGGTAATTTGAGAGTCCGGCAAGTTCAACACTCCACTTCCGGTTCTCCATGCCCGCTCCGGAAAAAATAATATGAAATTCATACTCCGGAACATTTTTCTGCATATAGGAAAAAAAATCCACCCGGTACGGGGACGGTATATTTGTGATAAATACGGCTCGTTTCATTGTCTTTCCTTTCTGCCGCGGGATATACTCCCGTAAATCTCCACCAGCTTCCGGTAATTGTCTTCCGGGCGCAGACGCTTCTGATAAAATTCACGCGCGTTCTCTTTGAGCGCCGCGATATCCATCTCTTCAAATTCTTTTACTTTCCGCGCCAGATCCGCGGAGGAATCATACTGAAACTTTACGCCCGTGATACCCTCCTTTACCATGCCTTCCATATTTCCGACACGACCGGCGATCACCGGCACGCCATAAGAATACGCTTCCGCGATCGTCATGGCAAACGCCTCATAACACTGCGACGTCATAATGACGGCCTTCGCATGATAAAACCGCTCCGACATCTCTTCTTTCTGCAGATAGCCGAGAAACTTCACGTTGGAAAGACCGTGTTCCCTCACATACGTCTGCATTTCCTCCAGCATCGGCCCGGTTCCGGCAATATAAAGCAGCTTGTCCGGAATGCGCTCAAACGCCCTGATCGCAATATCGACGCCCTTTAACGCCTCCACCCGCCCGGCAAACAGAAAATACTCTTCCGATTCCGGTTCGCTGCTCGGCTGTATCCCTTCTGCAAACGTGAAATTCGGTTTGATAAAAATCCTCGACGGATCGACAATCCGTCTGCGCTCCGGCTTACGGGAAACATCAAAAGAATCGAGCAGCTTATTTTTATTAAACTCCGTCAGACAGATAAAACTGACTCTCCGATAAGTCCCTAGCATCCGGTGTATCTTTAATATCAGCGTGCTCACGATCGTCTGCAGTCTGCTTGCGCGATAACAGCTGTGTTTTACCGCGCACTTAAGCCCGCCGGAAACACATTCCTCACAGATCATGTTATTGCGGAAAAAAGACCCCGCAGGACAAAGCATACGGAAATTGTGCAGCGTCTGCACCACAGGGACATTGCACTGAAACGCCGCATAAAATACAGAAGGACTCACCATCGTCAGCGTATTGTGTACATGTACGATATCAATCTTATTTTTCCGTATCAGCGCCTTTACCTCCCTGCACGTGCGGAATGAATAGACTGCCGTAAACGGAAGCAGCAGCTTTCCGATCATTCCCCGCTCATTAAGCTCCTTATTTGTCCGGTAATACGTAAACACTTTATGCCCGTGCTCCTCTAAAAGCCGCTTTTCGTTCCGCACGACCACATCCTCTCCGCCCGGAATCTGATAAAAATTGTGTACCTGCAAAATCCGGTACTGTCTGACATTTTCCATCTTTAACCTCATTTCTGCGCACATTTTTGCGCGCGGCCGAAAGCTCTGCTCTCCGTTCATCCCGGGATTTTGCAATATATCACATAGCTTTCGCCTGCCTCCGCCACCCGCTCATAGCCATATTCCGACAAGTCCTCCGGAATCTGATGAAACGACGTGTTAAACACGATGTATCTGCAGTTCCTCGCCTTCGCGATGTCGGTAATCAGCGCCACATCCGGCCTTTCCTTCCCCATTTCCTCATAAACCCTCGTCTCGTCCTCCTCGATATCGGAGATAAACCCTCCCACATTTCGCCCGTACAGCAGGCCGATCGAGCAGCTGTACTGGCGAATATCGCAGATCAGCTCATGCGGCACAATGATCGTCTCTTTCCAGTCCTGAAGCCGCGCCATGACGACATCGGAAATCTCTATCGCAGCCTGCGGAAGCTCATACGCATTCTCTTTTTCCCGGTACGTCTCTCCTGAAAAAACCGGTTTCCCTGTCACTGCGATACCGGCACAGAACAGCACGATTCCCACCGCCCTTAAAATCCCCCGCTTCATACGGCACGCCAGCTGTGTCAGGGCATAGGCGATAACAAAAGAAACCGGCAGCATCCACAGCAGACGCCAGTACACGCCGGATAAAAACCGTGTCCCGACCATACCGAAAAACAGTGGGTTGAAGAAAAATACCAGCACAAGCACGGATGGCCAGAACAGGCGTCTGCGCATCCCCCTGCCGATAAACATACAGGCCATAAGCGCCAGCAGAAAAATTACCCAGTGCAAAATTCCTGTTCTTCCTCCTATGAAATTGACAAATTCATCCCAGACCGCAAAAATGTAATCCCGCATCTTTCTCTCCTTACCCCATCAGATAGTACAAAAGATACACCGCGCACGGCAGCGCAGCCATCCACACGGCAAGCGTTTTTCTCCATCTCCGGTAATAAATATAATCCACAATCCCATAAAGAAACAGAATAATGGGTGCCGTCACAATCCCGATGCCCGACAACAGGCAGGACGCCATGGCAGCCACATATAAAAATATCACAAAGCCCGCTTTGTATTCACGCTTCATCACCTGGTAAAACACATAAAAGAAAACCGGAAGCATAAAACCTGCGCACACCGCCTTTCCCTGCCAGATGCGTAGCAGAAGCATTGCGGCCAGCGTGTGAGTCGACGTATAGCCCCAGAGATGAATCACCGAGAGAAAGATCAGAAACAGCGCCGTCTTTTCCGCATCCTCCCGAAACAGGCACTTTCCAATCAGCATATAGACAGCATAACACAACAGAATCAGAAAAAAGGGCAGATACGAGTGAGACAGCACCGCTGGAGGAATCCCGCTGATTCTGCAGCTCATCGCGATATACATCGCCCAGGGCGACGTCAGATCTTTGCGGACCTCTCCTGTATTCCAGTAAAGAAACTCTGCCCCGATCGGGCTGTCCTGATACATGGTATCATGGACGACCGCCGACACCTCCTCCGCCACAAAACGGGCGTCGTCGTCGTCGCTGTGTTCATACCGGGCCGGAATATACGCCTGTATAAAAATAAGAATCCCGGCAAGCACACCGAATACAAGCGTCCACCGTCTGTCCCCTTCCGGTTTCCTGCGCTGTCTCATTCTTTTTTCCACGCCGCCCCTGCGGCAGAGTACCAGCACAAATGACACTGACGCCAGAACCGTCAGCAGAATCTGAAATAACAGCAGCGCCATGGTCAGCGTCTGCTTTAAGGCCACCAGAGGAACCAGAATCAGTTGTGCCACGGCAAGTATCGTCACAAAACCGAACACCCAGGCGTGCAGAATCTGGTCCCATATGCCTTTTATCTTTAAAATTTTTACCCAGATCACACCCGTCCACATCGGCACTGCAACAAACAGCATGACCAGATATACCATTTCTCTAATACTCATAAATCAGAACCCCGTTGATCGCAATCGCGTCTGTCTCCGCCGTATTTCTTACCCGGTACAGCGTCTCACACTTTACCGCTTTCCTTGCGCAGACGACAAACACCTTTGTACACAGCTTTGCTGCGACATAGCCCTCCGCCCTTTCTGCCAGATCGCCGCCGTTAATCACAATACAGTCATACGCGCCGTCCATTTCATCCAGATATGACGCAAACCTTTTGTTTCCGGCGATCGTCATCCCTGCTTCCTGAGATATGTCCCTGCTGACAATGTCCAGATATGGATTCACGGAGAGTGGAAGTACCCGCTCCGCAGTTCCCATAATATAGGCGCTGACTGTATTCTCTCCGCCCTTCCGGGGCGACAGATCGACAAACAACGTCCTCCTCTGCTCTCGCGCAAAGCTTTCGGCAAGCATTTTCGCCGTTTCACTTCCGTCGATGCCTACCGGAAGGCAGCACACACGGTTACAGTCTGACGTCCCCTGACGCAAAAAGAGCGCCGCCTTCTCTGCCCCGGTCCGTCTGTCCGTTTCCTCTTTTACCACATCAATCACCGCCGTGTCCAGACACGTTCTGACTTCATCCGCATTCACCGGCCGACGGGAAAGTATCAGACAGAAACTATACAACACCACTTCCACAAGGACGCCCAGAAAAAATCCCGCCGTCGACGCTTTAAGTATGCCGTTCATATATTCGGCCCGGCTGAGAGAATACCCCTGCAGTTTCACCCGGTGACTCACCGCATACGGCTCGTCCAGAATACCGACACACGGCTCCTTTATCATTTCTTCCGCCACTTCCTGAATGACTGCAATCAGACTCCCGGCAAAGACAAGCGCCTCCTCTTCCCCCTCAAGTCCGAATGTCTCACAGGCAGCGGGATAAACCACAGAAAGCGACACAACATCAGACGCCTCCGTCTGCTCCATCTGAAATATATCCTGGTATTCCTCCAGGGTGAGCACATAACCTGTGTTCCGGCAGAAAGCCTGATACGCCCGGTTGCTCTTTGCCATCCGCATAATATTGTTGGCGCGTTCCCCGGCGCTTCCCTCACTGTAGTTGCTCAGAAACAGGGCCGCCTGTATCTGTGTCTGCTCCACGTAAAGATGCTCTTCCAGATATGGCTCAAGGGATACATACTTGTATCCCCCCAGCACCGCCGCGCAGACAAGGCCCAGAAGCCCTGCAAGCCACCACATTTTAAGATTAAACCGGAAGATCTCCGATGGACTGTACTCCCTGTCCGTCCTGTATTCCTTATCCATGGTTACCTCCATCCCACGCCGTCTGCGCCTTTTTGTGCACTCACTCGCCGCCCTTTTCAAACACCACGCGGATTGTCTTTAAAAGGATCTTGATATCCAGGCCGACGCTCCAGTTGTCAATATACTGTACATCCAGCCGCACGACATCCTCAAAGTCCTTGATATTGTTCCTCCCGCTCACCTGCCAGAGTCCGGTGATCCCCGGCCTGGCACTTAAGCGTCTTTTCTGGTGAGACTCGTACTGACGGAACTCATCCACGGTCGGCGGCCTCGTTCCGACCAGGCTCATGTCTCCCTTCAGCACATTGTAAAACTGCGGCAGCTCATCGATACTGGTTTTGCGGATAAACTTTCCGACTTTCGTGATACGCGGATCGTCCTTCATCTTAAACATAAAGCCGTTCATCTCATTCTGGCTTTCCAGCTCCTTCTTACGCGCCTCCGCGTCCCGGTACATGGAGCGAAACTTATAAATTTTAAAGAAACGGCCGTTTTTGCCGACGCGCTGCTGCGCAAAAAACAGAGGTCCGGGCGACTCAATCAGAAGCGGCGGGGCCAAAAACACCGTCACAACCGCTGTGATGGCAAGCCCTGCCAGCGCCCCGACAATATCCATCAGCCGCTTTACCAGCACCATTTTCCAGTCATAATGCTGATTTGTAAAAGTCACGACCGGAAGATTTCCCATCATATTAAAACTTTTGTGGTAATCGTCAAAACGATTCAAAAGCTCGATACTGACATGAACCGTCGCCCCCATATCGCCAAACGTATTGACCACCTTCGAGAGCGCTTCCCCGGTATCATATGGCACATTGATAAAAACCTCGTCCACCACCTGTTCCTTTGCATACTGGAACATATTGTCGTAGGTCGCGACTACCGGGACACCCTCGTACCAGGTACCCACCTGGTTGTCGTCAATAATCGCAATGCTTGCCAGGCGGTGCGCCCAGTCTCTGGAATTATCTGCCTCGGCCATAATATGCGCGACCCTGTCCGATGTCGTCACCAGATAGACCTGGTTCGTTCCACGCTTATTGCGGTAAACCTTGAGCAGATAATATTTCAATATGACGTGTGTCACAAAATAAAGCACCAGATTGATCCCTGCGATACAGAAATACGCGCCGCGGGAAGCCTCCGCGTTATTGTGCTGCAAAAAAATTGTCAGCGCCGTGATAAATACCAGGATCACGCCTGCCTTCACAGCCGCCCAGAAATCCTGATAGATACTCCTGCGGATAAACCGGTCCTCAATATTGGAAAACAGCATCACCAGCATATACGCCACCAGCACAATGCCAAAACTGTCCATCAGCTCAAGCTTCATATTCTGCACCGATACGTTCCGGAATCCCACCAGCCACAGATACCCGCCGCCCAGATAGCTCAGGATAAAGCACGCCAGATCAGCCACTAATAAAATTACGTCCTGTATTCTTTCTCTCGTTTGGTACATATCAGACCCTTCCTTATCCTCTGCGCAAAATGCCGGACCTTCCGGCCCGCTTCTTTGCCCCCGACCGGTATGACGCCCTGCCGTTTCCCAGCGAAAAGCAGATCGTAAAATCTGCTTCGGGCGCGGCCAGCCAGACACAGTCAAATCCCCACAGGGGCGTGGAAACCCTGTGTATTTTAAGTGCCTGCGCCACATCCGGTCTCCTAAGGCGGTGAATTTCGGCCGGGAGCACCGCTCCTGTGCCGTCCGTCACCCTGATATCCACCGGGAGATATCTCCCGTCTTTTGTGCTGGCAAACGCCCAGCCGCAGCAGATCATACTGCCATCCTGAAATTCCTGCCTGTCTATATGATACTCGATCCTGCGCACCTTTATCCACGCAGACTCCCCGGCTGTTTCTAAAGACGCCACAGAAGAAGCATCCGTCCTTCCCAGCTCCTGCGGTACAACTATTTTTGTCCCGAGCAGCCGTTGCATATTGCGCACCGGAAGAGCGCCTTTTCCAAGATACGCCTGAAAATGCGCTTCCATCCGGCCGAACACTTCCGTCTGCTCTTCTGTCAGCCCCGCCATCTCGTACAAAGCCTGAAGCGTGAAATCCGTATCATTTAAAATCTGGTAATACGCAAAATAAAGCGCGCGATAGACAATAAAATCTTTCGGAACCGGAAAATCAAACGTCCACTCATAATCAATCACCGTCCAGACAGCCTGTTCTTCCCAGGCCGCGGGGCCACCCGGCACCTGCGGTCCCACCATGATATTCGAAAAAATAAGATCGATATCACTGACGACGGCACAGGGTATTCCAGGCTCCGGCAGCACGTCTCCAAACACTTCCACAAACGCAGGCGTAGCTGCAAACGGCACGTTCCCGCCATAAGTCCTGACACGTCTGATATACTCGCAGATCAGCCCTTTTACCGCGGCATTGTCTCCCGTTCCCACCGCCCGTTCCATCCTTTCCTGCAGTGTCTCGCCCTCCACATAGGCAAATGCCACACTGCCTCTTTTTATGTCAGAACGCTTCCCGGCGCATTCCCCGGACGATTCATCCGGCATAAACGCTTCCCCAGGCCCGGCGCATCTGCAAAAAGTAAATCCACCCTCCTCATACGCCTCGCCAAGCTGCCCGTATCTCGTTCGTATCCGCCGGATATGCTGCTCTCCCTCTTTCGCCAGCGCATATTTACAGACATACCGCCGCCCCGACGTTTCCTCCACGATATCCGTGCGGATCCGAAACTGCGCGGCACGCTCGTTCGAATATTTTACATAGATCGTGCGTTCCCGGGGAGAACTGTTTTCTTCTCCCTCTATTCCCGCCGCCATCAGAAATGCATTGGAAAACCATTCGAAGAGCCCCTCCGCCAGCAGCGTGTCATAAACCCTCCGCTCGTCAAAAAGCTGTATCCGGTCTCTTTTAAAATTTCTGCGGTTATCGGACAATTCCCCCCTTTCGGGAAGACGGCGGTCGGAAAATATGACAGAAGGAAACGCAAAATCCGGATACGGATAATAAACCTCCGGTTTATCATACCCCGCATCTCTTAACATTGCGATATATTCCCCCCTGGTATAACACCTTCCCTGCTCTGCGGACGGCCGGGAAGATGCGGCGTCGTCCCCGGGATACCCTTCCACCCCGGCAAAATAACCGCCCCGGTATTCCTCCTGGCAGCCCGCCAGATATTGAAGCCCCAGACGGTTTGCATCTGCAATGATCAGCTTCCCTCCCGTTTTTAAGAGACACCGCCACGCCGAAAACTCTTTTGCATAACGCCAGACGTCCCCGACGAGCAGAATCAGGTCAAACGATATGTCCTCCGGTATGCTTCTGACACAGACCGTAAGCCGCTCCCCAGCATCCCGGCAGCGCTCCTTAATGATTGCGGCACACTCTTCACTGTCAGCCACACTGACAACACGGCCCGCAAGCCCAAGCAGATGCCTGGTCAGCGCACCGCACCCGGCATTTCGTTCCAATATACACATTTCGCGGCCGATCGGCAGGAAACTGACGAGATTTGCGCGAATCTCTGAGAGATGATAGAGACAGGAAAACGAAGCCCTCTCCTCGATCACCGAATCGAACGCTCCCTCTTTGTTTTGTTTTACAATTTCATACAGATCGCTCAGTCTCTCCTGCATCCGGACTTCCTCCTCTATGCCTCTGCCCGCTCCACAGTCGTCTCGGAATTCATATCAAAAAAACCGACCGTATTTTTATCCGAAATCACAGTTACTCCCATCACATCGTACAGCCGGTGATACGCTCTGAATTCGCCTCCTACATAACCGGTACAGCTGAGCGAAAGCAGATACTCGCCCCCCTGCAGATCCATGTTCTGCCGGAACGTGGCGACATAAATCTCCCCGCTCTTCGCAAGCCCGATTCCGGCCCGCTCGTACATCGTATTCGTTCCGGTCACCGCCGTCCCCTGCACCGTTTTAAATGTGTATGTGAAAATGGGGTCTTTAATCTCAGACTGAAATAAGACTTTGGACCGGATCTGAAACGATGTGCCTTTCTGGATACAGTTCGTATAAGTTCCATATTCATCAATCACCGCAAAATCAATAATCTCCGCCTCTCCGGTTCCATATTCGTTCACATCGGGATTCAGCTGATAATTTGATTTCCAGAGAACACCGTCCGCCTGCTTTGCACCAGAAAGGACCTGACCGCTCTCAATATTCTGCGACTGGTTTAAAAGCACTTTTTTATAGAGATTGATCGTCTCTTTCGGTTTCCCGTCGGCAAGCCTGACTCCCTGGTTTAAGAGAATCACGCGGTCACAATATCTGGCGACACTGCTGATATCATGGCTGACAAAAACAATCGTCTTTCCCTGCACCTTAAAATCCTCAAACTTTTTATAACACTTCGCCTGGAAAAAGACATCGCCCACCGACAAAGCCTCATCCACGATTAATATTTCGGGATCGATATTGATTGATACGGCAAAGGCGAGCCGCACAAACATACCGCTCGAATACGTCTTGCAGGGCTGATTTACAAACTCCCCGATATCCGCAAAACTTAAGATATCCTCCATCCGCGCATCCATCTCTTCGCGTGTAAACCCCATCATCATGCCGTTTAAGTAGACATTTTCAATGCCCGTGTATTCCATATTAAACCCGGCGCCCAGCTCCAGCAGCGCCGAAACTCTGCCCTCTATCCTGACATTGCCGCTGGTCGGATGGAGCACGCCGGTGATAATCTTTAAAATCGTCGATTTTCCAGAACCGTTCGTCCCGATAATACCGACCGTTTCCCCCTTTTTGACCTCAAACGAGACATGATTTAATGCCATGTGCTCCTTAAACCGCCCCTTTTTTGCAAATCCGAGCGCGTCAAACAGCCGCTCCGCAGGGCGGTTATAAAGCTTATAAACCTTACAGACATCATCCACTCTGATTGCCGTCTTATCCATCCGATTTCCTCTCCTTCTGCCCTCCGTCACAGTACATCCGCAAAATGCGGTCTCAGCCGCTTAAACACCCCTGTTCCGAGCAGATACATCAGAACGGTCATCAGCCAGAAAAATGCCGTCAGCCCCGGACGCTCCCAGAAACCAATCTTGTGAATCAGCGCATCCCGGTAGCCCGAGACGACATAATACATCGGATTGAGCCGTAAAATCGCAGCCGCCCATCCCGGTATCATTTTCATATCTTCAAAGTTCCACATAATCGGCGTAATCCAGATTCCAATCTGTAAAATGATTGTGACCACTTCTTTCATGTCTCTGAAAAAAACAGTGACTGCCCCCGTCGCATAGACCACTCCCGTGGTAAACAAAATCATGCACATCGAATAGTAAACGATCTGAAGTGTATAGACATCCGGATAATAACCCATACACGCAAAAACGACGAGTGCGAACGACACAAAAAAAACATGTGTGAACAACGAGGAGATCATTTTCACAACCGGAAGCATATCGATCTGAAACACAACCTTTTTGACCAGGTAACTGTACTCAACTAAAACACCCGTGCCTCCGTTCACCGCCTCCTGAAAATAAAACCACGGCACCAGCCCCGCCATCAGCCACAGAACAAAAGGCACTTTGATCCCGGTCCGCAGATCCGAAACCTTTGAGTTCAGACCGACTTCAAACACAAACCAGTACAGGAGGACCGTAATGACAGGCTGCACAAACGCCCATGCGATCCCGAAATAAGAACCCGCAAACTTTTTTTTGATATCATTTTTTGCCAGATTCCAGATCAGAATCCGGTTTGAAACAAGGCTTCCGAAAAGCGACGTGTCCCTTTTTCTTTCTGTCATTCATTTTCTCCCGGGCAGCCCAGACCACGCTCCGCCTTATATTCGGCAAAGCTTTTTAAAGCCTTATCTTTGTCAGACAAAACCAGATCTTCCTCCGTCATGCCCTCCGGCATCGGCCAGGACACCCCAATCTCCGCGTCACGCCAGAAAATCCCGCCTTCATCGTTGGGGTGATAAAAATCCGTTACCTTATAGCAGAACTCCGCCTCCTCAGAGAGAACAATAAAACCATGTGCAAAATTCTTCGGTACAAAAAGCTGCTTTTTATTCTCAGCCGATAAAACAATGCCAAACCACTTTCCAAACGTATCCGATCCCTCCCGCAGATCGACCGCCACGTCAAATACTTCCCCTTTAATGACACGCACCAGCTTATCCTGCGGATACTGAATCTGAAAATGAAGGCCGCGCAGCACCCCCTTTACAGATGACGACTGATTATCCTGCACAAATCTGCAGTCAATCCCCGCCTCTGCAAACTCATTGTAATTATACGTCTCCATAAAATAACCGCGCGCATCACCAAACACTGCCGGCTCAATGACATGAAGTCCCGAAATCCCCCCGCAGTTCTCTGTCACCTTTATCTTTCCCATCTTTTTTCTCCTTTTGGGCAGTCTTCCTGTCAAAGTCCTTCCGCAACCTCAACCAGATACTTTCCATAATCCGTCTTTAAGAGCGGCTGTGCCAGCCGCATAAGCTGCTCTCTGTCAATAAACCCTCTCTTATAAGCAATCTCCTCGATACAGGAGATGTACAGTCCCTGCCTTTTCTGAAATGTGGATACGAAATCCGCCGCCGCCAGCAGCATGTCATGATTTCCGGTATCCAGCCAGGCAAAACCACGCCCCAGCGTCTCGACCTGCAGTGTGCCATGGTTTAAATACGCATTGTTGACGGACGTGATTTCTATCTCTCCCCGCGCCGACGGTTTTACATTCCGGGCAATCTCCACGACATTATTGTCATAAAAATACAGGCCCGGCACTGCATAATTGGAGCGCGGATGTTCGGGCTTCTCCTCAATCGAGAGCGCCTTTCCGTTTTCGTCAAATTCCACAACGCCATACTCTCTCGGATCTCTGACGTAATAGCCAAAAATCACTGCGCCCTCCCTCGACTGCACACGCTCCGCAGCGCTCCGTAACACTCTCGAAAAGCTCTGTCCGTAAAAAATATTATCTCCCAGCACAAGGGCAACTGCATCATTTCCGATAAACCCCGCCCCGATGATAAACGCGTCGGCAAGCCCGCGCGGCTCTTCCTGTACGGCATAAGAAAAACGCATTCCCAGCTGGCCGCCGTCTCCGAACAGTTCTTCAAATACAGGCAGATCCCGCGGCGTCGAAATAATCAGTACCTCCCTGATTCCCGCAAGCATCAGCGTAGACAGCGGATAATAAATCATCGGCTTATCATAAATCGGCATAATCTGCTTGCTGATCGCCTTTGTCAGCGGGTAAAGTCTCGTTCCGGCCCCTCCTGCCAATATAATTCCCTTCATTGCTTATTCCTTTCTGCCCGGACAATCAGCTCCGGTCTGTATACATCTCATCATAATATTTCTGATAAGCCCCGCTTGTCACATGCTTCATCCACTCTTCGTGCTCAAAAAACCACGCGATCGTCTTACGTATTCCGTCCGCAAACATCGTCTCCGGCTCCCAGCCGATCTCGGTCCTGATCTTGTCCGGCGCAATCGCATAACGTCTGTCATGCCCCTTGCGGTCTTCCACGTAGGTAATCAGATCCTTACTCACATAGCTTCTTCTCGGGTCACCGGCCGGAAGCATCTCCTGTAAGGTTTCAAGAATAATATTAACAATCTCAATATTCTGCTTTTCATTGTGCCCTCCGATGTTGTACGTCTCTCCGGGACGCCCTTTCTTAAGCACCATATCAATCCCTTTTGCATGATCGTCCACGTACAGCCAGTCCCTTACATTTTTTCCGTCACCGTAAACCGGAAGCTTTTTCCCCTGCAACGCATTGTTGATAATCAGCGGAATCAGCTTTTCCGGAAACTGATATGGTCCGTAATTATTGGAACAGTTCGTAATATTGGCCGGAAATTTATAGGTATCAATATATGATTTTACCAGAAGATCTGAGGATGCTTTGCTGGCCGAATAAGGACTGTGCGGCGCATACGGCGTCGTCTCATAAAAAAACGTGCCATCTTCCTCCAGTGAACCGTACACCTCATCCGTGGACACGTGCAGAAATTTCTTTCCCTCCGGATAAGTTCCGTCCTCCTTCTCCCATGCGGCCCGCGCACAGTTTAACATTACCGCCGTTCCAAGCACATTCGTTCTGACAAACACTTCCGGATTGCGGATACTGCGGTCCACATGGCTCTCCGCCGCAAAATGCACAACCAGATCGATATCATTTTCTGCAAAAACACGGCTGACCGCTTCTCTGTCCGTGATATCCGCTTTTACAAAGGTGTAGTTATCCCTTCCCTCAACCTCCTTTAAGTTTTCGAGATTACCCGCATAGGTCAGTACATCCAGATTGATCACACGGATTGTATCCCCATATTTGCGAAACATATAATGAATAAAATTGGATCCGATAAAACCGGCTCCCCCTGTCACCAGATATGTTTTCATATCTGCCCCCTTTCTGCTGATCACACAACGATATAAAATCTAGTATTCCATTTTCAACAAAATTTATTAAATTCTACCATATTTTTCCGCCGTGCACAAGAAAAGATTCTGCCGCATGGAACTACGTCCATGCGGCAGAATCTTATTCAATCACCAGATCGTCCCAATCGTCAACCGGAACAATGCCAACATATGTCTTTCCGGTGTTCAGTGTAATCTCATTGCCGGAAGCATCATAATAGCGTGTCGGGGAATCCATGGATTCTTTCTTCCAGGTAACCTTCTCCGCTTTTCCGTTCGTAATATAGTATGCTTCTCCCTGCGTAATGCAGTAGAAAATCATATATCCATGCTCGTCATACTGACTAAACTCACACCTTTGTATCAGCAGATTTTTAAATCGCAGCTGCGCATTGTCATTACCGGGATCCAGATGCGGTTTTCCATATTCTGAATAGTAATAAAGCTGATCTTCTGCATTATACTCAAGAAAAGAACCATTGTGCGGGTACGGCAGATCTACCAGCGACGCGTCGATGACACCGTCCTTTCCAGTGAGATCCACCGGATTCTTTTCCGTGGCAAACTGGTAATGCGGCCCCTGATAATACTCTGTGTACTCTCTCGACACACCGGTCCGTTCCAGATTCTGCTCCACATCTCCTTTTAAGATATACTCTGTGTATTCTCTTGACTTTCCATTGTCCACGCGCGAAAACGATCCGCTGAAGTTGTCAATATACGGTTCCACCATATACTGATCTATGTAGAATGGTCCGCCGTCATGGCAGATGAGCGCATTCCACTCGGATGCCAGAATAATATTCGTCGGGCGCACGCTGCGGATACTGCCAAGCTGTTCGATCTTCTCCCAGTCTTTGACAAGGACCATAAAACGCGTGATACGTCCGTTGAGCGTACTGTTCATCATCTCGTACACGATATCCGCCTGGGACATTCCGTAATGCGGAAGCGCTATGGACTCGTTGTCAACCATTGCCGCAATCGGCCTCTGATTCTTCAGGCTCTCATCGAGCAGTTCATTGGTAAGCTCGCTCCGGTACATTCCTTCCGGAATCACATCGTCCTCCGTCTCAGGCTCCGGTACCTGCGCCGGCTCTTCCGTCACCTTGATTTCCTCCGTTGCCGGAATATTTTCCACCGTCTCTTTGTCGTTGCCGCCGCATGCAGTCAAAGATATCGTCATTACCGCAAGCGCCAGCAAAGCTGTCAATCTTTTTTTCACTTCCGTATCCCTCTCATCATACAATATTCTACAAGGTAAACAATAATACTTCCCTATTATATCATATCTGCATGATTCCACAAGTTTTTTTTATGCCATCCAATGCCGTCGACGACGGCATTGGATGGCACCGGCGGAATAAACTGGCAGCCCGCCCCAGAGCGCGCCACACTCAGACTCCCTCGTCTACCTTTATCCCCTTCAGGTCTGCTTCAACCAGTTTCATACTGTTTTTTATCTCTTCAAGGCTCTGGCCGACGTCCTCCGCCTGGCTGTCGCCCTTCACAATATCGGTCAGCTCGCTCGTATCCATATCGGGCGCTTCATTTTTGCGCTGCGCCGCCCTGACTTCCTCCACCGCTTCTTTCGTACCCTCAGCCATCGCCTTCTGAATCGCACGCTTAAGCGCAATCTCATCCATCTGCTCTTCGCGCTCTTCTTTTTCTTCCGTCGCCTCCTCGGCTTTCTCTTCCGCCTCCTCAGTCACTTCGTCGATATGATCCACTGCCTCCTGCACAAGCATTCCCTCGATCTCGTCGTTCGCCCCATCCATAATCTCATCCGCTGCCTGCTGTGCCTCCAGCATCGGATTGTGTTTGCGTCTTTCCTCTTCAATACCGCGGACCATCGCCGTATCTGCTTTCATCTCATTTTCAGCGTCCCGCCTCTGCTTTTTAAAGTTGACGGCGCGGTCATGCATATCAAGCGCACGCTGCTGATATTCTGTCAGCGTCCCGGAATGAAGCTCTGCGAGCCGCTCCCACTCTTCCTCGCTGAAATCACCGCCAAGACCGGCGTACATCTCCTTTTCGCGTTCCAGAAGCTCCAGATCTTTCTGCTCCTGTCCGTCTTTGTCCACATCGTAAAACTCTCTCAGTGCCTCTTTGTCATTACCCACATCTGTGAGCGCGTCGTAAGCCTCATCCCGAAGCTTCTCCATCTGTGAATAATGCTCTTTCCGGTTCCGGATCTGACCGTCGATATCCTTATCGTTATCCCATGCATTTTTTACAACATTCCATGCCTGTGCCTGCGCCTGTTTCCTGCGCAGCGCAATCGGATCTGCAGACAGATTCAGATTGCCGCCGTCAATGCTTTCAGTCGCACGCCCCGTCCTGTTCTGTTCCATTGCCTGGCTGTTCGCCGCTCTTAAACTGTTCAGCCATCCGGCCTGTACCGAAATTCCCATCTTTCATTCCTCCCATACGTCCTGGACATCCAGCCCATCTTTCATCTTCCTGACACAAAATGCAATGCCATACATGCGTTCTCTTATACTCTTTTATCGGCAAAAAGTCCCGCCTTCTTTATGTTTCTGTCATGAAACAGACAAAAACAGGCATGAAACATCCGCTTTTTATTCAATGCTTTGTCAATTCCATCATCTTCCCCGATTTTGATGCAATCTGTATCAGATTTTCCATATTCCGCTCCTCCGCCGCAAGCGTCTCGTTCGCATGCGCAGAAACCTCCTCCGACACTGCCGAAATTGTGTGAATGGATTTCGTAATTTCCTGATTTGCATATTCCAGAACTTCCACATCGGCCATCAGCCGCGCCACATTGTCGCGGATTGCAAACGTGTGCTGTTCGATCGCCGCAAAGCTCTCCGCCGTATTCCGGGTAGAAGTTTTTTCCATATTAATCCCCTCAATCATCCCGCGAATCACTGCCACAACGCTGCTGATCGCCCCCGAAACGTTTCCGATAAGCTCCGTGATATGCGCCGTCGCTTCCTTTGTCTGCGACGCCATCGTGGAAATCTCCGTCGCCACCACCGCAAACCCCCGGCCGGCCTCTCCCGCTCTCGCCGCTTCAATGCTCGCATTCAGCGCAAGCAGACTCGTCTGCGCCGTAATGTTGCCGATAATCTCCACAATGGAATTCATCTCGTCAATGTACTCATCCAATGTTTTTAACTGTCCTGCAACATTTTCGCTGTCCCTGACCGAAATCTCCACCTCACGCACCAGCTCTTCCACGTCCCGCTTTCCCGCAGAGAGTACGGCAAGCGTCTGCTGCATCCGGTTCGTGATCTCTGCCGCAGCTCCTCCGACACGCTCAACGTTCTCAACGATGGCCTCCGTCTGCCGCAGCTGAAGCTGCACTGCTTCCGCCGTATCGTTCGCACCAGAAGCCACTTCTTCCATCGCCCCACGCGTCGTCCTGGATTCCGCCTTCAGCTGTTCCACTTTTTCGTAGATATCATTGATCCCTTCCTGCATCTTCCGCGAAGTTCCGGACACATCGTCAAGCAATGTCTCCGTCTCGCTCTGCGCCCTGCGGATCGTCTCAAGCTTCTGCCCGTTGTTGTCGTTCATCGTTTTGGACGCCAGATAAGAATAGACCCCCACAAGCACCATAACAAGAAGCTGCAAAAGCCCCGAACCCATATCGCGGAATCCGAACTTTCCTGTCATGGCACCTCCGATGACCACAATAAAACTCTCCAATGTAGTCCCGATGTTGATTTTTACCGAATATGCCGGATCGTTAAAAATCGTGATCATCACCAGCATCGGTATCACATACAGAAACGTCATGCTGTTCGTCGTCGTAAAAAGGATAAATGTATACATGACGGCAAAACCCTGCGCTGCCAGGTGCTTGATCATTTTTGTTTCGTGGTCGCGGAACCAGAAAAAAAGTTCTGCCGCCACCGGAACCAGTGCGAGAACAGCGACAATCAGTCCGTACCATACCGTCCGGCTTCCCACAGCCGCCTCTGTGAGAAATGTGCCCGCGATAATCACTGCCTCAGTCGCGTGACAGATCAGCGCCACTTTGTTGTTCCGTTCCAGATCGGAAACCGCTCTTTTGTTCATAAATTACCTCATTTCCGTGCTGCACTATCGCATATTTCAAGTCTGTGGATGCAGCCGCAGACACAGACCCGAGACGCTCCTGCCCTTTTGGATACAATCGTCTATAGTAAAAATGTACCACGTTTTGGCAGCCGATTCAAGCATTCAGCGCATCTTTTCACGCAATCTCAGCAAAATTTTCTTTTCCGCACGGCTGACCTGTACCTGTGTCATTCCCAGTATCCGTGCCGTCTCACTCTGGGTTTTATTCTCAAAATACCGGAACTGAATCAGCTTGTTTTCCTGTTCTGTGAGCGTTTTTAAAAGCTGTCCGATCACAATCCGGTTTAATACCGCTTCTTTTTCCGGCTCTTCCCGCCCGAATCCTTTGTCTTCCCCGGCAAGCTGGTCGATCAGAAACAGTTCGTCCCCATCCTTCTCATATACCGGCTGGTAAATCGACTCCACATCCCGCGCAGCTTCTGTCGCCATGACGATCTCTTCCGGCAGAAGCTTCGTCTCTTCCGCCAGCTCGGCAATCCCCGGCTCTCTTCCAAGTCTTCCGGCGAGCAATTGCCGCGCCCGTCCCACCTTGTACGCGTTCTCCTTCAATGTACGGCTCACCTTTACCATACCGTCATCCCTCAGAAAGCGCCGTATCTCTCCCATGATCATCGGGACTGCATATGTGGAAAACGCGAGATGAAGCGACAGATCAAATTTATCGATAGCCTTCATCAGCCCGATACAGCCAATCTGAAAAATCTCTTCCCTGTCATGCCTGCGATCCTGAAACCGCCGCGCAACGGCGTGTACCAGACCAAGGTTCTCAGCCACAAGCCGGTCCCTGGCCTCTTTATCCCCCGCGTGTGCCCGTTCCATCAGCTCAGCCAAATGACTCATTTTATGTATTCAACCTTCCTGCACACCGATTTTTTTCCGCATCCGCACGCTTGTCCCCTTTCCGACAGCAGAAGATACCTGCACATCATCCATAAACGCCTCCATAAACGAAAAACCCATCCCGGACCGTTCCAGTTCCGGCTTTGTCGTATAAAATGGTTCCATCGCCTTTTCAATGTCCGGTATCCCTCTCCCGGTATCCTCCACCACGATCTCCACCGTGTCTCCTTCGATCACACAGGACAGTAAAACCTTATCCTCCGGCCGCTCGTACCCATGAATAATTGCATTTGTCACAGCTTCGGAAACAGCCGTCTTGATATCGGAGATCTCATCCAGCGTCGGATTCATCTCCGCGACAAAAGAGGCCACCGCCACCCGTGCAAATCCCTCGTTGACAGAACGCGCGTCAAACCACATCCTCATCTCATTTTTACTCTGCATGATTTTTCTCCATTCTATTTGTATTTCCGGCCATGCCGCCCTCGGTTTTCACGATTTTATGCAGCCCCGACACCATAAATATCTTCCGGATGCGCTCGTTTAGGTTCCGTGCCATCACTTCCCCGCCGCAATAGCCCATATTCCTGCTTCTTCCGATAATCACACCGATACCGGAACTGTCCATAAATTCGGTTCCCGAAAAATCAAACACCACCTTTCTGACCTGATAAGCATCAATCAGAAGGTCCGCCTCCATTCGAAGTCCCCCCGCGCGATGGTGATCCAGTTCTCTGGGCACATGCACAAGCAGATATCCGTCCTTCAACTCACAATATTTTTCCATAATATTCTCCATTCCGGAGCGTCTGCCGTGCGGCATGTAACGCTCCTTGCGATCATTAAAACGCCAGATACTTTAACATTTCATGGCGGCGATATCTTTCCTTATGAAATAAAAAAGACGTCTTCCAAAGTGCACCTGCGCTTTTTCAACGTCTTTTGTAACCTTATCTTTCCTATTGCTCTGCATCCACATAATTCTGGGCCGTTCTCGCCCGCTCTGTTCCCGGATACAGCTCTATGATCTTCTGATAATATATTTTGGCCGATTCCAGATTGTCACTCTTGCGGTAGGATTGTGCCAGATAATAAATTGCGTAACCGTCCTCGTAATTTTCATCCATATCCACAACCTTTTGAAGGTTCGTCGCCGCCTCCGCAAAATTCTGCGCCGAATAAGCACTATATCCCGTCTCATACAGCGTTTTGATATAATCCGCATTCACCTGGGCATTGATGGTATTGTAAACGTTCTTCGACTCATCGTTTAGATATTCAAGATTCACATTTGCAAGCGCATCCCCGGCCGCGGCAATATCCTCACCCACATAGGCAGAAAATGCAACAATCAGCTGCTCATAGCTGCTGATCCGGCTGACGGTATTCTCCTCCTCTCCCTTCGCCGCGTCCATCTGAGACATGAGCTCATCTATCTGCGCCTCAAGCGTGCTGATCGTCTGGTTCTTGGAAGAAATCGTGTTGTTGGCCTCAATGACCTCGTCCTTTGCCTCGTTTAACATCTGTCGCTTTACCCCCGGCACGATCAGAAATCCGGTGATCGCCGCGCCGATGGCAATTCCGATCACCATATTGACGATCGTTCCGATAGCAGAAGTATCCTTTAAATAGCGCGGCTGTATGATCGTCTCGTTGCCGCTCCGGTAAGAAATCTGCTCGTCCGCCTTTTTCTTTTTGCTCTGGGAGCTGTTTCCCAGCTCCGCGTCTGCCTCCATAAGATAGCGCCTTGTCACCGTGTTGTTCGCATCGATCTTCTCCGCGCTCCGCAACGCCTTGCGCGCCGGCTCAAACTTCCGGTCCTGTATGTGCAGAAGCGCCAGGAGCTGATAGGCACGTACAAAATTCGGGTTCATCGACAGCACTTTCCGAAGCTGGATTATCGCCAGATCCCTGCTGTCCTGTCTGCAGTAGACCAGCGCCTGGTTATATTTTTTAATTGTCTGATTGATCGCATCCAGCCGTGAACGGTTGGTCTGAATCTCATCCAGGTAACGGCTCGCATCGTTGTCTTTCGGTTTGTAATTTTTGCTGATCACCCACTCGGTCAGCGCTTCCACTACTTCTCCCATCTCAAAATAGAGCAGTCCCAGAAGATTCCTCGCATTGATATTCAGTTTGTAGAATTTAAGACTGATCTTTAAATTGTCTATGGCGCCCGAGAGATCGCGCACTCCGGCCTTTTCCAGCGCTTCGTTGTAATATGCGTTGGATGTCATAATAATTTTCTTATATATCCTTACGTTTGTCTCGCAATTAGGGCAGACGTCTGACCTGCCAAGCTTTGCGCCGCAGTTGTAACACTCCATTCCTGTCCCCCTATCCGTTCTGTTTCAGTTCCTGCACCATTTCCTGCAGAATGTCAGTCATATCGGCCAGCTCATGACTGTAAATCGCCTGCTCCGCCTCCTCTACCTCCAGACTCGGTTTAAAATTCTTTAATTCTTCCTCAAAATTTATCATAAAATCCTCCATATCCTGACTTTTACGGAAAAGCAGCGCTTTCCAGGATCCGATATCCCCCTGCGTCGCAGCAATGCCGCTCCACCGCGGACTCCGTGCGGCGCCGGTCCTCTGCGCGTGCTCTGTGCATCCGTCTCTGCCGCTCCCGTGCCCTCTCATATGACCAGTGAAAAAACAAAAACACGAGATTCACATGAAATAAAAAACATCACTATATTATCGCCTTGTTACATTATAATATAGTGATGCCAATAATCAAGTAAATTTCTTTTAAGTTTTTCTTTTTTTGAAGAAATATCCGTATTATCGCAAATTAGAAGCCTAATCGACATCCCTGTAGCAGGGCCGTGTGTTAATTTTATCCGGCATTTTGTAAAACTCAACGGATCTTCCTTTGTTTTTCAGCGTAAATTTCATATCGTCTATGCTGACGATCACGCCGGGAAACACATCTTTGAGTACAGAAACACATGCGCCCCGCGAGGCGTCGGAGAGCGCCTTGAGCTTTCTGGATTCCGCCTCGTCGTTTGCAAGCGTCGCCGTATCCCTTATCTTTATTCTGAGCAGCGACATTCTGCGCGCGTCTTTCGCATAGCTGACTCCGCGTTCCTTCTCAAGAAGCTCAAACTGATGAAGACCATTCTCAATCTTCTCCAGATTTTCTCTGGTCGCCTCGATCTTCTTCTCCAGTACCCTGAGCCTGCTGTACACATCCACGCCCGCTCCCACATATACTTCTGTTTTCTTCTCCGCGTCATTGCCGAGCGACGAAACCTCAATTCCGCGCACCGCAGAAACCACGCCGCCGATAATACTGCCACGCGCTCCGTCCATAATGACATTCCCCTGGCAATATACCGTACAGTCCATCAACACGTCAGCCTGGATATCTCCCTCGCACTCAATTTTGGTAAACTCAAAGAACTTGGCCGTGATATTTCCTTTTGTCTTGACGAGACCCTTATTTCCGCCGAGCATACCGCTTCTTAATATAATGTCCTTTGCCGCCTCCAGTTCACATGCCTCAGCGACACCGTCAATGGTAATCGTCCCCGTAGCCTTGATGCAGACGCCGCTCTCCACATTGCCGTGGACGATGACATCCCCGCGGAAATTAATATTCCCTCCGGCGAGATCTGCATTTCCAAAAATCTCATGTACCGGCAGGATCACAATCCGGTCGTTCTGCTTTTCGATCTTCCCGTCAATCGAAGCCGTATAGGTCAGATTGTCGTTCATGCGCTCAAAGCCTTTTCCCTTGATCGGGAGCTGCTCTCTGCCCCTTTTCGCGAGAATCGGCTTTCCCTTTACCGTGATGCCGTCTTTTCCCTCGATGGCCGGATGGTAAATCGCAATGACCTGCCCGGCGACGACCGACTCAATGGAATTGACCGACCAGTAATCCACCGAACCGTCCGGAAGAACCTTGGGCTTTTTGTCCAGTTTTGTATTGAAATTGTAATCATAATATCCGTCCACACCGTCTTCCGGCCGCTTCCCCCTCGCGACGAGAAGCTCCTGATCGTATCTCCTCGCCACAATAATGTCGGACAACCGCTTCTGATCGATGCCGGTGCTGACCCCCTTCTCCCGCAGCGCTCCCATCAGATCGGAAACAGTATAATCTGCTTCTCCCTCCTCCGGTGTCGGAAGCATGATATAGGCTTCCATCTCGTCATAGCTGACGCGCACCAAAAGCTTCTCATTTATCAGTGTTGTCATTTTTACACAACTCCCTATTATATACTTTCTGTATCAACCTCATAGCTTCTCTACATTATATAATACTAGTCCATTGGTACTTTTTCAAGTAAATCTTGTAATGAAATGATACTTTTTTCTTCTGATGCGCGTGAGCCTGGGTGCTTTCAGGCTTTTTTCTGTCCCATCTGCGCAAGGCGTTCCTCAACCTGCGCCATCATCTGTTCATAACCGGCAAGTTTCTCCTTTTCCGCCTGTACTTTCGCCTCCGGCGCCTTGCTCAGAAACTTTTGATTGGAGAGCATACCGCGGGAGCGCGCAAGCTCTTTTTCAAGACGTTCTTTCTCCTTTTCAAGACGTTCTTTTTCCTTTTTGAGATCGACCAGATCTTCCAGGGGAAGATACAGCGCCGCCCCGGGAATCACAACCGATACCGCGTCTTCCCCGATACCGTCTTTATCCGCCTGTATCGACACCTCGCCCGCCGACGCCAGATGACAATATGCCTCCCTGTTCGTCTCAAACGCCTCCCGCAGCTTTCCGTCTTCGGAAACGATAAACAGCTTTGCCTTTCTCGACGGGGGCACATCCATCTGCGTACGCACGTTCCGCACCGCCTTTACCAGATCCTTGCAGTGTTCCAGCATTTCCTCTTCTTCCTGAAAATTCCACGCTTCCCGATATACCGGCCAGTCTCCCAGCATAATCGTCTCTTTTTCCGGGTGCAGCGTACAGAAAATTTCTTCTGTGATAAACGGCATAAACGGATGCAGAAGCTTCAGCGCCTCCGTGAGCACCGTCTTTAATGTCCAGAACGCCGCAGATGCGGACACCGGATCCTGCTCTTTTGCATATGTGCGGACTTTCGTGATCTCAATATACCAGTCGCAGAACTCATCCCAGATAAAGTCGTATACTTTCTGAACCGCGATTCCCATCTCGAATTTATCCATATTCTCGGTCACATCTTTCGCAAGCGTGTTGACTTTTGAAAGAATCCATTTGTCCGCGGGGCGCAGCCCTTCCGGCAGGGCGTCCGTTGTTCCGCAACAGGTCTCTCCCTCCCCTGTCGCACCGGCCGCTTCGCTCCCCGCCAGATTCATAAGAATAAATCTGGACGCATTCCACACCTTATTTGCAAAATTTCTGGACGCCTCGACTCTCTCCCAGTAAAAGCGCATATCATTTCCCGGCGCGTTTCCGGTAATCAGCGTCAGACGAAGGGCATCCGCCCCGTATTTGTCAATGACTTCCAGCGGATCTATCCCGTTTCCAAGCGATTTGCTCATTTTACGCCCCTGTGAATCGCGGATCAGCCCGTGAAACAGTACCGTATGAAACGGCGCTTTCCCGGTATACGCATAACCGGAAAAAATCATGCGTATTACCCAGAAAAAGATAATGTCATATCCGGTGACAAGCACGTCCGTCGGATAAAAATAATCCAGATCTTCTGTTTTCTCAGGCCAGCCCAGCGTGGAAAACGGCCAGAGCGCCGAAGAAAACCAGGTATCCAGCGTGTCCTCATCCTGCTGCATCGTCCTGCACCCGCATTTCGGACACGCTAAAGGCGCCTCCTTCGCCACAACCATCTCGCCGCAATCCGCACAATAGTACGCCGGAATCCTGTGCCCCCACCAGAGCTGCCTCGATATGCACCAGTCACGGATATTATCCGTCCAGTTATAATATGTCTTTTCCATCCGTTTCGGAAGCAGACGGACCTCACCGTTTTTGACCGCTTCCACCGCAGGTTTTATCAGTTCGTCCATCTTTACAAACCACTGTTGTTTTACCAGCGGCTCCACCGTCGTACCGCATCTGTCATGTATCCCCACATTGTGAGCGTGCGGCTCCGTCTTTACGAGAAGCCCCATCTCTTCCAGATCCGACAGCAGTGCCTTTCTGCACGCATACCGGTCCATTCCCGCATATTTTCCGGCATGGCTGTTCATCGTCGCATCGTCCTCTATGACAGTGATCTCCGCAAGCCCATGGCGTCTTCCCACCTCAAAATCATTCGGGTCATGTGCCGGCGTAATTTTCACGCAGCCGGTTCCAAATTCTTTATCTACATAGGAATCAGCTATAACCGGGATTTCCCTGTCCGTAAGCGGCAGTTTAAGCAGCTTCCCGATGATGTCGCGATATCTCTCATCCTCCGGATTCACCGCCACCGCGGTATCCCCGAACAACGTCTCCGGCCTCGTGGTCGCAATCTCGACAAACCGTCCCTCCTCGCCCACAACCGGGTAATTGATATGCCAGAAAAAGCCGTCCTGCTCCTCATGATTTACCTCGGCGTCGGAAATTGACGTCCTGCAGACCGGACACCAGTTGACAATACGGGAGCCTTTATAAATCAGACCTTTTTCATACAGTTTCACAAAAACATCGAGAACCGCATCGGAGCATCCCGCATCCATCGTAAAACGTTCCCGCTCCCAGTCTGCCGAAGAGCCCATCTTCTTTAACTGTTCCACAATCCGGTTTCCGTACTCGTCTTTCCACTCCCAGCATTTTTCCAGGAATCCCTCGCGGCCAAGCTCCTGCTTATCGATCCCCTGCTCTTTCAGACTCTCAATTACCTTTACCTCGGTCGCAATCGAAGCGTGATCTGTCCCCGGCTGCCAGAGCGTGTTATACCCCTGCATCCTCTTATACCTGGTCAGAATATCCTGCATCGTGTTATCCAGGGCATGTCCCATATGAAGCTTCCCTGTGATATTTGGCGGAGGCATCACGATGGTAAACGGCTTTCTGCTGCGGTCCGCCCTGGCGCGGAAATAACCGTTTTCCTCCCATTTCTGGTAAAGACGGCTCTCAATGCCTTTCGGATCATAGGTTTTCGCAAGTTCACCCGTATTATTCTGTTCTGTACTCATAACGTTTCTCCTTTTCTTTTTGATACGCCGGCACCAATATGCCAGCCCTGGTCATACTTTGCATCCGACACAGGCAGACCCGCCCTGTTCACGACCGCCGTCCGGAACTTTCACACTTTCACACTTTCAACCCGAATAAAAAAGCCCTCTGCATCCCTGGGATGCAAAGGGCGGACAGGCCGCGGTACCACCTTTGTTCACCGGTTTTTCTCAGAAAACCGGTCTCATCAGTCCGATAACGTGGACCACGCGGGAACGCTTGTGCGAAGGCTGCCGCAGCACTCCGCTTTCTCGGCATTCCGGTTCAAAAGCCACATTCCGTATATCTGTTCCTCAAAGAACCTCACAGCCGACGGATTCCTCTCTCTGGCAGGACGTCTATACGTACTCCTCTTTCTCACAACCTCTGGTGCTATTGATATTGTTTTTAATCATACGGGCAAACCATATTTTTGTCAAGACAGAAAATCTAATGCAGAAACAGAAAATAGGCCGCCGCCGCAAGAACGCCCAGGACAAGCAGTGCCGCCGGGACAAACGTGACAAACGCGGCGATCATCATCGCCAGAAAATCATTCTTCTCAAGCACAGGCGCCTCAGGCGCACTTAAAATGTCATCGCCCCCGTCTTCTGCCCCCTGCCTCTGCGCATGCCCGGTCTTGCGCTCCTCCGCCCCGGCATCACTTTCCTCATGCAGTTTTTTCAACGCCCTGTCAATTTTACTCTGAAAAATCATCGCGTCAGATCCCCAGCTTATGGTGGCAGGCCACAAAATGCCCCGGTTCCACTTCTTCAAACTCCGGTGTCACATTTTCACAGACCTCTGTGCAGTAACGGCACCTGGTGTGAAATTTACATCCTCTTGGCGGGTTGATCGGACTGGGAATATCCCCCTCGAGAATGATGGACTCCTTCTTCGCATCCACATCCGTGGTCGGTATTGCGGAAAGCAACGCCTCCGTGTACGGGTGATACGGATGTTCAAACAGCTTTTCCGTCTCGCTTAATTCCATCATATTCCCCAGGTACATCACACCGATACGGTCGCTGATGTATTTGATTACGCTCAGGTCATGGGAAATAAAAAGGTATGTCAGATTGTTCTGCTCTTTTAAGTCCAGCAGCAGATTGATTATCTGTGACTGTATGGACACGTCAAGCGCCGAAACCGCCTCATCGCAGACCACAAACTTCGGATTGACCGCAAGAGAACGCGCGATACCGATACGCTGCCGCTGTCCGCCGGAAAACTGGTGCGGGTAGCGGTGGATAAAATAAGATGCAAGACCGCATTTCTCCATGACTTCCATAATATAGTCCTGCATTCCGGAATCGCCTCTTTTAAAAATCTTATGCGCCTGCAGTCCCTCTCCGATAATCTGTCCGACCGTCATACGCGGATTCAGCGACGAATAAGGGTCCTGGAAAATCAGCTGCAGATCGCGCCGCAGAAAACGCATCTCTGCGTCCGTCAGATTTGCCAGATTGATACCGTTGTCTTTCTGCGCCTCATATTTTGCAAAATCCTCGTTATTCGCACAGCCTTTGCGGATTTTGGAAATCTCCGCCAGCTCCTGCTCTACCTTCTTTTCCAGCGCAGGGATCTTTCCTTCCAGCTCCGCGATCTTTCCGCCGTCTTTTCCGTTTTTCTTAAGCTCTGCGATCTGCGCCCGGATATGGCGGATCTCCTTCATCGCCAGATATTCGTCCGTATAATGCTTTCCGGCCTCGTCGAGCTGCGCACCCGATAAAGTATAAATCCCTCCGATCAGTGCAGTTATATCCAGAAGCGCATTCATCGCTTCGCTGTAACACTCGCCAAGGTGCTGGCCGGCCGCTTTTTTGGCCAGCTCCGCCTCACTGCTGCCATCCGGCATCCGCTCATACTCTTCCCGCAGCTTTTCTGCCTTTGAACGAAGCTCCTCGCACTGTTTTTTCTTCTCAGAAAGATGCTTAAAAATATCTTCCACATATTTTAAATCAAAATCTTCAACCGTCCGGCCATAATAGACCGTCCGGCCGCCGGTCTGATGGTAAAGCTGCAGCAACGTCCGGCCAAATGTAGACTTCCCACATCCGCTCTCGCCCACAAGGCCGAATGTCTCTCCCTCATAAATATCAAGTGTAATACCGTCGTTTGCCTTTACGTACGCCTGGGGTTTTCCCATTTTCTTTTTTCCGATCGGGAAATACTGTCTCAGATTCGAGACACGCAGCAATATTTTCTTTTCGTCACTCATTCGTTTCTTTCCCCTTTCTTCGGATAAAAGCAGCGCACCCTGTGGCCCGGCTCCACCTCCGCGAGAGCCGGCTCCTTCTCACGGCACCGGTCGGTCGCATACTTGCAGCGCGGAGCAAACTTACAGCCCCTGGGCAGGTCGAGCGGGTGCGGAACAGCCCCCGGAATCGCATCGAGGCGCACGCCCGCCGGCGTGTCAAGCCGCGGAATGGAGTACAAAAGTCCCTCGGTATAGGGGTGTAGATAACGATTGTCTCCGAAAATCGTGCGCACCGTCGCCATCTCCACCACCTGACCGCAATACATCACCGCGACATCGTCCGCCATCTCATTGATCACGCCCAGATCGTGCGTGATAAACAGAATCGACGTCCCTTTTTCCCGCTTCAGGTCATTCATCAGCTTTAAGATCTGCGCCTGTATCGTCACATCGAGCGCTGTCGTCGGCTCGTCCGCAATCAGAAGCTTCGGCTGGCACGCAAGCGCCATCGCGATCATGACACGCTGGCGCATACCGCCGGAGAGCTGATGCGGATATTGCTTCGCCACCGCCTCCGGATTGGGAATCCTTACATCCTTTAACATCTCAATCGTCTTCTCCGCCGCCTGCGCCCTGTTCATCCCCTGGTGAATGCGGAACGGCTCAGAGAGCTGACGCTCTATCGTAAAAATCGGATTTAAGCTCGTCATCGGCTCCTGAAAGATGACCGAAATCTCATTTCCACGGATTTTGCACATTTCTTTCACGGTAACGTCTGCCAGATTTCTTCCGTCGAAAATAATCTCTCCACTGTCAATATAGCCGTTGCCATCCAGCAGTTTTAAAATACTCATGGCCGATACGCTCTTACCGCTGCCGCTCTCCCCGACCACGCCAAGCGTCTTTCCCGGTTCGACGGAATAGGAAACGCCGTTTACCGCCTTTACGATACCTTTCTTTGTCTTAAAAAAGGTATGCAGATCATTTATCTCTAATAAAGCCACTTTCGTCCCCTCCTCCTATCTCTCGTTCGACTTCGGATCGATTGCATCGCGCAGACCGTCGCCCACCATATTGATGCAGATGACACAGATACTCAGCATAATCGCCGGGAACACCCATCTCCACCAGTAATTCTGGATGACAACAGAGCTGACGCAGCCGTTTAACATATTTCCCCAGGTAGGACGCGGAAGCTTTACACCAAATCCCAGGAAGGAAAGGGTAGACTCCGTGAGCATGCAGGAAGCAAAATCCAGCGTCGCAGACACGATAATAACCGAAATGACATTCGGGATAATATGTTTAAACACAATCGAGGAACGCTTTACGCCCATGGCGTTCGCCGCCGTGACAAACTCTTTCTCACGCTCCGCAAGAACCTGCGCACGCACGAGACGCGCCAGGCTCGGCCAGCTTAAAACACCAAGGACGATCATGATCAGCGCGATCTTTGCATCCTCCGGCAGATTATTCCCGATAATGGATGTCAGAATCATGGCCATCGGAAGAAACGGCAGGGAGGATACGATCTCTGTCAGCCGCTGCAGCACGATATCGACCCATCCGCCAAAAAATCCCGACACGCCGCCGATGATAATACCGATAATGGTCGATATGATAACGGCAATCGCACCGATCGTCATCGTCATCCGGCCGCCGTTTAAAATTCTCGAGAAAACGTCACGCCCCAGCTCGTCGCTCCCCAGCAGGTATCCTTTTAAGCCCCAGGTCACAATCTCACCGGAATCCTTCACCGCATAATTCTGATATCCGCCGCCGTAAATCGCGGTCACACCGGAAGCTTTGGAAGGCACCTCCGTCTGATGCTTCGCGTTGCTTCCCCAGGAATAAACTTTTCCGCTGTCGCTCAGCGCCGTAAGGTGATATCGTCCGCCAAAGATCGATACGATATTCCCCTCCACTTCCGGAAGATCGCGCTCACTCTTGTTCGCCTTGCCCCAGATGCGCATGGAATTATCTTCAAGCACCGCCACACAGGCATCGGCCGTCGTCGCGATATCCTTTACCGTCCCCAGGTCTTCCGGTACGTTCGCGATCTCCGACTTCTGGCTGCCCAGATGTCTTACCTCGCCGTCTTTTGTCAGCGCCATCAGCGTTGTGTTTGCCACGGAAATCTTTGCAATATTGCTGTTTCCGTTTCTCTTTGTCAGCCGGACATCGTTTAAGTTTTCATTTCCCCAGCAGAATACCTCGCCGCTGCCTGTCAGCGCGTAGGAAATCTGATACCCTGCGGCAATCTGAACGATATCCTTTTTCTTGGAAACTTCCATCGGGACCTTTCCCTGTCCCATACGGTCGCTTCCCCAGCAGATAACCTTTCCATCCTCATTGAGTGCCATAATATGATCAAAGCCCGCCGAGACAGCCACTACTTTGCCCAGCTCCTCTTTTGACGGAATCAGCTTTGCCACATCAATCTTGCTGGTAATCTTTGTGTGTCCCCACACATAGACCTTGCCGTCGTTGTCAACTCCGACGCTGAACGTAGACCCCGTGGATATCTGCTTTACGTTTCCCTTCAGTCCGTCCGGAACCTGAAGCATCTTCATTCCCGGCGCCACGTTAATCTGCGTTTCCTCCTTCTCGCTCAGGTCAATCGGATTAAACAATGGTCCGATCAGCACGGTGAGGAAAATAAGCAGGAATACGATCAGTCCCCCCGTCGCCAGTCTGTTTTCCAGAAAGTTCTTTATCACCGTGCGCAGCGGACTCTGAAGCGCTTCTTCCTGCATAATGTCAAGCTCGGCGTCCCTCTTCCCGAAAAGACGTTTTAGCATACTCATGGTTTTCTTCCTCCTATTTGTTGATACGGACTCTCGGGTCGACAATGCCATAACTTAAATCCGTGATCAGATTGCTGATCAGTGTGATCACACAGTAAAGCATCTGGATTGCCAGCGCCATATCGTAGTCCTGGTTCATCAGTCCGGTGTAATACATCTTTCCGATTCCGTTGAGCTGAAAAATCTGCTCGATGATAATAGAACCCATAAAGATACTCATAAACCATCCAATAATCAGAGTGATAACCGAGAGCAGCGCGTTTCTCCACGCATGAGAATAAATAACGACTTTTTCCTTCAGTCCCTTCGCCCTGGCCGTACGGATATAATCCATGCGCAGCGCGTCAATCATCGCCGCCCTGACATAGCGCGTCATACCGCCCAGGGAAGCCACGGTCATAACGATCACCGGCAGAGCCAGATAATGCATCCGGTCAAGCACAGCCTCTAAACCAGCCCCTTGAAAATTGGGGGAATTCATACCGCTGATGGGAAACCATCCCAGCTTAACAGAAAAGAGAAAGATAAAAACAAGTCCGATTATATAGCTAGGCACACTGTAGCCGACAATCGTCAGCACCTGCACCGTATTGTCAAATTTAGAGAATTTTTTTACCGCACAGTGGATTCCCAGCGGAATCGTAATCACCAGCGCAAGAATCGTCGCAAAAATATTGATAATGATTGTATTGACCATCGGCTGCCCGATAACCTTAATGACATCTTTTTTGTAGAATGTAGAATAGCCCAGATTGCCCTGCAACAGATTTCCCATCCACTTTACATAGCGGATCGGAATCGGATCGTCAAGTCCCAGTCTCTCCCGTGCCTCCTCGTAATGGCGCTGAAAAATTTCGTCCGAAACTTTTCCCCTTAAACTCTGTACCTGATTTAACGCGCGGTCGCCAGGCACATTATTAAATAAAATAAACATAATGATGGACACAACAAAAAACACGCCCACCATATACACAAGCCTCTTCCCAACGTATTTTAACATAATTCACCTTACCTTCATGAGAGTATTCTTTGAAGTGTCAAAAGACCTCACCGGAAAGGAGAATGGGATCTCCCATTCTCCTCCGGCAGGCCGTCTCACTGCGCTGTCCGCCGTACCGGTTACTCGATATTTGCGTACAGAATCGCTTTTACGATATCCCAGTTATAACCGTCCTCCTCAAAATCATGAAGTCTTGACGTGAAGAAGTCATGATAATCATTGGAGTACAGAGGAACTTCCGGCAGAAGCTCATTCCAGTAAGAAATGAAATTGAACCAGTTCTCTGCGTAAGCCACATCATCGCCCTCAGCCGTCTGATTCATCGCAATGGTCAGATCATACAGCTTCTGTCCTTCCTCTCCCGGAATCGCATTGATGTTGGAACCCGAACCCGGCTCATACATATATGCCAGATCGAACGGGTTGCCGAAACCGGTCGCAAGGTTGAACATCTGATACGGGTTCTCTTCAGAGTTGTCGTAGTAGTAGGACAACAGTTCGTTAAAGGTAACAACCGTCTGGTTGATCTGCATACCGGCGGATGCCACATCCGGATTCTGCATCAGAGACGTCACAATCAGGTCGGATACCGAGTTGTTCTCGGAAGAAAGCCACTCGATGACAAGAGGCATATATGTGCCGTCGTCTAATTTCTTGTAGCGGATCCCTTCGCCCGAATAGTCGGAACCGTCCTCATTGTATACCCAGCCGCCTTCTTCCAGCGCTGCTACGGCCGATTCAAGGCTGTAAGTGTAAGCGTTTAAGCCGTCCACTTCCTCTGCGTACTCCTGCACCATCCACTGCTGGGAGCCATACGGTCCGTGTACAACCAGTCCGTGTCCGCCTGTAAAGGTCTGCGCAAACGCCACGCGGTCAAGCAGGTATGCCACTGCATGACGTACTTCTTTAAACTGGGTCGGTCCCTGATTACACTTAAAGGAGATCATACCGTATCCGGCACGTCCGTATGTCAGATAATCGTAACCGCCCTCTTCCACCATATCAAGGCCGGCCTCAATCTTGTCGCCGTCGCCTACCTGATATAAAAGGTCAACTGCGCCGGTCTTTAACTGATCCATCATGGTATCTTCCGGCACGTATTTGATCAGGACCGTCTCAATGTTCGCCGTCTGTCCCTCAAAGTTGCCCGGATAGTTCGGGTTCTTCGTCAACGTATACGTATAAGCGTCCGCGTCATAACCTGTCAGCATATAAGCGCCGCAGTTGATATTGTAATCGTATTTTGCCTTCTCAACCTTCTCGCCGATATACTCTGCCGTAAAGTTATCGGAGAATTTCACACCGTTCTCCGTCTCCTCCAGGGTCACGTCCTCCGGCACCCATAAAGCCATGGATTCCGGTCCGACAGCCACAAGCGCCTGTCCGTAGTAATACGGCTCCATGGAAGCGTCGATCGTCACGGAAAACGTCTTGTCGTCGATCAGATGCACACCCTCAAACGTATCGCTCTCACCGGAAGAATAAGCGCTGTATCCCTTGTAATACTGGAACAGACCTGCCGAAGCCTCCGTCGCCTTCAGATCCACCTGCAGCTCATCGCTCGCAAAGAACATGATTCCAAACACATACTCTTTTGCCGTAACCGGGCTGCCGTCGCTGAACTTAAGGCCGTCTTTGATCGTGACCGTATAGGTCTTGCTTCCGTCCTCATTGTCGACTGTCTCCAGCTTCTCTAAAACCGTCGGATTCTCAATCCACTTTCCCTCCTGGTCGTTTACAATCGGCTCCAGACCGTTCGCAACCAGCTTGTATGCGTCATAATCGGACGCATTGTTCGTCCAGTACGGCGTGATATCGCCGCTCGTCTCAGAGATCTCGCCGACAATCACCTGCTTATTGCTGTATGTAGCAGACCCGCCTCCGGTTTCTGTACCGGGCTCCACTACCACTTCCATTTCCATTTCCGACCCCTCTGCGTTACCGGACACATCGCCCTGGTTTTCCGCATTCGAACCGGAATTGCCGCCTTCATTCGTCTCTCCCCCGTTGCCGCATCCTGCCAGCACACCCGCTGACATGGCGCCAATCAGAAAAAGAGAAATCAGCTTCTTTTTCATAATGATTTCCTCCTTAAACTTGGATAAACAACTATATATAAACACGCCTTTCCGAAGAAGGCTGTGCCTATACCAGAGTAAAGCAAAAAAGTGCCAGGGGACACCATTGCCCATTGCACCTCACAAAAACACTTGTATGTTGTCCACGAACAAGATGTTTTTATTATACATGTCAAGCATGATTTGTCAATAGCTTTCCATATGAAAAAGCCTCCTGCGCAGGCATTTTCCGGTAACGTTCCCCGCTCCGCGCAGACAATTTCCCTGTTATTCTGCATATCTTTCTGTTATAATATACGGAAAACAGTAACACGAATCACATCAGACGACAAAGGAGTTCCCAATGATCACAACAGAAGACATTCTGAACATGAATTTCTACAAAAAAGAAAAATTTACCGGGAGCTATCTGGGGATGCGCTACCTCATCAAAAAAGACAGCATTGACGGTTCCGACGTCTTTTCCGTCTGCATCTGGCCAGGCCCCTACAACTTCGAGACGACAGAAGACGCCTTAAAGACATACGCCGCTTTTCCTTTTACGCCGGAGGGCAGGCAGCTCGCCGTCGACTGGATGAACGAACAGTGGCTCGCCGGGAAAGAAAAATATACAGGCTGAAAATGCGGAATGTGGGACTCGAACCCACACGTCCGGGGACACGAGAACCTAAATCTCGCTCGTCTGCCAATTCCGACAATTCCGCTGAAATATACTCCGAAACCATAGCCTGTGTTCCCATTCTGCCAGTCTGTCAGAAATTATAACCCGGCACTGCCGGAAATGCAACTGTTTTTCACAAAAAAGAATCCCACGGCTTTCTTCTGCGCCCCGTTGCAATCCCGCCCGTAAGATTTTCACTCAGGAAATCAAAAAGGCTGTGCCTGCCGGCACAGCCCATTTTGCACTTACAGTTCCGCATCTTCCGGTTTTTCATAACGCATCCAGATCTTATCTGCTCCGCAGACATGCCGGCTGCCGTCCGAATCCAGAATAACATAATCTCCCTCTCCGATAAAGACACGCCCTCTCCTGTTTAAAATATACGGACATACAATCCTTCCGTCCGGCCGTTTCACCTTCACCAGAAAATCAGTGACAATCCATCCTTTCGTCACAACCTCCGACAAAAGCTCAAAACCGTCTTCCAGGCCTTTGCCCGGCTCATATTTTTCGATCTCCGCCGTCAGCGCCACTCTCTTTGTTTTCATCCTATCCCCCCAGTAAGCTGTATCTGCTCTGTTACACCTTCGTTCTATAATAGTATTTTAGCAGTTGCACGGGGCGCTGTCAACAGACCCTGCAAACTATTCACACCCGCTGCCGCCGGCCCCGCAGGCGCGGGCAGCGATCATCTTAAAGACGCCGGCGCCCTCCAGAAACTTTGCAGTGGTATAAAAGATCACAGAATCAATCGGCCACATAACAAGATTTTTGAGCGCCCTCGCCGGAAGGAGCAGAAAAAAGCCTTTGCCGTACAGGACGGAGAGACACAGCGTGTTTAAAATCACATTGCAGATGAGCATCACAATAAATTTCGCAGCCAGGACTCTCCCCAGTGTGATTTTCTTTTTATAGTACATGCATCCGTACAGAACCCCGGCCAGAATCACAACCAGCGTGAGCGGCGGAAAAAAAGCCCCCGTCGGCTTCAGGACATACTTAAGGATATCCAGCGCCCCCGCAAAAATACCTCCGACGACAGGGCCGAACAGATACGCCTCCACCCCATTGGGGATGGACGAAAAGCCGATTCTGATGTAATTGCCGATCTCAATGGAAAACATGCCCAGAATGACCGCAATGGCGGCCAGCATGGCGGAAACAGTGACGGTTCTCACCGACTTTAATTCTCTGTAAGAACCGGTGAACAAAGCGACGAATTTTTTCATAAAAAAATACCTCCTTTGCAGACCTCTTACCACAACCGGAGATAATCTTCTTATCTTCTGATGCAGCGGGATGCGACTCATGTACCGCAAGATAATCTTTTCGTCCGGCTGACAACTCCCTGTTCATCCGGCACTTAACGCACATGGGTCTACTCTGCGACTCTTATTTTATTGTTACTAAAAAAGCAGCGAAAAACCTTTGTCACCGTCTTTCCGCTGCTTTTCATGAGGCATCGGGGATTCGAACCCCGGACAACTTGATTAAAAGTCAAGTGCTCT
>CANSSP010000005.1 GCA_947649645.1 uncultured Roseburia sp. | reverse complement strand
ATGCACGATGCGAAAGCATGTGGGCGCGGATGAAGGAAGAGCTTCTTTACGGCCGCCATAACACAGAAGAAATGACCGTTGAGGAACGGAAGACACTCATCTTCAGATACTTCATCAGTTACTGGAATAACAGAGGATATGCTTCGCCAATGGCGGGCTTCCTCTATCTGGTAAAGCCTTTTCGTCCTACGAAGCTGGTGGTCAGAGTAAAATCCCATATCTATATTCATAACCTGTTTTTTCCATGAAAGAAGAGGAGGAGACAGAGATTGCCTGCCGGAACCTGACGATCCTGCCGAAATCAGGGACAGTCTGTCTGGCTAAAAAGGAAGTCATACTGGTCAACAAGGAATTTGAGCTGTTGTTGCTCCTGGCGGAGAATCCCGATCTGGTGTTCTCAAAGGATACCTGTTCGAGATGGCGTGGGGGATGGACTCTCTGGCAGATGCGGCAGCCGTAACGGTGCATGGCAACCGCCTTTTCTCACAAGCGGCGGACGCAGCCCTGTCTTTCCGACATCGACAGACAGGCACAGTAACGCTTGGAAAAGCTCATAGAGAGCCTGAAGCAGGTACAAGACATGGCAGGCAACAGGCGGCAGAGGGTAAAAGCTCTGCTGTTTTTTGATTTAATCATGCGATAGCGTATTTTGAAAATAGTTCTTGACGTTTACTGGTACAGGGGGTATTATAGCTGTGACTGATATTGTATTTTTAGTCATAGAAAGGAGAAAACCATATGCCAAGGAGTTTTACAGGACGAGAAAAAGAAAACATCAAAAGAAGTTTGCGGGAAGCCTGTAAGCAGAGCTGGACACAGTATGGTTATAAGAAAACAAGTGTCGATGACCTTTGCAGACAGGCAGGAATCTCAAAAGGAGCGTTTTATCTTTTCTTTGAATCGAAAGAAGCTCTCTTTTGTGAAGTCTTGTGTTCTGTGCAAGAACAAATCTGCAATGCGGCATCAGAGGTAATCAAAAAACACAAAGATAAGTATGGTGTTGCTGAAGCCTTAAAACTCATTTATCGGGAATATGATAAAAACAATTTTTTGTACGATTCGGACAGTACGGATTTTACAATTTTGATGAACAGGTTATCAGAGGAACAGGCAAAAAAAATAGAGGAATCCAATCATATGAGCCAACAGCTTTTTTTAAGCCAGCCGTATTTGAAATTTAAGGTTGATGCGGATTTGGCGATGTCAGTTATTTACTCTTTCATTATGAATATCAAAAATAAAGATATTCTTCCACATAATCACATGAAAACCTTTGATTTTATGGTTGACCATTTGATTGATAGCCTGTATGAATAGCGGGAGGCAGAGAAATGCAAAGAATGGTATTTTTAGGTATACCATTTTCAATGCTGTATAATATGTCCGTTGCAGTTATGAGAAGTTTTGGCGAAACAAAAATGCCATTATATGCTCTGACTGTATCATCTCTATTGCTTCTTGTCTGGGACGGTGTGTGGCAGGTGCTGTTATAGTTATGAGATATAAAGGGAAAAAGCGGCAGTCAGAAGCCGTTGTTAAAATGATTCAAAATTGATGGAGGGGAAAATGAAAACAGAAGTTATAAAGAAAAATAATACAGAGGTTGCTGTTGTGAGCAGTGATGAACTGCTGATTACAGATGTTCAGTCGGCGTTGGATTTGATTATGACAGTAAAATACGAAACGGGCTGCACAAATATTGCTCTGAACAAGGAAGCTATTGTAAATGATTTCTTTGTCCTGAGTACTTGTCTGGCAGGAGAAATATTGCAAAAATTCATCAACTATGGTGTGAGATTTGCTATATACGGAGATTTTTCAAAATATACCAGTAAGCCGTTAAGGGATTTTATATATGAGTGCAATAAAGGAAAAGATATTTACTTTCAGCCTGACGCCTCCCTTGCGGCTGACAAACTCTCTGGATGTGCCAGGAACAAAAAAGGAGAAAGTTATGAACAATGATCTGCAGGAGGTAATGTATGGATACAGGCACAGCCAAAAGGATAAGATATCCTGTTTGCGGAGGTAAGACACGGGAGAAGATGCGGAAGGATACGATAATGGGAGCTGTTTTCCCTTCTTACAGGCAGGGAAGTGGATGAGAGTTTTGGAATGTTTCCACCGTTTTATACGGACTGTGGAAAAAACATTCATATCCGGAGGAATGTTTTCTTTAATGGAGGATGCCGGTTCCAGGATCAGGGGGACATCTATATTGGTGACGGGGCATTGATTGGCCCGATGGTTGTTTAGGCTGCTTTAAACCATGAGCAGAATCCGGAGTACCGGGGAGATCTTTTTCCAAAGCCTGCTCATATAGGGAAAAATGTCTGGATTGGAGCAGAAGAAGAAATCCGACAGCTTGAAAACAGGTGCAGATGTGGCAGTTAAAGGCGCGTATCTAAAAACTGCAAAACTGGTTGAAAGAAGAAGCCGAGAACACCGGGCCGCCCACTCTTGCCGGCTACATTCAAGGCATACTGTCATGCAGGGCACAGGCGGAAAAATCTGGTGTTTCGCAATCGCTGTATAATCTCAAGGACGCGGCGAATATGCTGAATTTCCTGCAAGCCGACATTTATTTCAGGTACAAGGGGAAAAAGCCGCTGACCGAAACCGGGCAGATCCTGCTTACGGCGGCGAATGACTGTCTTAAAGGCGTGATGAGCGGAAAAACCACAATCCCGACAAAGACATGGAAAACATTCAGTCAGCGGTATCCTGCATTGAAAAATGGTATTTTATCAATTTATGTCATATTTTTCATAGCAATTCATTAGAACCTCGCAATCACAGTATTCCCCCATTTCTTTTATTTCTGCAATTACGCCATATACCTTTTCCTGGGGCAGATTATCTTTAAGCCATTGTTCTGTATAGCGCAATGTATGATAACATGGGGTATGCTCTGATTGTGTTTCTGATATAATACCTCCAGACTGAGTAATCTTATCTTACATCAGTCTGGAGGTTTACACAAACTTTGGGATGGTCCCATGCATCGGGTACTTCAGTCTGAAGAACTTCATAAACTTTGAGAGGCCCGTGCTTTATAAACCGGAAGCGTTCTCTGACGATGTATCGATTACAACCCATTCTCCATTATGCAGCTCATATGATGTTTCACCCGGCGCAGGCTGTTCCTGCAAATCGGATTCCTGCGAACCCGGGCCATCTGGATTCAGACTTTTCAGGTATTCTTCCAGACAGATTCCGCGTTCGTAAATTTCTGCTGCAGCTTCTTTTCCGACATAGCGATAGTGCCACACTTCTTCAACTACATTGGTAATATGCGTTTTGTTGCCAGGGTAGCGAAAAATAAAACCGTATTTGTGGCTGTTTTCCTGAAGCCAGAAGTAAATGTCATAAGTGGCCCCGTTGATGTCCACGGCAAGTCCTGACTGATGTTCGCTGGTTCCAGGTTCGGCAACCCACTGCTGCGCCAGTTGTATGGCTTCGTTTTCAGAATATCCCTGCTTCTTATATTCTTTGATTTTGTCATCATACAGGCTTTGCTGTTTTTCGGGGGTCCGGTAGCCGGAGACGACGACAGGTCCCAGTTGAGCAGCAGCATTCAGCATTTCCATGAGCGGCTCATAGATCCGCCTGTCTACTTTTTCGCCATATGGTACATCCGCCAGATCAATTGGGTGATCCATATAATTTTCAGGAAGTGGATTCTGGCTGTTTATCAGGGTAAGATACCATGGAAGCGCAGGAAGTTGTGTTTCTGACGGCTCTGTGTCATTTTGGGGAGTATCCATCCTGGTTACAGAACTTTCCGGTATTGTTTTACCAGAAACGATTTCGCGGGATACGATCTCATCGGGGGTCGTTTCCTTACCAGAAACGTTGCCCGTGATCGATATAATGACTGCAATGCAGCCGGCTATAAGAGCGGCGTGTGGAAAAAAACGGAACCATATCTGATATTTTTTTCGTTTTCTGTGTCTGCGGACGGGAAGATTTTTTTGTTCTTTCATAGAAGATGAAACAACTCCTTTCATAAAGTGTATCAAAAAGCTCTTGTATGGTAATGATTTTACCGGATAAGGCCATTCTGATTTTGAATTTTGAAGTGTTCTTTTCCTGAGAAAAAATGAAGATACGATATGTCTGCTAATCGGATTGTGAAAAATAGTGTTGATATAATTCACCTATTTTATGTTTCATTAACGCTTTTAACTCTGTTGGTTCTAATATCGTTGCATTGTTTCCAAGCGGCAGGAAATAATCGGCAACCCATTCCAGGGCTGCCCGGCGTATTTCCATGTCGATCATACCGCCGCCTGTAGGAAATGTTTTTAATCCCCTTGCCAGAAGACACTCTGTTTTGCAGCGTTTAACGCCTGTGTCAGTCAGATGGATTTTAATGTGGCAATCGTTTCCGGATTCTATGTTTTTAAGATATTCCTGAATGGATGCGGGAAACGGACAGTTCACCTTGGGATAAGGCTTTTCTTCTATAATTTCTTTGATGCGGTCAACGCGGAACTCTCTGATCTGGTCTGCGCTCGTACAATATGCAGGGCAATACCAGAGACCGTTCATAGCGTATAACCCGATCGGTATGATGGTGCGTATGCTTTCGGAGCGGATGGAAGAATAGCGTATTGTCGCGGCATGACGGTTTACGGCAATCTCAAATATGGCTCTGAGTAACGGTGAATCACAATGCCTGTCCGGAACCCAGAATACCACTTTATTCTGAAGCTGTGTAATGTTGTTTTGTATATCCAGTGGCAGACAATTCAAAAATTTTTTCAAAACAGAAATCGTTTCCTGCTCAAAAGGCAGATCACGGTAGAATTGCAAAGCCTGACAGGCAAAAAATATGGCTTTCGCTTCATTTTCCGAAAAAGCGATGGGGGGCAGAATACGCTCTTTTAAAATATGATACCCGCCCGCGGCCCCGACTTCTGAATAAAGGGGAAAGCCGGCCTGTTCTAATTCCTGCAGGTCGCGGAGAATGGTACGGTTTGATACGGAAAATTCTTTTGCCAGTTCACTCACTGTGAAATCTTTTTTGGCGTTTATGGTAATCATCATTTCAATAAGCCGTTTAGCTTTCGACATTTTAATACTCCCTTCCGAATCATGACATGTTTTGTCACGATTTTATGATAAGCTATCTGTGAGCGGGATGCAATATGGCAATAAAACGAAAGGGGGTCAGGCGAGGAAAAATCAGAGAAAAGAAAGAGCGTTTACAGTGAAAAATCACAAAACAGAAAGGGGAAATACTGTATGGAAAAGATGATGTATATGATGATGATTGAGAAAAGCAGGACCTATAATAAAATGACAAAAAAAGTAGTTATGGAACACGTTGAGAATATAAGAAAGCTGGACGATGAGGGAAAACTGCAGATCTGTGGTGTCTTTAAGGGTTATCCGGGAATGGCTGGCATGTATATTCTGAAAACAGAAACACGCGAAGAAGCGGAAGAAATCTGCAGAGCAGAGCCGCTGGTTATGGGGGGATATGCGACATTTAAATTAGTCGGTCTGCTGATTGCAGACCGGGAAAATAATTATCTGCTGTAAATGTCGCAAAAGATAGCGGCGGGATGTTAAAATCCAGCATTGTGATTGACGGGCAGATGCAGTATAATAAATCCGGCCAAAATCAGCCGCTGCGATTGCATTATGGTAAAAGCGGCAAATACCGGATAAAAAGTCCGGATGGCGTTGAGGAGGAAACATGCAGCAATTTTGTATTGGAAAAAACGAAGCGGGGCAGCGCTTTGATAAATATTTAAAGAAGCTGCTGAGCGAAGCGCCGGGCAGTTTTTTGTACCGGATGCTGCGAAAAAAAAATATCACGTTGAATGGAGCAAAAGCGGACGGCGCAGAACGGCTGTGTGAAGGAGATAAAGTCTGTCTGTTCTTTTCAGAGGAAACATTTGAAAAGTTTTCCGGCGGCAGTGCCGCCCGGTCTGATTTCAGGGAACTGAAAGAGCTGCGGTTTCCGGCGGATTCCTTTCCCGTCGTATATGAAGACACGGATATTCTGATTATCAACAAGCCTTCGGGAATGTTGTCTCAGAAAGCGGAACAGAAAGATATTTCCGCAAATGAATACATTCTGTCTTATCTGATCGGTAAAGGAGAGCTGACAGAAGAGATGTCCGGCACGTTCCGCCCTTCTGTCTGTAACCGCCTGGACCGCAACACATCCGGGCTTTTGGCGGCCGGAAAGACGCTGAAAGGGTTAAAGGAGCTCTCGGAGGCGTTCAGAGAGCGGACCGTGAAAAAGTATTACCGTTGTATCGTTGCCGGTGAAGTAAAAGAGCCTGTTTATATAAAGGGCTGGCTTTTAAAGGACCATGCAGCAAATAAAGTCCGTATTTTGCCGGAATGTCCTTGTTTCGCGAAAATATCGGGCGGACAGGAAGACGCGGAGGCGTTCTGGATTGAAACGGAATATTTCCCGGTTCGTTCGAAAAACGGGTATTCGGAGCTGGAGGTCCGTCTGATTACCGGTCGGACGCACCAGATCCGTGCGCATCTGGCAGCCGTCCTGCATCCGGTTGTGGGCGACGAGAAATATGGCAGCCGGGCTGTAAACCGCATGTTTCGGGAGAAAGCGGGGATTCGCTCACAGCTGCTTCACGCATGCCGGATGGAATTTGCCGACGGCAGGACTGCAGAGGCGCCGTGCGGCAGGGAGTTCCGTGCGGCGTGGGATCTGATCTGCCAGATTAAGCATGCGTAAAAGCACAGGGATTTTTGTTTTAATTTTCTTTTTTTCCATAAAATGCTTCGATGGAATCCATTTTTGCACTCATATTGGCAAACAGAGCGTCCACGATGGCGATGGCGGCCATGGATTCCACGACGACAACGGCTCTGGGCGCGATGACAGGGTCGTGGCGGCCCTTTATGCTTACGGTGATCTCTTCGCCGCAACGGTTTACAGTCTGCTGGTCCGCCGCGATCGACGGCGTTGGCTTTATGGCCGCTCTTAAGAGGATGCGGCTCCCGTCGCTGATCCCCCCTGAGATGCCGCCGGCATGGTTTGACAGTTTTAAGATCTTTCCGTCGTCTCCGACTGCAAATGCATCATTGTCTGACGTTCCCGTAGCCTCTGCGACCCGAAATCCGTCTCCGATTTCAAAGCCTTTGACGGCTCCGATGGACATCACGGCTTTTGCGAGACTGGCGCTTATTTTTTCAAAAACAGGGTCGCCGATTCCGGCAGGCACACCGTTTATCATACACTCTACGATGCCGCCGGAAGAATCGCGTTTTCGCATGCATTCGTCAAGATATTTCTGTGCTTCTTCCGCTGCGGCGGAGTCCGGCATGGCGAGCGGATTTTCCGGAATCCTGGAAGCGTCAAAGTTTTCGGGCCGGACACAGACCGGTCCGATGGACTTTGTGTAGGTTAAAAAAGTGATTCCGAGCCGGTTCAGGATTCTTACGGCGATCGCCCCGGCTGCTACACGGCCGATCGTTTCACGGCCGGAAGAGCGTCCCCCGCCGCGGTAGTCCCTGAAACCGTATTTGGAGTCAAACGTATAGTCGGCGTGCCCGGGGCGGTAGAAGGAAGCGATTTCACTGTAATCTCCTGACTGCTGATTTTCGTTGAAAACGATAAGGGAAATCGGCGTCCCGGTTGTTTTTCCTTCAAAGACGCCGGAGAGGATGGATACGGCATCGCTTTCCTTTCGCGGGGTGGAATATCTGGACTGCCCGGGTTTTCTGCGGTTTAAAAAAAGCTGAATATCATTTTCACAAAGGGGAAGTCCGGCGGGACAGCCGTCGACGACGACGCCGAGTCCCGGGCCGTGGGATTCTCCCCAGGTTGTAATTTTAAAAATGGTTCCGAATGTAGAGCCGGCCATAAAAAGTACCTCCTTGTTTTTTGTGTGGCCTGGATGCCGGGGCTATTATATCACAGGAAAAGTCTTTTTTGCATCAAAAATTAAGAAAAGAAAAGGTGTGACTTATGTCAGAGAGCATGGTATAATGTGCGAAGAGGGCAGAAAGAAAGGAATGAAGGGTTCTGTCCGGATAAGGGAGTCTGAAACATGAAGAAAATTTTCCGTTTTTCGGGTATTGCCATTGTTTTCGTGATGATGTGCGTCTGTGCAGGCCGTTGGATTATGATAAAGGGAGCGGATTCTCATTTTACCGGGGGAGAGACGGGGAAAGAAGAGATGAGGGCGTCCGATAAAGGGGATGGTGTGGAGATGGATTTTTCGACCGAAGCTGAAGCGCGGGTCGAAGCGGATGTGAAAAAAAGCAGCGCGGCAGACATGGCGTCCGCGGCAGGCGAAGACGCGGGGGATGCCGCGGACACACAGAGCGAAGACGCCGGGCGCACAAGTACAGTGTATCACGACAGGACAAGGGGAGCCACAACTGATACGTCGAAGACCCGGCGGTACGACGCGGACGCAGCGGACAGACAGGAAAAAGAGGCACAGGAGGATCCGGCAAATCGGAAGACCGGGTATATTTTTATGGGAGATTCCCGGTTTTACCTGATGAACCAGGACTGCGGCATCGACGCCCGCGAAAATTTTTTCGTGGTGGCATGTCCGGGTATGGGGTATTCATGGATGATTGTGGAAGCGCTTCCGAAAATCAAATCCATTCAGAATGCGCATCCCGAGATCGGAAACTGGGTGATTATCAGTGGCCTTGGCATCAATGATATGGAACAGATACAGTCTTATCTGGACACCTATAAAGTTCTGGCGAAGAATACGTCGCTTGTTCTGTTGTCTGTCAATCCGGTATCCGGGCCTGTAGAGTGGGGGTACAGCAACAGGGAGATCGATGCGTTTAACGATCGTCTCAGGAGACTGGCGTCGCGGGAGAGTTCTGTAAAATATATCAACTGCCACGATTATCTCGTACATAAAGGTTATACGACGACGGATGGCGTTCACTATGATGCGGCCACCAATTATGATATCTACCTTTTTCTTTTAAACAGTTTAAACCTTAGCGGTTGACAAACGCCTGTGATCTGTTAAAATAGATCGTGTTGCAGACACACATTTTATTTTTTTCCAGAGGCGGAAATCATGGCATGTGTGTCCGGAATAAAATCAATGCGATAAAGACAATGACAAGGAGTATTAAGAGCGGAAGATTTTAAGAGAGCTGCCGGGCGGTGTGAGGCGGTATTCGAAAGCTCCCAACTCGCCTTGGAGTCCTCCGGCTGAAGCAGATGTGGGTAGGCCGGGGCGTGTGATCCGCGTTAAGGATGATGAGAGCGCATGAGAGCGGCTTCTGGTTTCGGTGACAGAGATTTTTCCAGAGGATGCGCCGTGTGAAGCAGAGTGGTACCGCGGAGAATTTATCGTCTTCGTCTCTGGACAGAGGCATTCCGGCAGGAGTGCAGGCGTCCGGGGGCGAAGATTTTTTGTTATGGCAGGAAGATACGTTTTATCTGACAAAAATCCCTTCGGGCGGGATTCCTTTTTATCATTTGAAAGTATATCCTGTATGATAAAAGGCCCTGCGGACGGAATTTTCCAGGAAAATAGAGGAGGAAAAGAAAATGGCACAGTCATACAACCATACGATGGTTGAGAAAAAATGGCAGGAAATCTGGGATGCAGAGCATGCGTTTGCTGCGACGGAGGATTTTACGAAACCCAAATATTATGCGCTGGTGGAATTTCCGTATCCGTCCGGGCAGGGACTCCACGTGGGGCATCCAAGACCTTATACCGCGCTTGATATTGTGGCGAGAAAGCGCAGAATGCAGGGGTATAATGTCCTTTATCCGATGGGGTGGGACGCTTTCGGGCTTCCGACGGAAAACTATGCCATCAAAAACAAGATTCATCCGAAAATCGTTACCGGGAATAATGTAAAACGTTTCAAAGAGCAGTTAAAGGCGCTCGGTTATTCTTTTGACTGGGAGCGGGAGGTAAACACGACAGACCCTGCTTACTACAAATGGACGCAGTGGATTTTTCTCAGATTATTTAAGGCTGGTCTTGCCTACAAAAAAGAAATGCCGATCAACTGGTGTACGTCATGTAAAGTCGGGCTTGCCAATGAAGAGGTTGTAAACGGTGTGTGTGAGCGCTGCGGTTCACCGGTAGTCCGCAAGGTCAAAAGCGAATGGATGTTAAAGATCACAGATTATGCGCAGAAGCTGATTGACGGGCTTGCGGATGTGGATTATATCGAGCGGGTGAAGGTGTCACAGAAAAACTGGATCGGGAAATCCCAGGGAGCGGAGGTCGATTTTCCGATTGCCGGAAAAGAGGAGAAGCTGCGCGTCTATACCACCCGCTGCGACACGCTTTTTGGGGCGACGTACATGGTTGTATCTCCGGAACATCCGCTGATTGACAAATATAAAGAGGAGCTGAAAAATTGGGAAGCAGTTCTTTCATACCGTGAGGAAGCAGCGAAGAAGTCCGATTTTGAGCGCGCGGAACTTGCAAAGGAAAAGACCGGGGTCGTATTGGACGGGCTGCGGGCTATAAATCCTGTCACCGGAAAGGAGATTCCCATCTGGATCTCTGATTATGTTCTGATGTCTTATGGGACGGGAGCGATTATGGCGGTTCCCGCACATGATGAGAGAGACTGGGAGTTTGCGAAAAAGTTCGGCCTTCCGCTTATCCAGGTCGTAGCGAAAAACGGAGAGGAAGTCGATATCGATGCGGCTGCGTTTACCGATGTGGCGACGGGCGTGGTCATAAATTCCGGCTTTATCACCGGGCTTCAGGTGGAAGAGGCCAAAAAGAAAATGATTGCTTTCCTGGAAGAAAAAGGGATCGGTTCTGCGAAGACGAATTTCAAACTGCGCGACTGGGTTTTTTCACGCCAGAGATACTGGGGAGAGCCGATTCCGGTGGTCTTCTGTGAAAAATGCGGCGCCGTGCCTCTGGACGAGAGCGAGCTGCCGCTGATGCTTCCGGAAGTTGACAGTTATATGCCGACAGACAACGGCGAATCGCCGCTCGCCGCGATGACAGACTGGGTTAACACGACCTGTCCGTGCTGCGGCGGACCGGCGAAGCGGGAGACGGACACGATGCCGCAGTGGGCGGGATCTTCCTGGTATTTCCTGCGCTACTGTGATCCGAAAAACGAGAAAGCACTCGCAAGTGAAGAGGCGCTTAAGTACTGGATGCCGGTAGACTGGTACAACGGCGGTATGGAACATACGACGCTGCACCTCCTTTACTCCCGGTTCTGGCACAAATTTCTTTTTGACAATGGAATCGTCCCGTGCCCGGAACCGTATCAGAAACGCACTTCGCACGGCATGATTCTGGGGGAGAACGGTGAAAAAATGTCCAAGTCGAGAGGAAATGTCGTCAATCCGGACGATATTGTCAGAGACTATGGAGCGGACACCCTGCGCACGTATGAGATGTTCATCGGCGCCTTTGACTTAAGCGCCGCGTGGTCAGAGGACGGGGTGAAAGGCTGTCGGCGGTTTCTGGAACGCATCTGGAAGCTTCGGGATATTATGACGGAAGAGGAGGTATTTTCGAAAGATCTCGAGACGAAAATGCACCAGACCATCAAAAAGGTCAGCAGCGATTTTGAAAATTTAAAGTACAACACCGCCATTGCGGCCATGATGGCGCTGCTTAATGATTTTTCGAAAAAAAATGCCATCACGAAAGCGGAATATCGGACGCTTTTGATTCTGCTCAATCCAGTAGCTCCGCACATCACGGAGGAAATCTGGGAGAATATCGGCGGAGAAGGAAGGATATACCAGCAGTCCTGGCCCGAATACGACGAAGCAAAAACGGTGGAGGATACGGTAGAGATTGCCGTGCAGATCAACGGAAAGGTGAGGGGAACACTTGCAATCGGAAGAAATGATGCAAAACCGGACGTTATCGCGAAAGCAAAAGAATCGGTAGCAGAGAAGCTGACCGGGACGATCGTGAAAGAAATTTATGTTCCGGGAAGACTTGTCAATATTGTTCAGAAATAATAAGGACAGCATATATTTTTTGCTTGTGGACGACGACAATGCCGGATATAGTGCTTATGGACATTGCGCTGCGTGAAGAAAATGGATATGCGGCCTGCCGGGGTATCGGGGAAAGAGCTGTGCGCCGGCATCCTGCTTTTTCATAAAAATGTATCTGGCTGTCATTTTTTACAGGATCAGAATGGGGCATCCGCTGCGGGTATATTTCGATTGCGGATGCCATATGATTATGTTATAATATATAAAACTCTTTGCACTGCGATTTAGATTGAAGTATTATAAAAACTGAACAGGCCGGGGAACACCTGTGTAGCCGGGTCGCAGAAGCGACAGTGGATTTTCATCCGCGGGACAGTAGTATTTTTACTGGGACGTGGGTGTTTTTTTATCATCGGGAAAGCAGGTTCTGTATGTAAAAAACCGCTTATGTGAATCGTCCGGCAGGACGACTCCCACAATTCAGCAGGAGCCATAGAGGTATCAGATCTGATGTGAGGAGGAATGTTTATGGATAATTCATTTGAAAAAACGGCGATGAGAGTATCTTTTGTCACGATTGCCGTCAATCTGCTTTTGTCGGTATTTAAACTGGCTGCCGGGCTGATCGCTCATTCCGGGGCGATGTTAAGCGATGCGGTTCATTCGGCGTCGGATGTCTTCAGCACGTTTATCGTGATCGCCGGTATCCGGATTGCCGGGAAAAAGTCAGACAAGGAACACCCGTATGGGCATGAGAGAATGGAGTGCGTGGCAGCCATAGTACTTGCGACGCTTCTGTGTGTTACCGGGCTTGGCATCGGGTCTTCTGCGGTAAGAATGATCGCCCGGGGAAAGGTCGGGTCGTCTGTCGTGCCGGGGTTCCTTGCACTGGCCGCTGCCATAGGTTCGATAGTGACAAAGGAAGCGATGTTCTGGTATACGAGGGGATATGCAAAGAAAATTGATTCCGGCGCGCTGATGGCGGACGCATGGCATCACCGATCGGACGCGCTCTCTTCGGTCGGCGCTCTTGTCGGCATCGTGGGGGCAAGAATGGGCTATCCCGTCATGGATCCGGCTGCGAGTATCGTTATCTGTCTCTTTATTGTAAAGGCGGCTTATGATATTTTTAAGGATGCGATCGATAAAATGGTTGATAAGGCCTGTGATGACGTTGTGGAGGAGGAACTCAGGAAGTGCGCGTTGTCGCATAGCGGTGTGCTGGGAATTGATCTGTTGCAGACGCGTGTGTTCGGAAATAAAATCTATGTGGATCTGGAGATATGTGCGGATGGCAGAAAGACGCTGGAAGAAACACATGCGATTGCGGAAAGAGTGCATGACAGCATCGAACAGCGTTTTCCGAAAGTGAAACACATTATGGTACATGTCAATCCCAACGGTCCGGGGGAAAAAACGTATGGATAAGAAAGGCAGAACTTGACCACTTTCCGCGGCTCGGGTATAATAATATATTGAAAATGTGGAAGCGATCGGATGAAGGAGAATGGAGTATATGGAGAAAAAGTATAATGTACCAGGGAAAAACAGCCAGGCATATCAGCTTAAGCAGATGACAAGACAGGCGCTGATTGCTGTGGTGGTAGGCGTTATCACACTTATCGGATTTGTAATATGCAGTCTGGTTTTGTCACGGGGGAAGGATGAACTGTTAAAAGCAACCATGGCACTTGAACAGTATCGGCTCGGTTCGAAGATTCTGACTTATGAGATACAGTCTTACGCTGTTACGGGGGACGAGAAATATCATGAAGGCTATCTGAAGGAGCTGAATGAAGACCAGAACAGAGATAAAGCAGTCGCAATACTCAAAGAGTGTAATATCACGGATGAAGAGTGGGCGGGATTAAATGCGATCGCGGTGCTGTCGGAAGGGCTGGTTCCGATGGAGGAAGAAGCAATCGCCTGTGTGCAGAAAGGCGACATCAAAAAGGCGGAAAGCCTTGTTTTCAGTGAGGCATACGGCGACGCGGTCGCCACGATCAGCCAGGAGACGGATGCCGTCATCAAAGACATTCAGAATCGAAAAAGCAGCCGGCAGGCAGTTCTGAATTATATCCAGATTTTATTTGAGGCATTGTATATCACTGCTTTTATCTATGTCATTCTGCGGATTGTAAAGACGATTCAGTTTTCGGACAGGGAGCTTTTACAGCCGATCAAAAAAGTATCGGCGGAGATGTCGGCGGTTGCCAGCGGCAATTTTGACACCAGACTTGACCTGAAGGAAGACGACAGTGAGGTCGGGACGATGGTGACGGCGATTGTTTTCATGAAACAGAACCTGCTCGGCATGGTGGAAGAGATCGCTGAAGTGCTTGATCAGATGGGAAACGGAAATTACAATATACATATTCAGAAGCAGTATGTCGGTGCGTTTGTCCAGATCAAGGAATCTTTTTTAAAGATTGCGGAGAAAATGCGTGAGACGCTTCTGACAATCCGCGATGTTTCCGGACAGATCGACCGCGGATCCGAGCAGCTTGCGTGTGCGGCGGAGGATCTGGCAGAGGGGAGCACGACACAGGCCGGTCAGGTGACAGATCTTGTCACGATGGTCGAAGATATGACAAAGAGCATGGAAAAGAATGCCGTGGAGGCGGATGCGTCCGTCCGGCTTGCCGCCAGCGCGGGAAGTACGCTTGCGATTGGCAATCAGAAAATGCAGGAGCTGAAAGAGGCGATCGGAGAAATCAGCAAATGTTCGGAACAGATCGGTACGATTATCGGTGCCATTGAGGATATAGCGTCACAGACCAATCTGCTGTCTCTGAATGCGGCGATTGAGGCTGCGAGGGCCGGAGAGGCCGGCAAAGGATTTGCCGTAGTGGCGGATCAGGTGAAGAATCTGGCCGACGAGTCGGCAAAGGCAGCCGGAAGAACGACGAAACTGATTGAGACGACGATACTGGCGGTCGAAAAAGGAATTACCATTGCGGATGAGACGGCGGACAATATGAATGAGGTTCTGGATTCCGCAAAGGCAGCGACAGACAAAATGGGGCAGATTGTGGCGATGCTGGAGGAAGACGCGTTACGTATGCGTCAGATCAATGAGAGCATTTCAAAAGTATCTGCCGTGGTCGACAACAATTCCGCCACGTCCCAGGAGACGGCTGCTGTCAGTGAGGAGCAGAAGGCGCAGGTGGAGACGATGGTACAGCTGATGGATCGGTTTGAGATCTGATGAATCTGAAAGGAGAAGAATTGCGTTATGTTGCATGATGATGTGAGGGCGGAACTGATCAAACAGTTTCCCGCAGAAGTTGTGGAGATGACGGATGATTCGGGAAAGGGATATTATGTATGTCCGACCTGCAGGCGGACAGTGACGGTGAAAGCTCCGAAGTGTCAGGGCTGTAATCAGATGCTTGGCTGGAGCAATATCCGCAAAGAAGAAGAGGAAAAAGGTGTGAAGATGGCTTCTCTGGAATTTGAAGTGCCGTCTGATTTCACGAAGGGGGACTGCAGGAGATGTCCGATTTCCTATATTGGAAAGGCGCAGTATGAGTGTCCCCTTAATATGCGCAATAACTGCAGACTGACGATTTCATAGGTCTGCGCTTAAGAATTTACCGGCCCCGTTTTCTATATGGCGGCCGGTAAACGTTTCTGACCGGAGTTTACAATACATTGGATGAGACAGGAGACAGGCATATGGGCAGGATACAGTCGGTGGCGGCCGGAATCGGAGCCGTTTTTTTTCTGTGGTTTGCAGTGCCGTTTGTGGCGAGAGGAATTATAAATCTGGGAAATGTGACAGGGATGTGCCTGTCGGGTCTTCTGATCTGCTATGGGCTCTGGCAGAAGAGGATTCATGTCTGGCTGGCCGCGTTGTGGAAAAGCCCTGGCGGAAAGGCTGTTCTTATTGCGGCGGTTTTTCTTGCCGCTGCAGTCGTGATAACGGCTGCGACAGAGACATTTTTTATCGTGCGGGCGGCACTTCACAGACCGCCGGAGGGGACGACGGCGGTCGTGCTCGGGTGCAGTGTGAAAGGGACAAAGCCAAGTACGATTTTGTGGGAGCGCATCCACGCCGCCTATGCGTATCTTACCAGTAATCCGGACGCCATGTGTGTTCTCTCGGGCGGACAGGGAAGAGGCGAAGATATTTCGGAGGCAGAGTGCATGTACCGGTGTCTTACGGAAATGGGAATTGAAAAAGAACGGCTGATTCTTGAAGACGCGTCGACGAATACGGAAGAAAATCTTCTGTTTTCCCAGGAGCTGTTAAGGGAGCATGGACTGGGAGATGAAATTACGATTGTGACAAGCGAATTTCACGAGTATCGGGCGAGTCTGATGGCGAAGAAACTTGGGTTTACCAGTTATGCTACGCCGAGCAGTACTTTTTTTCTCTATTTTCCGACTTATTATGTGCGCGAGCTGTACGGAATACTGTATTATCAGTTTGGGAAGTAAAGGAGCAGACGGATGGGAGCAAAATATTATGCGGTGAAGAAGGGAAGACAGACAGGGATTTACCGGAGCTGGGACGCCTGTAAAGCAGCGGTACACGGATATCCGGGAGCCGTATACAAAAGCTTCCTGAACCAGGCGGAGGCGGAAGCTTTTCTCGCGCCGGCAGAGCCGGAGAAATCGCCGGAGATTTACGCGTTTGTGGACGGTTCCTACAATGCGGCGAAAAAAATATATGGTTATGGCGGCTTTCTGATTTATCACGGGCAGAAGGTGATCTTAAAGGGTTCCGGAGCGGACGAAGAGATGGCGGCCATGCGCAACGTTGCCGGAGAAGTTCTGGGCAGTATGGCGGCGATTGCAAAAGCGGTGGAGCTGGGGCTGCCGGAGATTACGGTCTATTATGACTATATGGGCATTGAAATGTGGGCGGAGGGGAACTGGAAGCGCAATAAAAAAGGAACGATTGCATATTATGACTATATTTCCTCCGTGAAAGACCGCATCTGCATTCACTTTGTGAAAGTAAAGGGACATTCCGGTGTGGAAGGAAATGAGGAGGCAGACCGTCTTGCGAAGGAGGCGGTGGGGAATCTGCCCTGAAGACTTCGTATCATCGGCGGCGCCATAAAAACGCATATGCCTGTCGGCATATGCGTTTTTATGTGCACATCGGCGCTGCTTTGCAGGGAACGTCCTGCCGGAATCCGCCTTTTATGCTCTGGAATCAAATCCTTTTGATTCCTCACCGTGCGGTTTCATCATCATCGCAAACATAGAAGCGAAAGAGTATTCTTCCTGTCTGGAGCGGCGGGACTGGCGTCCCTGTGGTGTAAGCCGTTCAATCCGGTTTACAGGGTCGACGGGTAACAGTGATGAGATACGATTTACGTAAGCTGCGACAATCATCCTCCTTGACAAAAGCACATTTTTTGTAATTCTTTCTCTTTCTTACTTTGTATATCGTCAGAAAAGCGTTTTTATTTTATACTATTTTCGCAAAAATACCGGTTGAAATGCTTTTGTAAATGGCATAAAATAGAAATAAGAGAAAAGGACAGAAAAATACATAGTGATAAGAGGAGGTTTTTATGCAACACGCAAATCCGCTGCTGCAGGAAGACGGCGGCAATAAATTTATCACCATCGGCGAGATTATGCTCCGCCTTACACCGCCGAACTATGAAAAGATACGGATGACGACCAGCTTTGAGGCGAGTTATGGCGGAAGCGAGGCAAATATTGCGCTGGCGCTGGCAAATCTGGGCGTGGACAGTACGTTTTTCACGGTGGTTCCGGATAACAGTCTGGGAAAAAGCGCAGTCCGCATGCTGCGCAGCAATGATGTGCACTGTACGCCGGTGATTTTGAGCACGCCGGAACAGACGCCGTCTCACCGCCTTGGAAGCTATTATCTGGAGACGGGATATGGGATTCGCCCAAGCAAAGTGATTTATGACAGAAAAAACAGTGCGATCACAGAATTTGATTTTGATACGATCGATCTTGACGCGCTTTTTGACGGTTTCACGTGGCTTCATCTGAGCGGTATTACGCCTGCGCTTGGCCCAAACTGTCGAAAGCTGATAATGGACTGCCTGAAGACCGCGAAAGAAAAGGGGATTACGGTCAGTTTTGACGGAAACTTCCGCAGTAAGCTCTGGACCTGGGAGGAGGCAAGGGACTTTTGTACGGACTGTCTGCCTTATGTCGATGTGCTGCTCGGAATTGAGCCGTATCACCTCTGGAAAGATGAGGGGAATCACGCAAAAGGAGATGTAAAAGACGGCATTCCGCTGCAGCCCAGTTATGAACAGGAGGATGAGATTTTTCAGGCATTTGTGGAGCGCTATCCCAATCTTAAGTGTATTGCGCGCCATGTGCGCTATGCTCACAGCGGGAGCGAAAACAGCCTGAAAGCATTTTTGTGGTATGAAAATCACACGTTTGAAAGCAAGCTTTTTACATTCAATATCTTAGACCGTGTCGGCGGCGGTGATGCCTTTGCCAGCGGACTGATTTATGCGATGATGCACGGCTATAAGCCGATGGATATGGTCAATTTTGCAGTTGCGAGCAGTGTGATCAAACATACGATCCGTGGCGACGCCAATATTACGGACGATGTGGAGAGTATCCGTAATCTGATGAATATGAATTATGATATCAAGCGTTGATGTTTTGCTGCAAAATGTATGAGCCGGACGGCAGGGCGGATAAGCCCTGTCGTTTTCAGTGTGCAGGAACGCACGCAGGAATCGGCGGCCTGTGCCGTGCACGCCTGCGCGATGGTCAAGAGGAAAATTGTGCCTGCTCATCTGAGCGTGAAAAGGAAGAGATGATATGGACAGAAATGAAAAATGGCTGCAGTGGGCGGTAGAACTGCAGGGGATCGCCCAGGCGGGTATATTTTACGGAAAAGACGATTTTGACAGGGAACGGTATGAGCGGGTGCGGGAAATCGCCGCGGAGATGATATCTTATAAATCTGCGATTCCCGTCGATAAAGTCAGAGATCTGTTTTGTAATGAGACCGGCTATCAGACGCCAAAGATCGACAGCCGCGCGGCAATTTTTAAACAAGATCAGATCCTGCTTGTGAAAGAGAAAAACGGAACCTGGTCACTGCCGGGCGGGTGGGTCGATGTCAGTCTGTCTGTCAGGGAAAATACGATAAAGGAGGTCAGAGAAGAGGCGGGACTGGATGTCACCGCCGATCTGGTGATAGCGGTACAGGACAGAGAGAGGCACAATCTGCCGGTCTATGCATATCGGGTATGCAAGATTTTTGTGCTGTGTACCGTGACAGGCGGTCAGTTTGAGCCCAATACAGAGACGGTGGAGAGCAGATATTTTGACATTGCGGATCTGCCGGTCCTCGCAGCGGAAAAGAACAATGAAGAGCAGATAAAAATGTGCTTTGAAGCTTATCATGCAGAAAGCTGGAAAACACTGTTTGATTAAAACGCCAGGGAGGCAGAGGAGAGTGCATGGAATGAAAAAGCGGGAAGAGGCGGTTGCGCACTGTCTGACGTATGAAAACGTGTACGAGGACTATCCCTTCCGCGACACAAACTGGTGTGTGATCCGCCACAGAGAAAACGACAGGGTATTTGCCTGGATTTTTGAACGGGATGGCCATGTGTGGGTTAATGTAAAATGTGCCCCGGAATGGCGGGATTTCTGGCGGTCGGCGTTTGCATCTGTGGTTCCGGCATACCATCTGAACAAAAAACACTGGAATTCGATCATTCTGGACGGGAGCATACCGCAGGAAGAGATCGGCCGGATGATCGGGGAGAGTTATGATCTGACGAAAGGAAAGAAAACTTGAAAAAAAAACTTTTGCGAATCGTTGTGGCGGTGCTGATGTTTCTGGCCGCTTTTCTGATCTGGTATCGTATGGGTATCATGCTGTTGTGAGCGGCTGGCCCGGGACTGTGCGCCCTTATAAAGCGCATGGGGATGTGCGGGTAAGGAATGGCATAAAGGAAAGCAATCTTCTTGAATAACAGAACAATTCTTTGTATAATAGGAATGATCTGCCATCGTGCAGACAATGTGGGAAGAACCGGTAAAACGGATACAAAAAGAGAGGTAAAAAGTATGAAAAAGATGATAGACCTGATCACGGAGGAAGTGACAGGCGCATTTATGGCCTGCGGTTATGACCGCGCATACGGCAGGGCGACTTTGTCCAACCGCCCGGATCTCTGTGAATTTCAGTGCAACGGGGCGTTGGCAGCCGCAAAACAGTACAAAAAAGCGCCGTTTCTGATTGCCGATGAGGTGGCGGAGAAGCTGGCGGAGAATCCGATGTTTTCCATGGCAGAATCGGTAAAACCAGGATTTTTAAATCTGAAAATAGAAGAATCTTTTCTTGCGGATTACGTCGCCGGAATGCAGGAAGACGACGGCCGCTTCGGCTGTGAAAAGACAGCGCATCCGAAAACCATAATGATTGATTACGGCGGGCCCAATGTTGCAAAACCGCTCCATGTCGGACACCTTCGTTCAGCGATCATCGGCGAGAGTGTGAAACGCATCGGCCGTTTTGCCGGCCACAATATGATCGGAGACGTACATCTGGGCGACTGGGGATTACAGATGGGGCTGATTATCACGGAGCTAAAAACGCGCAGGCCCGATCTTGTCTATTTTGACGAGACATATGAAGGCGAATACCCACAGGAAGCGCCGTTTACCATCGCGCAGCTGGAAGAGATCTATCCGACGGCGAGCAGAAAATCGAAAGAGGATGAGGCTTATAAGGAAGCTGCCATGCAGGCAACCTTTGAGCTGCAGCATGGAAGAAGGGGATATAAGGCGCTGCTGGCTCATATCCTGGATGTGTCCGTCACCGATTTGAAACGCAATTATGAAAATCTGAACGTATCGTTTGAATTGTGGAAAGGGGAGTCGGACGCGCAGCCTTATATTCCGGACATGGTGCAGAAAATGAAGGATGACGGGTTCGCGTATCTCAGCGACGGAGCGCTCGTGGTCGATGTAAAAGAAGATACGGACACAAAAGAGATTCCGCCCTGCATGATTTTAAAATCGGACGGCGCGTCACTCTACAACACGACCGATCTGGCGACGATTGTCTGGCGGATGAGAGATTACCATCCGGACGAGATCATCTATGTCGTGGACAAGCGCCAGGAACTGTATTTTACCCAGGTATTCCGCTGTGCGAGAAAGACCGGGCTGATCGGAGCGGATACCGGGCTTACGTTTCTTGGATTTGGCACGATGAACGGCAAAGACGGTAAGCCGTTTAAGACGCGCGAGGGCGGTGTGATGCGCCTGGAGCATCTTGTGGACGGCATCAACGAAGAGATGCTGAAAAAAATTATGGAAAACCGCAAGACGAAGGAAAATCTTGATATTGGCGAGGCGGAGGCAGAGGAGACGGCGAGAATGATCGCGCTTGCCGCGATCAAATACGGCGACCTGTCGAACCAGGCCGTCAAGGATTATATTTTTGATATTGAACGGTTTACCTCCTTTGAGGGAAATACAGGGCCTTATATCCTCTATACGATTGTCCGCATCAAATCAATCCTGGGCAAATACCATGGTCTTGGGAGGGATGAGAGCGGCGCGTCGGTTAAGGCTGCTCATTCAAAGAGCGAGAAAGATCTGATGCTGAAGCTTTCAGAATTTAACGCGGTGATGGAGACGGCATGCGAAGAGAAAGCGCCGCACAAGGTGTGCGCTTATATTTATGATCTCTCCAATGCGTTCAATACGTTTTACCATGAGACAAAAATTATGTCGGAGGAAAATGAGTGCGTGCAGAAATCGTATATACGCCTGCTCACGCTGACGAAATCCGTTCTGGAAACCTGCATTGATCTTCTCGGTTTTTCAGCGCCGGAGAGGATGTAGAAGGGGGCAGTCAGGATGGAAAACGAGAAAGTCTACGCCATGAGTTTTGCCAGAATTTATCCTCTGCTGAAGGCGAAGGCAGAGAAGAAAGGGCGCACGGCAGAAGAAGTAGACGAAATTATCTGCTGGCTGACGGGGTATAAGGTCCGGGATATCAGAAATGCCATGGACAATGCGGTTGCATATGGAGATTTTTTTCGGAATGCGCCCGCATTAAATCCGGATCGCAGGCAGATAAAAGGAACGGTCTGCGGCGTGCGCGTTGAGACCATCGAGGAACCGCTGATGCAGGAGATCCGGTATCTCGATAAGCTTGTCGACGAGCTGGCAAAGGGAAAAGCGATGGATAAGATTCTGCGCGGACAGAAGATGTGACCGGCATTACAGCACCTGGACATTTTATAAATTTCCCGTTCAGAGCGGCGAAAAAGCGGGGCGGCACACCGCCGTTCCGCTGATGAAACAGAATCTTATCGCTTTGATTCCCGGTTTTATTTTTCATCAGGAATTTCTGCAATTTCTAACGTCATATCTGTCACATACGTTCCGTTAAAAATTTTCAACATTACAGCCGGACCGGTTTTAAGCCGGATACCGAAATATTCTTCAATGTCGCCTGTTCTGCCTGTGGCAATTGGATTTTCAGACACCATGTGCTTATATGGTGTTTTTTTATGCGGAAACAGTCATAAATAAAAAGACAAGTCATAGAATGAGACATGAGAGAAAACGGGGAGGGACAGATGGAAGAAGAGACAGGATTTTCACTGGAGATGTTATTTCCGCTGCGGCTTCGCGCCTCCCTTGCGGCGATACCGTGGAAAGACGGGCTGGAAGAAGTGCGTGTCCGCATCGGACAGCCTCTGGAATTTTTTTACGGCGGAGGACGGCGGTATCTTGCAGGAAGAAACGGCGAATGCCGGATGGTGTGGGAAAAGGAGCTGCGTGGAGGGCACGCTCTGTCCGCAAGGGGCAAAACAGTCCCGATGGCGCCTGTTTTGTACCGGACAGAAAGCAGGGATATCGCAGAAATGCTGAATTATATCAGCAATTATTCGCTTTACGCATACCGTGAGGAGGTAAAGCAGGGATTTATCACGATACGGGGCGGGCACCGGATCGGAATCTGCGGGGGAGCGGTTGTGGAGGGAGGGAGGCTTGCAGGAATGCATCATATTACATTTTTAAATATCCGGGTTGCCCATGAGCGGCCTGGATGCGCGGAGAATCTGATGGATTCTATCAGGAAAGAGGGAAGTATCTATAATACGTTGCTGGTGTCTGCGCCCGGGGCAGGAAAGACGACTTATCTGCGGGACAGTATCCGTCTGCTCTCGGAGGGCAATGCGCAGACGGCGGGACTCCACGTCTGTGTCGTGGACGAGCGGTCTGAGATTGCCGCCTGCCATATGGGGATACCGCAGAACGATCTGGGCCCGTGTACCGACGTGCTTGACGGATGTCCGAAAGCGGAAGGAATGCTTCTGATGCTCCGATCGATGTCGCCGCAGGTGCTTGCAGTGGACGAACTGGGGACGGAAAAAGATTTTGCGGCGGTGGATGTGGCCGCCTGCTCGGGCAGCCGTATCCTTGGCACGGTTCACGCGGGAAATATGACAGAACTTGCCGAAAAACCATATCTGCGGCGCTGGATCGGGAAAAAGGTTTTTGAGCGCTATGTGCTTATCCGCAGGGAAGTGTCGGGCGAACGCCGGTTTGAGATTTATGATGAATGTCTGGAGAGAGTATGTTAAAGCTTGTGGGCAGCCTGATTGTCATAACGGCAAGCACAGGGTTTGCCCACTGTATCAGAAAAGATATGACAGAACATCTGAAACTTTTGTATGAAATCAGAAGACTTCTCGTGGCGCTTTCCTGTGAAGCCGCCTGTTCCATGCAGCCGATGGAGGTCCTGCTGGGAGGCCTTGTCCGGCCGACAGACGTGCGGCTTAAAAATGCATGCCGCGAAATTGCCGGGCGCCTGATGGAAAAGCGCGACAGTACAGGGGAGCATATCTGGCGTGAGGTTTTTACCTCTTATGAAAAGGCTCTGGGGCTTAAGGGTGAGGAGGCCGAGATCCTTCAGAATGCAGGCTGTGGTTTTTTTGGAAAAAGTGTGGAAGAAAACAAAAAACAGCTTTCGCTGACCCTGGAACGTCTTGATTTCGTGATCGGGCGCACACGGGAAGAGCAGGGGGAAAAGCAGCGTGTCTATCAGACGGTGAGCGTAATGTGCGGGCTGATGCTGATTATTCTGCTGATCTGAGAGAGATGCGGCCGCAGACGGGTATATGTTCTGCCGAAAAGATTTGCCGGAAAGGATGTAAGGAAGCTATGAGTGTAAATTTGATTTTTAAAATTGCGGCAGTGGGAATTCTGGTGACCGTCATCAGCCAGGTGCTAAAGCACAGCGGAAGAGAAGAACATGCCTTTCTTACCAGTCTTGCCGGGCTGATTATTGTACTCTTCTGGATTGTGCCTTATATCTATGAACTGTTCGAGACGATGAAATCACTGTTTGCGTTGTAACGCGACGCAAAGTGACATTCATGGGAGGTAAAAAATGGACATACTGCGAATTGCGGTTCTGGGGATCGCCGGAGTGCTGATCGCACTTCCCCTGCGGACGGAAAAACAGGAATACAGCCTTTTTATCAGCATGACTGTGTGTGTCTGTATTTTTGTCTACCTTCTGACAAAGGTGGAAACGATACTGAATTTTGCAAAGCAGATGGAAAATCTGATTGCGGTGGACAGCCGGTATCTGATGTTGGTGATAAAAATGATCGGCATTACATATGTGGCTGAGTTTGCCGTCAATATCTGCAAAGATGCCGGGTACGCCGCAATCGGGAGCCAGATCGAGATTTTTGCAAAAATGTCGATCCTGGTGGTGAGTATTCCGGTTCTTACGGCTTTCTTTGAGACAATCGGAGGTTTTCTATGAGGCGGGCAGCTTTTGGAATCGGAGTATTTTTTCTGCTTGTATCGGTATCGGTGAAGGCAGAGGCAGAAACGGCGACGGAACACCGGTTTTTCTGCATGAGGGAAGAGATGTCTGACCTGCCGGGTGAAAATGCGGACGACGGGAACCGTTATCTGAAAGAGATGCTCAGTGAGATGGATTTTTCCGGGCTGGATGAACTGATCATGGAAGATTTGTCCGGAAATATCAGACAAAAGACAGATTTTTCCGATGTGGTAAATGCATTGCTGGAACAGGGGATACAGGGATTTGATATATCGGTCGCGGCGCAATGGGTGTATGACGCTGTTTTTTATGAGATCGGGACAAACCGCAGGCTCCTGGTTGAAATCCTGCTCCTGGCGGTGGGCTTTTCGATTCTGAAAAACTTTGTCGGGGCTTTTCGTTCTTCCTACATTTCGGATCTGTGTTTTCTGATGGTTTATTGTGTGCTGGGCGTGATGCTTTTACAGTCGTTTTCCATTTTTGGGACGGTTGTGACGGAGACAATGGGGAAGAGCGTGGACTTTATGAAGGCGCTGACGCCGACGCTGTCCGTCGCAATGGTATTTTCGTCGGGCGCGGGCATGGGAGCCGGATTTTATCAGACGGCGCTTCTCGTGATTTATCTGATTCAGTGGGTATTTTTAAAGCTGTTTGTGCCACTGATACAGATTTATATTCTTTTAGAACTTTTCAATCATTTCTTTGAGGACGAAAAGTTTGGAAATCTCACGGAGCTTGTAAACGGGCTGATCTGCTGGGGCATGAAAACAGCCTGGCTCCTGGTTCTGGGACTTACCGTAGTACAGGGAATGATCGCTTCAGCAAAAGACCGCCTGGTCGGCGGGGGCATTACAAAAGCGGCGTCCATGATCCCTGGAATCGGAAATGTAGTCAGCGGGGCGGGACAGATTCTGCTTAGTTCCGGCATTCTGATTAAAAACTGTGTGGGGGCTGCGGCGCTTATTTTTCTGGTGGCAATCGGACTGATTCCGATGATCAAAATAGCCTGCCTGGCTGTTTTTTACAAACTGACGGCTGCGGTGACGGAACCGGTGGCTGACGGGCGGATTGCGGGCTGTCTGAAAGGGATGGCGGAGGGCGGGGTGCTGTATCTGAAATTGATGGGATACTGCCTTGTGCTGTTTTTTCTCACGATCGCGCTTACGGTCTCCATGTCGGGCTTTATGATGTAAGGGTGAAGCCGGAACGGGGAATACGGCGTTTCTGGCATGGGAGGAGATCATGGAATATATCAGGAGTTTTCTGGCGCTGTTTGTTCTTCTGATGCTGTTGCTTTATCTGGTACCAGGGGAGAGTTTCCGGAAATATATTCAGTTTTTTTCGGAGATTCTTCTGGCGATCGGTTTTTTGTATCCGGTTTTATCTGCGCTTTATGACAGTGATGCATTTCTTAAGAAGGTAGAGTATGAGGCATTTACGGAAGGGCTGTCCGAGATTGCGAGGGACACGCAGAAAATCGAGTTTCTGCAGAACAGTTATTATGTTCAGGAGTACGAACGTGCCATCGCCATGGATGTGGAGCGTATCGCCACAGAGTATGATTTTGATGTGACGTGGGTCGACGTGCATCTGACGGATGCGTATACGCTGGAGAGGATTTCCCTGGCGTTTACGGATCAGAGAGGAGGTGAGATTGCAGTGGGGAAGGTGAACGTTTCGGGAGGGATGAAAGACACTGTGGATGAAGCAGTCTGTGCGGGGCTGAAAAAGGAACTCTCACAGTATTATCAGATCGACGAGGCACTGATTGAGATCAGCTACAGCAATAGCCGATAGCGGCGGGCGGGAGTGAGAACGACATGCAGGGAAAAGGGGTGCGGGATGAAAAAAATGAAAGAGTTCCTGGAAAACGGAAAATGGAAGCAGATGAAAAAAAGCGACTGGGTCGTACTGGCGCTCACGGGCGTCCTGCTGCTTGTCATCGCACTTCCGGCAGGGGAAAAGGGAAACGCAAAGAAAGGAGGCGATGCGGGGGGAGGTGATGGAAATCTGACGCAGAGTGAGGAAAGTGGAGCGGCTGGTTTTGCCGGGCAGGAAGAGAAGAGACAGGCATCGGGCGGGGAGCAGGGAAGCTATGTGGAAGATCTGGAAAAAAAGCTGGAGGCAGTGCTCGCGCAGGTGGACGGCGTCGGCAGAGTGGAGGTTATGATCACGATTGCGGACGCGGGGGAACATGTCGTGGAAAAAGATTCTTCCAGAAATTCAACGACGACGTCGGAGACGGACAGCGGAGGAGGAAGCCGGACTGTGACGGAAACGGGAACAAGCACGGCGGCGATTTTTGTGGAAACACAGGATGAGACATACCCTTATGTACAGAAAGAGAAAATGCCGACGATCGAGGGCGTGGTCGTCGTGGCAGAGGGAGGCGGAAATTCTTCTGTTATCGCCGCTATTTCGGAGACGATTAAGGCATTATTTCCGGTTGAGGCTCATAGAATCAAAGTAGTAAAGATGTGTTCCAGGGAGGAAACAAAGTGAAAAAAATTTTTCGCAAAAACCAGTTGGTGATTACGGCTCTTGCACTTATGATTGCAGTAGCTGGATATTTCAGCTACATGAACAATAACATTAAGGATGACACTGCGGCGGCACAGGCAAGTGCGGACGCGGACATACTTGACTATGAGATTTCAGATGAGGATACACTTCTGGAAGGTGAAATCTTTACCGACGAGGGCGGGGAAGAGCTTGCCGTGACACAGGGAACGGAGACTGCGGACAACATGAGCGGCGCAGACAGCGCTGGAGATGGGCAGATGGCGGATGCGGATGTGGCGGATGCAGCTGCCGGGGCGGATGTGGCGGATGCAGACGGAGCTTTAGATGTGGATAATCCGGGCGAGGCAGTGCTTACAAGCACGACGATTGCAAATCTCGATTATGCGGCCGAGATGAAATTAAACCGCGAGCAGATTCGTTCCAAAAATAAGGAAGCGCTGCTTGAAATTGTAAACAACGCATCGATCGCGGAAAATTTAAAGCAGGATGCCGTAAACAAAATGATTGCCATGACGGATATCGCGGAGCGCGAAGCGGCGGCAGAGATGCTGCTGGAGGCGAAAGGCTTTACAGACGTTGTAGTCAGCATTACCGATGATAATTGTGACGTAGTGTTAAATATGGGAGAGGTCACGGACGCAAAGCGGGCGCAGGTCGAGGATATCGTAAAGCGCAAGACGAATGTTTCCGCGGAGAATATTATTATCACGCCGATTGTGGTAAACCAGGTGGAAACGGGGGAAGAGTGACAGACGCCAGAGGGCGTCTGTTTTTTTCGCAGGCGCAAAAGTGCGGTATTCTGGCATATTTTCTGATTGACGTGACTGAGCGTTATATGGTATTATGACACAGATTATTCTGTTTTTGTGACGAAGTTATGGGAATAAAGCAGAATAAAACAATATTCCGAAGCAGAGCTTTCCGGGAAGAAGCCTTTTTGCACTGGATTTGTGGCTGTGGCGGCTTTTGCCGGGAAGTATCTATATGGAGGGCAGACGTATGGATTATTCAGGGGGATTGTCTGAACGGGCCGGCGAAGGTGCTTCCGTCATTAATGACCGCGGGCCGGACAGGGAAATGCGGAGCATTCAGAATCTGGCGGCCGTCATCAATGAGGGTCTTCGTGTCGCCCTGCTGGAGGAGACACCGGATCAGTCACTTAAGGTGTTGCTGGAGTATCTGGGAAAAGCGCTGAACGGAGAAAGGGCCTACATATTTGAACAGAATATATCCGGCGGCGACGACAATACTTATGAGTGGGTGGCTGAAGGCGTAGTACCGGAAAAAGAGAATCTTCAGAATGTACCTTCTGAGGTGTGCGCAAGCTGGTACAGGAACTTCGGCATCGGCAGACATATCGTTATTGAAAGCCTGGAGGATATCCGGGAGAGTGACCCGCTTCAATATGAAAATCTGAAGCGGCAGAATATCCATTCTCTTGTGGTGGTTCCCCTTTATGATGGTGAAAAGATCATTGGCTTTTACGGGGTGGACAATCCTCCCGTGAAGCTGCTTGAATACGCATCAAGTATGCTCCAGACTGCGGCGTATTTTATCGTATCCTCTCTGAAACGGCGCAATCTGGTCCGTGAGCTTCAAAAGCAGAGTTATAATGTTCTCCATGCTCTCAGCGTGGACTACCTTGGTATCTATCAGGTGAACCTGGACACAGGTGAATGCGAGGTTTATCGGAACAGCAGACGACTGGGCGTGGACTGGGCCGCTTATTTTGAGGATGGTTATCAGACAGCGATGGAGCGGTATATTTCCAGCTATGTGGTTCCACGGGATCAGGACCGGCTCCGGGCTGTGACGAAAAAAGACTACGTGCTTGCACAGCTTAAGACAAAGAAGAAGTTCTCCGTCCGATATCAGGTGACAGACGGTTCTTCAGGGTTAAAGCACCTGGAAATTCATTTTTCAGCCACGGAGATGACAGAAGAATCGCACTGTGCGATTTTTGCCCAGCGGGATATCAATGCCGTTGTGGAGCAGGAGGAGAAGAACAAACTGGAAGCAAGGCAGAGCCTGGAGGATATTCTGGAGGGGGCCAGAACCGGTATCTGGACGATAGAGCTGGAAGAAGGATGTCAGCCCAGAATGTTTGCGGACCGGACCATGCGGATTTTACTGGGCGTACCGGAGGAGACAGAGCCGGAGGAGTGCTATCGGTTCTGGTTTGAAAATATAGAGCCGGACTATGTGGAGATGGTGCAGGAAGCGGTGGCGCAGATATTGGAGTCCGGGCGCTCCGAGGTGATTTATCCCTGGAATCATCCGGAATTGGGAAGAATTTATGTCCGCTGCGGCGGCGTACCGGACAAAACCTTTAAAAAACCGGGCGTCTGCCTGAACGGATACCATCAAGACATTACGGAAACCATGGTCACGAGGAAGAAACAGGAGCAGTCCATCATGGAGCTTCTGGAGAAGGTGAGACAGGCAAATTCAGCAAAAAGTGAATTTTTATCTCATATGTCACACGACCTGCGGACGCCCATCAACGGGATTCTTGGGATGCTGGCCATTCTGGAAAAAAGTCAGGACAATCCGAAGCGGCAGCAGGAGTGCCGGAAGAAAATCCGTGTGTCAACGGAACACCTGTTATCCCTTGTAAACGATGTTCTGCAGGTCAGCAGGCTGGAGAGCGGAAGACCCGCCTCAGTGGAGGAGTCGTTTGACTTATACGATATACTGGATAATTGCTTCACGATTCTGTCTCACCAGGCCGAGGAGCGGGGGATTCGTCTGACGCTGGAGAAAGCCGCCCTGCGGCACGGCAGAGTGATCGGAAATCCCCTGCACTTAAAGCAGGTTCTGATGAATGTCATCGACAATGCGCTCAAATATAACCGTCCTCATGGCTCTGTAGTTGTCCGTGCGGAGGAGACTGCCTGTCAGGACGGGATTGCAGACTATTGTTTCCGGATCGAAGATACCGGGATTGGCATCGGGGAGGATTTCAAAAAACATATTTTTGAGCCGTTTACCCAGGAACATCAGGGGGCCAGAACCAACTATAACGGCACAGGGCTGGGTATGTCCATTGTGAAGAAACTGGTAGATCAGATGAAGGGGAGCGTTGAGGTAGACAGTCAGATCGGCAAGGGAAGCGTGGTGCGGATTAGCCTGCCCTTACCGATCGATGAGGCGTGGTGTGCACAGCCTGCGGATGAGGAACAGAATGTCAATATAGCCGGAATGCGTGTCCTTCTGGTGGAGGATAATGAGATCAACTGTGAAATCGTAGAGTACGTTCTGAAGGATGCGGGCGCGGAGGTTGTGACTGCCAACGATGGGAAAGTCGCTGTGGACGCATTTGAAGCATCCGATCCGGGAACGTTTGACTGTGTGCTCATGGATCTGATGATGCCTGTCATGAGCGGCTATGAGGCGGCGCATATGATTCGCGGCATGGACAGGGCAGACGCGAAAGCCGTTCCCATTATCGCACTGTCAGCCAATGCGTTTGAAGAAGACGTTGCTCTGGCAAAAGATGCAGGGATGAATGAACATCTGGCGAAGCCGGTGGACATCCGAAAAATGCTTAATGTCATAAGCCGGTCGAGAAGCTGTCAGGAAAATAAACGCTTTTTGGTAAAAAAAGGATGACAGGCTGTGTTTTATAGCAATATATTCAAGACAGACAGGGTCTGTCCCTTTTTGTTGTATTTTTATGAAAGAGTGTTTTCGGGAGCATTGTGTCTGTAATTTTCTATAAGCATATGCATTCTTCTTAAACTGCACCTGGAACCAAATCTGAGAGAATGGAGATGGAAAAAAGCATGAAAAACATGGCTTTGTCGCGTTCATTGAAAATCAGCATAGCAGTTATCATCTGCTTAAATATTTTCGTGTTTTCGTTCCTGGGAATGTCCGTTAATAATATGAGTGAAAGCACGATCGAAAAAATAGGTACGACTTATATGGCTGGAATGAATGAGCAGGTGTCCTTACATTTTGAAACGATTATTGATCTGAGACTGACAATGGCCGAATCCATAGCGCATATCGCGGCAGATGAAGAGAGCGGAGACTATGGTTCGAGGGAAGAGATCGAGTACGGCGCAAGGGCAAGGCATTTTTTGTGCGCCGCCCTGTATTCGTCCGACGGCAGAATGGAAATGATTTATGGCGATCCGGTGAAGCCCAATCATCCCGAAACGTTTCTGGCGAGCCTGAATGATGGTGAGCGCAAAGCTGGGTCCGCTGCAGATGACAATGGGAATGATGTGATTCTGTTCGGTGTCCCCTGTGAATATCCCATGTCGGATGGAGGCACCAGCCTTGCGATTGTCGTAGGGCTTTCTACCCAGTATATGGGCGAGGTCCTTTTCCTTGATTCAGACAGTTCGCTGAGCTACTCTTTTGTCATACGCAAAGACGGCAGTTATGTTGTCAGGGATAAAGGCGGCAGCCATGAAAATTATTTTGACAGGCTTTACAGTATTTTTGACGATCAGAATGAGGAAGCGGCTTCTTATATTGCGCATCTGACGGAAGCCATGAATGCAGACGAAGATTATTCTGTTATTCTCAAAAGCGACGAATCGCGCCGCCATCTGTACTGTACCAGTCTTCCCTACTGCGAATGGTATCTGGTGACGGTCCTTCCCTTTGACGAGCTGGATGATGCGATTTCGGGTATGGGCAGTCGCTGGCTTGCCATGGTTTATGCCGCTTCCTTTGCGGTCATTGCCATGCTGCTCTACATATTTTTTCAGTATCTGAGAGTATTGAGAAACCAGGTATCCGAACTGAAACATATGAATACGGAAATGGACGAAGCGCGAAAAGCCGCTGAAAAAGCGTGGAAAGAAGCGGAACATGCCAACGCGGCAAAACAGGATTTTCTCTCCAGCATGAGTCACGACATACGGACTCCGATGAATGCCATAATCGGTATGACGTCCCTGGCCGCAGCCAATACGCACAATCAGGAACAGGTTCAGGAATATCTGCGAAAAATTGCATTGTCCAGCAGACACCTGCTTGGCCTGATCAATGATGTATTAGACATATCGAAGATTGAAAGTGGAAAAATGACGCTGAATATCGGACCGGTTTCGTTAAGAGAGGTGATGGACAGCATTGTCAATATCACGCAGCCGCAGATTAAGGCGAAAAACCAGCAGTTTGATGCGGTGGCCTACGAAATTCTTTCGGAAGATGTGTGCTGCGACAGTGTGAGGCTGAATCAGATATTGATTAACCTGTTGGGAAATGCTGTCAAATTTACGCCGGAGAACGGGTCTGTCAGGATATCCGTGTATCAGGAGGCACTGCCGGAGGATACTTCATGCGTCCGTACCCACTTTCTGGTGAGCGACACGGGTATTGGCATGTCAGAAGAGTACCAGAAGCAGATCTTTGACTCCTTTAGCAGAGAGGAGAATACCTGTGTGCAGAAAACAGAGGGCTCGGGACTGGGAATGGCAATTACCAAATCTATTGTAGACGCGATGGGCGGCACCATTTCTGTCCGGAGCGAACAGGGAAGGGGCAGTGAGTTTCACGTTGTCCTTGACCTGGCAAGGGCCACGGAGCAGAAGATGGATATGGTACTTTCTGAGTGGAATGTGCTTGTGGCAGACGGCGATGAGCGGTTATGTATAAATGCGGTTTCCTCCCTGGCGTCAATCGGTATCTGCTCCGAGTGGTGCTTAAGCGCCGAACGCGCAATGGAACTGATTGCAGAACGCCGTCGCCGGAATGAAGGTTATCAGGCGGTTCTTCTGGGGTTTAAACTGCAGGGCATGAATGGGATTGAGGCGGCCCGGTTGATCCGGATGAACTGTGGGGAAGACGGGCCTGCCATGCTGCTTCTGGCCTGCGACTGGAGCGGGATAGAGGAGGAGGCCAGGGAAGCGGGCATTTCTGGTTTTGTTTCCAGGCACCTGTTCCCGTCTGTTCTGGCTGATGCCCTGAAAGCATTTGCAGGTGCTGCCGTTGAAAAAGCTGCCGATGTTCCGGAAACGGTCGATCCGGTGCTTCGCGGAAAGCACATTTTACTGGCGGAGGACAATGAGCTTAACTGGGAAGTTGCGAGAGAGCTGCTTTCTGTCCTTGAACTGGAACTGGACTGGGTTGAAAACGGGCAGATTTGCGTCGCCAGATTTGAGGAATCCCCCGTCGGATACTATGACGCAGTTCTCATGGATGTGCGGATGCCGGTGATGGATGGCTACGAAGCTACGAGAGCCATACGGAGGATGGAACGAGAAGACGCAGACATTCCCATTATTGCCATGACTGCCGATGCTTTTTCTGAAGACATTCAAAGATGTCTGGAGTGTGGTATGAACGATCATCTGGCAAAACCGATCGATATTCAGGACATTGCCGGCAAATTAAAAAAATATCTGAAATAAGGGCGGTCTGGCGTTTGCCGGGCGGGCCGGTTCCTGAAACAAGGGTATCGGAGTTTATGGGAGATTGCGGACGACAGGAAAAGAAACCTGCATCTGAAAACCGTTTCCCCACTCTGTCTGTACATCCAGGGAGATATTTAATTCTTTTGCGATTTCCCTGGCGAGATAGAGTCCCATCCCGGTGGCTTTTTTTCTCCCGTCACCCGAATCGCCGGTAAAGCCTTTTTCAAAAATGTAAGGCAGATCACAGCTGCGGACGCCGATGCCGTTATCCCGGATACTTAAGATAAGGCGGTCGTTCTTCGGGGAGAAGTGAAAAGACAGTTCCGGCGCCTGCCCGCTGTATTTTATGGAATTGCCGATGATCTGCGCGAGGAGAAATTTCAGGCTTTTCTCGTCGGTATATACCATTTCGCTGCAAAAGCGGCAGTAAATTTCAAATTGTTTTTCTTCGAGAAGAGGCCTGTAGTCTTCCAGCAGATCTTCGATGCATGTGCGGATGCAGACAGGTGCGAAGCGATGATCTTTCCGGGGGCTTTTCAGCCGTGCGAAGAACAGCATCTGGTCGACATACTCCTGCATGTGGCTGCGAATATAATTCAGCTTGAAATAGATGGCGGCGGGAAGTTCGTCCCCGCGGTTGTCGAGCAGCAGTGTCAGCAGGGAGAGAGGCGTCTTTATCTCATGTGCCCAGGACTCGACGTATTCTTCGTAGCTGTCGAGCTGTCCGGCAAGTCTGGCGCAGGTGTCTTTCTTTTCGCGCAGGAGTGCGCCGAGCAGACGGACGGATGGTCTTTGTGCGGGGCTGACGGCTTTACAGAGAAGCTCTTCGTGATATTCGTCCGGATTGCTGAGGAAGGCCAGAAACATCTGCTTTTTTCTGCGCTCAATGCGGCAGAGTATAAGGCATACGGAGCAGAACAGGAAAAGGGTTCCGAGCAGTATTAAAAGTGACATGGCGTAAAAGGCTTGTGCGTCGGCGAGCCACAGCAGCAGGAAAGAAAACACATTCACCCCGAGCAGAAGCAAAAGCCAGGGCGTATACGGTAAAAGAAACGTGTGATCATGTTTCACATTTTGCCTCCTTTGATATGAGCCGGTAACCGATTCCGCGCACAGGGACGATCTGCCGGTCCATCTGCAGGTTTGCGAGTGTCTTTTTCAGCCGTGTCAGATTGACCTGGAGCGCATTTTCGTCAATATATTCCGTGGTTCCCCAGACAGCCAGAAAAAGTTCTTCTTTTGAGACGGCCTGGTCGCCGTGGAGCAGAAAGACCTCAAGAATTTTCCCCTGGTTTTTTGGCAGGATGACAGACTGATTGTGGATATACAGCGTATAGGTCAGCCGGTCCAGCAGACAGTCCGGTCCTTCCAGGAGATTCGACCGGCCTTCGTATCGCTTTAGTACGTTGGATACGCGGGCTAAAAGCCGCTCTTTCCGGCACGGTTTTGTCAGGTATTCATCCGCGCCCAGATCAAGGGCGCGCAGCTCGTCGCGCAGCTGATCGCGGGAAGTGAGAACGAGGACCGGAATGGCGCTTTTCTGTTTGATTTCCTGGCAGATTCCGAATCCGCTTATTTCCGGCAGATTTAAGTCCAGAAGAACCAGATCGGGAGAGAGCGAGAGGAGCTGTTCTGCCACGTTTCTTAATTCGCTGATCTCACATATATGATAGCCTGCCTTTTGTAATATGCTTGACAATTCTTCCCGCATCAGAACCTCATCTTCTACGATTGCGATCTGTTTCATGAGTATCCTCCGTTCTGGAGTAATTTATTCTTCCCGTTCCGGGACCATCAGTGTCAGAAGATAGTGGTCGCTCGACCGCTTTACGGCAGCGATGTATATATATTCTACCACACACAGCACAAAAATCATAGCTGCAGAAATGAAGATCATTTCCGACAGGTTGTTCTTTGCCCTCGCAGAGAGGATTCCGGTGAGTAATGCCTGCACACCGAAGAGGCTGCTCAGTGCGGCGACGGTGACGGGCAGGCCGAAGTACCAGGTGATCTGTTGTCTGGCGGAACGGCACAGTGTTTTGTAGGCGGCGCCCAGATGGATCAGGGTGCGGTAGCGGCGGCCGGATTTCTGCTGGTTCATCAGAAACTGAACGCCGATAATGGTGTTGGCCATGACCAGAAAGATGATTGCAAGGTAAATCGTGATATAACTGGCCGCCACCATATAAAACAGCTGGCGTCCCATGTTCTGCAGATAGCTCTCAAATGAAAGGCCGGTTTTTTTCAGTTTCTGATTCGTGTCCGATATGGCAGAAAGCAGACTGCCGCCTTCCGTTGCCGACTCTGCCAGTGTTGCGTTGAGAAAAACGCTGTACTTACCCAGGGTCTCTGATTCAAACCTTTCGTCCGGCACGATCAATGCGAAAGACAGGGTGATGGAACGGTCGGTGACAAGGCCTGTGGTCAATACGCTTCCAGTCAGATAACACGGTTTTCCTGCAAGCATTGTCTGCGGCCTTGTCCCCAGTATCTCGTTTATGAGCCGGAGCCTCTCGGGGGTGGTAAAATCAAGGTCCATGTAAACGGCCGCTTCATCTGTGTCCAGAACGAGTCCCGGCAGGCCGGCGGCCGCCAGAAGCCGGTTATAACTGCTCAGAGAGATCAGATAGGGGCTGGTCTCATAGGAAAGATTGTTCAGAAGTATGTCGCGGTCCACAGAGGGCGGCATTTCGCGCAGCGCCGATAAGAGGGGTTCCGGCGAAAATGCATCGGATATGCTCTCGGCTGTACGGATGTGGCCCACCTTCATCTCGAACAGGCTGGAAAAGAGGCCGTCCAGCCCGCTGTCATGCAGTGTTTTTAAAACGGGAGCGATGTCGGTTTCATTTTCCGGATTCTGAAATGTGTAATCCAGAACGTGCGGTTCGGACTCCCCGTAAAAACGGGCGATTGCCAGGCCGGACCCGAAACAGCAGAGCGCCGCAAGCGTCAGCAGGGAGCAGACGGCCAGTGCACCCGAGCGGTGGATTACGTTTTCCTGTATCTGGCGGAAATTGAATACATGAAGTCTGTTATCTGTCCCGCCGGTTTTTGCCAGAAATCCGATCAGAATGCGCAGTCCGTAGAAGAACAGCAGCGTTCCCGTCAGGCCGGCGATGACGGTGAGAGCCATGCGTCCAGGCCCGTGCCAGGCAACGCCGCTTATCGCCATGCCGTAAGCTGTCAGCAGGAGCAGTGCGCCTGAAAACAGGGAAAACAGATAAACAGAGCGAGGCATCTGTTTTTTACTGCCCTCGGGCGTCTGAACCAGAAGGGAGCCGATTTCCTGTCGGCTGATTCTGCCGCTTAAAAGCAGGAATGCAGCAAACCGGATTGCCAGAAATCCCGCCATCGTCCAGAGGACGGCCTGCGGAGAAAAGGAGGCCTGGTGGCCGATAATGCCGATTCCGACCATCCGGGCCGTAAACAGGCTGGTAAGCTCGGACAAAAGAATTGCGGCTGGCAGTCCGATGAGCAGGGAGAGGATGCTGTTAAAAAAATCTTCTGCCAGAAGAAGTACAAACAGCCGGATGCGGCGCATTCCCATCATCAGATAAACGCCAAATTCGTGTCCGCGCCGTTCCAGATGAAACCGGCTGGCGAAGAAAATGAGAAAGAACAGAAGAAATAAGGTCATGCCATAAAGGACAGGGACCATTGTCAGCAGTTTATTTATGGCGTCGCTCTCCATTTCTGCCAGAAAGAACATGACATCCTGACGGGAGAGTGAGAGGATCATGTAGAAAGCGACGATGGAAATCAGAAGAGAGCCAAATAAGAGACCGTTTTCCTTTCGGTTTCTTCTGCTGTTTCGGAAAATCAGTTTAGAAAACATTTGCACTTCCACCTCCTAATTGTGCCATTACTTTTAAAATCCGTTCATAAAATGTCTGGCGGGATTCGTCGGGGATATTCCGGCGGATCTCGTGGAAAATTACACCATCGCGGATAAAAAGAATACGTTTACAGTAACTTGCCGCATTGGAATCGTGCGTCACCATCAGAATCGTGGCACCGGTATCGCGGTTAAGTCCGGAGAGTTTTTCCATCAGAGCTTTCGCATTTTTCGAATCGAGAGCTCCGGTCGGTTCGTCTGCGAGTATGAGGCCAGGGTTTAAAATCAGTGCCCTGGCGGCGGCAACTCTCTGTTTTTGCCCTCCGGACATCTGTGAAGGAAATTTGTCGAGAATCTCAATGATTTCCAGATAGGATGAGAGTTGTTCAAGGCGGCGGGTGCTTTCCTTTTCCGGTATGCCGTGCAGGGAGAGTGGGAGCATAATGTTTTCGCGTCCGGTCAGATTGTCCAGAAGTTCAAAGTTCTGAAACAGATATCCGATCGTTTTCCCGCGGTAGTCTGCCAGCTCCGTTCCTTTGAGCGTCTGTATCTGTTTTCCGCCGATTGTGATACTGCCGCCGGTAGGACGGATTACGGTGGCGATACAGTTTAACAGAGTGGATTTGCCCGAACCGCTGCTTCCCATAATGCCAAGAAATTCTCCGGGGATGACCTGCAGCGTGATTCCGTCGAGAGCTTTTGTCTGGTTTGGCAGTTTGCCGTAATATTTTCTGAGAGATTCAATTTCAAGAATAGGTTCCATTTTTTCCTCCTCGATTTTTCTTTCTGTGGATATATCATAGCACAGGAAAAAGGCGCAGGCCACTTACAGTGAATGAAAGGATTTCTTGTATATCTGCGGGAAGGGTGGTAAAATAATTATGAAAAAACAGCGAATACATGCAAAAGAAAGGGGCAGTGGAATGGGACTATTTTCAAGAAAACCCAGAATTGATATGGAAGAAGCGCAGAAAAATAAAGTCAGGATGCGGGAATTATTCGGGCAGGCCGTATCTGACGCAGACTCTTATCAGATACTATATGCCAGCACAGGCTCTACATGGAAGGAGAGCGGCATTTTATCCGACACCAGGGTATACCAGTTTATCAGCCTTGTGTTCGGATACAGAGAGACGGATTTTAAACTTATCGCCGTCCCTGTCGACATAGAACTGAAGGAGTTTTCGGAGCCGCTGGAAATTGACATTTCGGAGGTCCGGTCTGCAAAATACAGGAAGAAGGAAGACATACTGGAGATGACATTTCATCAGAGCGGCAGAAATTCCATGTATTTTAGTTTTGGCGATATAGAAAAAGATGCAAAGAGCTTTGTCAGCAATGTCAGCCAGGGAGAAGAACGGCAGCAGTTTATGGCTTTTTTTGAAAAATACCGGTCAAGGCTGTAGGTTGTATGGAATCAGAAATGAGGCGCATTTGTAGAATGTGCCTGCGAGGGCGTATGGGACAGTAAAACAGACCATACGCTTTTTTTTGCGTCTGTCTGTTTTGTTTCGCGCGTAGTTTTGATCCGGGAAACGGTGCACGTGGAGACACAATTTCGACACAATTTAAAATAAACCGTAAAATATAATGTCTCTATTTGTGAAAACAGAACTATTTTTTTTAATATTTTACTGTGAATTGTGTTAAAATATCCTTTACATAGAAAAAATAAAATATAATATCCATACAATTTAAGATAATAATAAAAATAATCATATTATCAGACGATATCAGAAAAAAACGGGTAGACAAAGTGCTCTGAAAGTTGTATATTGAATACAGCAAATCGAAAAGAACAAATGTCTGTCATATGCGGACGTGGGAGATTCCGCTGTAAAACTGTTAAAGCCTTAATACATGCGGAACAGACCCGATGGGGCAGACGGATGCCGGAAAAGGAGTTTTTGTATGAGCGAAAAAAAGAAAGTATCGTTGGACCGTTTTTGCGTGTCAGATCGGAAAGGTGCGGCAGGTCTGTACGACCCGTCTTTTGAGCATGATAGCTGCGGTATTGGTGCTGTTGTCAATATCAGGGGAATACAGACGCACAGGACAGTGGAAGATGCGCTTAAAATTGTGGAGAATCTGAAGCACAGGGCGGGAAGAGATGCAGAGGGAAAGACGGGCGACGGTGTTGGTATCCTGCTGCAGGTTTCACATCGTTTTTTTGCCAGGGTGGCAGAAGAAATCGGCATCGATCTGGGCTCAGAGCGTGATTATGGCGTCGGCATGTTCTTTTTTCCACAGGACGAGCTGAAGCGCAACCAGGCAAAAAAAATGTTTGAGGTCATCGTCAGAAAAGAAGGCATGGAATTTCTGGGCTGGCGGGTGGTGCCGACGGCTCCGGAGAAACTAGGGAAAAAAGCGGTCGACTGTATGCCCTGCATCCTGCAGGGGTTTGTGCGCCGCCCCGCAGATGTGGAAAAGGGGCTGCCGTTTGACCGCAGGCTATATGTGGCAAGGCGTGTTTTTGAGCAGTCCAATGACGATACCTATGTGGTTTCCCTCTCAAGCAGGACAATCGTGTACAAGGGGATGTTTCTGGTGGAGCAGCTGCGGCAGTTTTTTGCGGATCTGCAGGACGAAGACTACGAGTCTGCAATCGCCACCGTGCATTCACGGTTTTCGACGAACACAAATCCGAGCTGGGAACGTGCGCATCCAAACCGTTTTATCGTGCATAACGGCGAGATCAACACGATTAAGGGAAATGCCGATAAAATGCTTGCGCGCGAAGAGACGATGGAATCAGAGTATTTAAAGGGAGAACTGCATAAGGTACTTCCGGTGATTAACAGCGAGGGCTCAGACTCGGCAATGCTCGACAATACGCTGGAATTTCTTGTGATGAGCGGGATGGCGCTTCCGCTTGCGGTCATGATCACGCTGCCGGAACCCTGGGCGAACAACAGGATTATGACGCAGAAGAAAAAGGATTTTTATCAGTATTATGCGACGATGATGGAGCCCTGGGACGGGCCGGCATCCATTCTTTTTTCCGACGGGGATGTGATGGGGGCGGTTCTCGACCGCAATGGCCTGCGCCCGTCGCGGTATTACATTACGGATGACGATTATCTCATACTTTCCTCGGAAGTCGGCGTTCTTGCTGTCAGCCCGGAGAAGATCGTAGTCAGAGAGCGGCTGCGCCCGGGAAAGATGCTTCTGGTGGATACCATAAAAGGGTGCGTAATCGACGACGATGCGCTCAAAGAAAGCTATGCGGACAGAAAGCCCTATGGTGAATGGCTGGACCGCAACCTGTTAAGGCTGGAAGATTTAAAAATCCCCAACGGGCGCGTTCCAGCGTATGCAAAGGAAGAGCGTCAGAGGATGCAGAAAGCTTTCGGGTATACTTATGAATCTCTGCGGGAAGCCATTCTTCCGATGGCAAAAGACGGCAGCGAGGGAATATCTGCAATGGGAATTGATACGCCGCTCGCCGCTCTTGCCGACGATCATCAGCCGTTATTTAATTATTTTAAACAATTGTTTGCGCAGGTTACAAATCCTCCGATTGACTCTGTCAGGGAGAAGGTCGTCACATCGACCACGGTATATATCGGCGAGGACGGGAACCTGCTGGAAGAGCGGGCAATCAACTGTCAGGTGCTAAAGGTTGACAATCCGATTCTGACCAACACGGATCTGATGAAGATCAGGTCCATGAAGGCGGAAGGGTTTAAGGTGGAAGTGCTGCCGATTCTCTATTATAAGAATACAAGTCTGGAAAAAGCGATTGACCGTCTTTTTGTCGAGGCGGACCGTGCCTACCGGGATGGTGCGAACATCCTGATTCTTTCCGACCGGGGGGTCGACGAAAACCATGTTCCGATTCCGTCCCTTCTGGCAGTGTCCGCCCTGCAGCAGCACCTGGTAAAGACGAAGAAAAGGACGGCGCTTGCGATGATCCTTGAATCCGGGGAGCCGAGGGAGGTTCATCATTTTGCAACGCTTCTGGGATACGGGGCCTGTGCGATCAATCCGTATCTGGCACAGGATACAGTAAGACAGCTGATTGACGAGCATATGCTTGATAAGGATTATTATGCGGCCGTGGCTGACTACAACGCGGCGATTTTAAACGGTATCGTCAGAATTGCGTCGAAAATGGGGATTTCAACGATACAGTCATACGAAGGCTCTAAAATTTTTGAGGCGGTCGGGATTGCGGAGGAGGTGATCGATAAGTATTTCACCAACACAGTCAGCCGCATCGGCGGCATTACGCTTAAGGATATTGAAAATGATGTAAATGAACTTCACTCTGCGGCGTACGACCCGCTGGGACTTAAGACAGATCTTACGCTTGAGAGCAGGGGACGGCATAAGATGCGCAGCGGTGCGGACCCGCATCTTTATAATCCGGCGACGATTCACCTTTTGCAGGAGTCTGCGAAACGCGGTGATTATGAGATGTTTAAAGCGTATACAGGACGGGTGGGCCGGGAAGCGCAGAAGATCACGCTCAGGGGCCTTATGGATTTTCGTTATCCAAAGAAAGGAGTTCCGATTGAGGAAGTGGAGAGTGTGGATTCCATTGTGACACGGTTTAAGACGGGGGCGATGTCGTACGGCTCCATCTCACAGGAGGCACATGAGACGCTGGCGATTGCGATGAACCGTCTTCACGGAAAATCCAATTCTGGTGAGGGGGGTGAGGATTCAGAGCGTATTGCGAGTAAAAACAGTGCCAGAAATCGCTGCTCTGCGATCAAGCAGGTGGCGTCGGGCCGTTTTGGCGTGACAAGTGAGTACCTTGTGAGTGCCCAGGAAATTCAGATTAAGATGGCGCAGGGGGCGAAGCCGGGCGAGGGCGGGCATCTGCCGGGGAGGAAGGTATACCCGTGGATTGCGAAGACAAGGCTGTCGACGCCGGGGGTTTCGCTGATCTCGCCGCCGCCGCATCATGACATTTATTCTATCGAAGACCTGGAACAGCTGATTTTTGATCTTAAAAATGCAAACAGGGACGCGCGCATCACTGTAAAACTGGTGTCAGAAGCCGGCGTTGGAACGGTTGCTGCCGGTGTCGCCAAGGCCGGGGCCCAGGTTGTACTGATTTCCGGTTACGACGGGGGGACGGGGGCGGCGCCTGCGAGTTCCATCCATAATGCGGGGCTTCCATGGGAGCTGGGGCTTGCGGAGACACATCAGACTCTGATCAGGAACGGGCTTCGCAATAAGGTCCGCATCGAGACGGATGGGAAACTGATGAGCGGGCGCGATGTGGCGATGGCGGCGCTGCTCGGCGCGGAGGAATTTGGCTTTGCGACGGCGCCCCTGGTGACGCTTGGATGTGTCATGATGCGCGTCTGCAATCTTGACACCTGTCCGGCGGGAATTGCGACGCAGAATCCCGAACTGAGAAAGCGGTTTGCGGGGCGCCCGGAGTATGTAGAGAATTTTATGCGTTTTATTGCCCGGGAGCTGCGGGAATATATGGCGAAGCTGGGCTGCCGGACGGTAGATGAAATGGTCGGCAGGAGTGACCTGATAAAAATCCGCGACGATCTGCGGGGCAGGGAAAAAGAAATTGATCTGTCCCGGATTTTAAACAATCCGTTTGCAGGGCCGAAGGAAAAGGTTACGTTTGAGCCGGAGCAGGTTTATGATTTTGAGCTGGAAAAAACAAAAGATATGACGATTCTGATGCGCCAGATGAAGACGGCTCTGGAGCAGGGGCAGCAAAGAAGCATTCATGTGGAAGTGACAAACACGGACCGGTCGTTCGGCACGATTTTCGGATCTGAGATCACAAAACGTTACGGCAGTCAGGGGCTGCCGGAAGATACTCTGCTCGTGAAGTGTACGGGCGCCGGAGGACAGAGTTTCGGCGCGTTTATCCCGAAAGGACTGACGCTGGAACTTGTCGGAGATTCCAACGATTATTTCGGAAAAGGACTTTCCGGCGGCAGGCTTATCGTCTATGCCCCGGCCGGCGTCAGATACAGGAAGGATAAAAATATTATAATAGGAAATGTCGCGCTTTACGGGGCGACGAGCGGCAAGGCTTTTATAAGCGGCGTAGCCGGAGAGCGTTTCTGCGTGAGAAACTCCGGCGCATCGGCTGTCGTGGAGGGTGTGGGAGATCACGGCTGCGAATATATGACGGGGGGCTGCGTTGTAGTACTCGGAAAGACGGGTAAAAATTTTGCCGCAGGCATGAGCGGCGGGACTGCCTATGTGCTTGATGAGGATAATGATCTCTACACACGTATCAACAAAGGGATGGTATTCTCTGAAGACGTTTCCAATAAGTATGATGTCATGGAGCTTAAAAGTATGATCAAGGAACATGTGGCACTGACCAATTCGGAAAAAGGAAAAGAGATTCTTGATCATTTCAGCGCCTTTCTGCCGCGGTTTAAGAAAGTGATCCCTTATGATTATAACCGCATGATGATGGCGATCGTCCAGATGGAGGAGAAGGGACTTTCGTCCGAACAGGCACAGATTGAGGCCTTTTACGCAAATATAATCTGACTGCGGCAAGTTTTGGCATATGGAGGAAAAAATGGGAAAACCGACAGGATTTATGGAATATGACAGGGAGGATGCCACGGCGCTTTCCCCAAAAGAGCGTATCGGTAACTGGAAAGAATTTCACATCCCCCTGTCGCAGGAAAAACAACGTCTCCAGGGCGCGCGCTGCATGAACTGCGGCGTCCCGTTCTGCCAGTCGGGTATGGAAATCGGCGGCATGGTTTCGGGCTGTCCGCTGCACAATCTGATCCCCGAGTGGAATGATCTGGTATATATCGGTAACTGGGAGCAGGCATATAACCGGCTCAGGAAGACAAACAATTTTCCGGAGTTTACCGCTCGCGTCTGTCCGGCGCTCTGCGAGGCAGCCTGTACGTGCGGACATTGGGGCGACGCGGTGACCTGCAGGGCAAATGAACTGGGGATTATTGAGAATGCTTACGAAAAAGGGTATGCGGCTGCAAAACCGCCGAAAGTCAGGACGGGAAAGAAGGTTGCCATCGTCGGTTCCGGCCCGGCCGGGCTGGCGGCGGCAGATCAGCTCAACCAAAGAGGGCATCTTGTGACGGTGTACGAGCGCGACGATAAACCGGGCGGACTGCTGATGTATGGTATTCCGAATATGAAACTGGAGAAATGGGTGATTGAGCGCAGGATAGAGGTGATGCGGGAGGAAGGCATTGTATTTGTGACGGGGGCGGATGTCGGAAAGGACATTAAGGCGGCTGATTTGTTGCGGCAGTTCGATTGTGTGCTCCTGGCCTGCGGTGCGAAACAGCCCAGGGATATCAAAGTTCCGGGGAGAGATGCCGCGGGAATCTGCTTTGCAGTTGATTTCCTTGGGGCGGCGACGAAAAATCTGTCTGATTGCGGCCTAAAGGACAGCGGCGCTGTGTCTGCGAAAGGGAAGAAGGTCGTGATTATTGGCGGAGGGGATACCGGAAATGACTGTGTCGGGACGGTGATGCGACAGGGGTGTGCGGGCGTGATGCAGATCGAGATGATGCCGAAAGCACCAGGAGCGCGCGGGGCGGATAATCCCTGGCCGCAATGGCCGAAAGTGTGCAGGACGGATTATGGCCAGGAGGAGGCGGCGGCAGTCTTTGGACGTGACCCGCGTGTCTATCAGACGACAGTAAAGGAATTTATAAAAGACAAGAAGGGAAAACTGACCGGAGTGGTCACGGTAAAGGCAGAGTGGACAACGGACGGGAAAACGGGGCGTGCGGTGATGGCGGAAGTTCCGGGGTCGGATCAGCGTGTGGATGCGGACCTGGTATTGATTGCAGCCGGATTTCTGGGGGCGCAGAAATATGTCGCGAGCGCTTTCGGGGTGGAGCTTGACGCAAAAACCAATGTTGCGACGTCAGAAGGAACTTATGCGACAAAAATCAGAAATGTTTTTGCCGCGGGGGATGTCCGCCGTGGACAGTCTCTTGTGGTATGGGCCATCCGCGAGGGCCGCGAGGCGGCGCGCGAGATTGATAAGAGCCTGATGGGGTATTCTTATCTGTAAGGGATGTATAAATGAGGGAAAATAACTCCGGTTCGGATGAAAACGGAGGATATTTTCCCTCATTAAAATTTCTCGTCCGCAGGGAAATTGAAAATTTGATGAAAATATTGAATTTTCAGAATTAACATGTTAGAATAGAAATCAACATGAAAATTTGCTCTGACAGGCAGGAGGCATGCATATGAGTGTACAGTTGTTGGACAAAACAAGGAAGATCAACAAATTGCTTCACAATAACAACTCATCCAAGGTTGTCTTTAATGATATCTGTGATGTCTTAAAAGAGATCCTCGATTCCAACATCCTGGTCATCAGCAAAAAAGGAAAAGTACTCGGGACCGGAGCGTGCGAGGGCGTGGAAGAGATCAGGGAGCTGATTGTGGAGGAGGTCGGCGGATTTATTGATCCCCTGCTGAACGAACGGCTGCTGGGAATCCTGTCCACAAAAGAAAATGTCAACCTCGAGACATTGGGATTCATCGACGAAATAAAAAAGTATACGGCGATTATCACGCCGATTGATATTGCGGGTGAACGGCTGGGAACATTGTTTGTGTATCGGCAGGACAGGCAGTACGATATCGACGATATTATTCTGAGCGAATATGGGACGACTGTTGTGGGACTTGAAATGATGCGTTCCGTCAACGAGGAAAATGCGGAAGAGAGCAGGAAGATACAGATTGTGAAATCTGCCATCAGTACGCTCTCGTTTTCCGAACTGGAAGCGATCACACATATTTTTGACGAGATGGACGGCAGGGAAGGAATCCTGGTCGCCAGCAAAATCGCAGACCGCGTCGGTATTACCCGCTCCGTGATTGTAAATGCGTTGCGCAAATTTGAGAGTGCGGGGGTGATTGAGTCCAGATCTTCGGGTATGAAGGGGACTTATATCAAAGTGCTCAACGATGTCGTCTTCGACGAACTTTCCCGGCTCAAAAAGCAGAATCAGAAAAATAAATAATAAAAGGATTGCAGACTGTAAAAGGATTTATAGTGTAAAGATGTTGCTATAAGTCCTTTTTTTGGTAATAAGTGGATATCTAGTGGGTATAACGAAAAAAAGTACAATATCATGTAAAAAAATATAGAAAAGTTACTTGTTTTTCTTGAAATTTGTTCTATAATAGAATAGGATATGGAGTAAAATCCGGTGGACTGGAAGGAGGTACATAGATGATCAGCACAAATGCATTTGACTACATCAATGTTATGGATAAAGCGGCGGATGCAAGCTGGAAGCGGGAGAACGTGCTGGCAAATAATATTGCCAATGCAGACACTCCTTATTTTAAGCGGTCCGATATCGATTTTGAATCTGCACTGAAATCGGAACTGGGAAAATCGAGGTATGGAACGCTGGATAAGAAGATACGCAGAATGAACGCGGATCTGAGCGGACTTGATGTGGATATTTTCCAGGATTATGATCACTTTTCCTACCGGCTGGACCGCAACAATGTGGATCCGGATTCGGAAGAGGTGGAACTGGCTTCGGAGCAGCTGCGCTATCAGCTTCTGACGACGGCGATCAGTGATGAATTTGCAAGGATGAAAGTGGTATTAAAATAGGAGGTAATATATGGGATTATTTCAGGCGTTTGACATCAGCGGTTCGGGAATGACGGCGGAGCGTTTCCGCATTGACACGATTGCGCAGAACATTGCCAATATCAATACGACCAGGACGGAGGACAACGAGCCTTATCGCAGAAAGATTGTGACATTCGGGGAGCGAAAGCTCACGCCGTTCAGCAATTATTATCAGTCGGCGAGAGCGAAGTGGGTCGGAAACGGGGTAAAAGTGACTTCCCTGCGGGAGGATACCGAGACGGATTTTATTATGAAGTATGATCCCGCGCATCCGGATGCAGATGAAAACGGTTATGTACTGTATCCGAATGTCAATACGGTGACAGAGATGACAAATCTGATCGACGCGACGCGTGCCTACGAGGCGAATACAACGGCCTTTAACGCGACGAAGAGCATGGTACAGTCGGCTTTACAGATCGGCAAGTAAGAAATCGTGGCATAAAATATCGGGTTTGAATACGATATGGACGGCGGAAAGAGGAGAGGAAAATGGATATATCGTCATTGACAGGGATTGCGTCTGCGGAATACGCAGATGCCACCAGAGATATGCGTCCGCAGAAAGAGACAGGAGACAGTTTTGATTCGGTACTCTCGGCTGCGATGAATCTGCTTACGGAGACGAATGCGCTGCAGAACGATGCACAGTCCGCAAAGATTACGTTTGCGCTCGGACAGGCGGAAAATCCGCATGATATGCAGATAGCGGAACAGAAGGCACTTGCGGCGATCCAGTATACCACGGCGGTGCGGGATAAACTGATTGACGCTTACAAAGAAATCATGAATATGCAGATTTAATGAACGGAGTTGACGAACAATGCCGGAACAATTGCAGAAAGTTTTAGATCAGGTTTTAGAATGGTGGAAGAAGTTTAATACAAAACAAAAAGCGCTTTTGCTGAGCATTGCGGCGACGATCATACTTGCATTGGTGATACTGGCGGCCGTTGTGGGCAGACCGGAGATGACGCAGCTCATTCAGTGTGAGAGCGCGAAGGAAGCCGGAGAAGTGAAAAAACTTCTTGATGACGAAAAGATTTCGTATGACATTTCGCAGGATGGGCTTACATTTACTGTGAATGAAAAGGATATGGCTTCCGCTTCGATCCTGCTTGGAACAAGCGGCATTCCGACAGAAGGATTTGGAATAGAAGACGTGTTCGAGGGCGGTTTCAGCTCTACGGAGGCAGACAAGGCAAAGCGTTATAAGCGGTATCTGGAAGAGCGTTTTGCGAGCCAGCTTGCAGTTCTGTCCAATGTCGAGAGCGCTTATGTCACACTGGAACTTGCGCCGGACGACGGAACGATCCTTTCAAAAGAGGCGGAATCCTCTGCTTCCGTGATACTTACCCTCAGGGAGACAATGGACGATGAGCAGGCCCTGGGAATCGCCAAATACATAGCGACACAGCTTGGAAATGAGACGACGGACAGGATCATGATTCTGGACTCGGACTCAAATGTTCTCTTCTCGGGCGGTGATTCTTCCACCACAATGGGGATGGCGAGTACCCAGATTTCATACCGCTCAAAGATGGAGGCGCTTGTCCGCAACCGGGTAAAAGACGTGCTTGTCACATCCGGGCTTTACGATCAGGTGGAGGTAGCGCCGAATCTGGATCTGGATTTTGCCCAGACAAACCGGACGAGTACCGAATATTCCGCGCCTGAGGGCAGGACGACCGGTATGATCGAGGAAGAGAGCAACTATGAAGAGGAGAGCCGGGGCGGACTTGCCGGCGTGCCGGGTACAGATACAAACGATGATACACCGACGCAGGTGATTGACGACAACAATTATTCCGAATCATCCATTACGGACAGTACCAGAAGGTATCAGAATAATAAGACGGTCACGGAGACGGACAGCGGAGTCGGCAGTATCCGCTATGACAGCTCGTCTATTTCGCTCACGGCAAAGAATTTTGTGATTTATGATGAAGATACTCTCAGGGCTTCCGGTGCTCTCGGCAATATGAGCTTTGAAGAATACGTTGCTGCGAACAGCGCGCCGGTCATGACCGAAGTGGATCAGGAATATTATACCCTGGTTGCCAATGCGACCGGTTTTCCGGTGGAACGGATCAGTATTATAGCGTTTGAAGAACCGGTATTTAAATATTCTGCCAATGAGAGATCGCTGTCTGATTATCTGCAGATTATTCTTGCGGTGCTGATTCTTCTTCTGCTTGGATATGTCGTATTCCGGAGTACGAGAAAAGAGAGAGTTGTGGAGATGGAGCCGGAGCTTTCGGTGGAGACGCTGCTTGAGTCGACAAAGGAGACACAGGAGCATAATCCGCTGGAGGATATCGGGTATAATGAGAAGTCTGAGACCAGGCTTCTGATCGAGAAGTTTGTAGATGAGAACCCCGAGGCCGCCGCATCGTTGTTGCGCAACTGGCTGAATGAGGAGTGGGAGTAGTTATGGCTAAGACGGATGAATATAATGGTGTCCAGAAGGCGGCGATTTTACTGATCGCCCTGGGACCGGAGCGCTCGGCAGATGTGTTTAAGCATCTGAAAGAAGATGAGATAGAGGAACTGACACTTGAGATTGCAAATACCCGTAGTGTATCGTCTCAGGTGAAGGAGGATGTGCTGAATGAATTTTACCAGGTCTGCCTTGCGCAGCAGTATATCGCCGAGGGCGGTATCGGTTATGCGAAAGAGCTTCTGGATAAGGCGCTTGGCGATGAAAAAGCACAGGAGGTCATTGCGAAGCTGACGGCTTCCCTGCAGGTCCGGCCGTTCGAATTTGTCCGCAAGACAGACCCAAGCCAGCTTCTGAACTTTATTCAGGAAGAACATCCGCAGACGATTGCGATGATTTTGTCGTATCTGACATCACCGCAGGCGGCGATGGTGATTGGTTCGCTTGCGCCGGAAAAACAGGCGGATGTGGCAAAGCGTATTGCGATGATGGACCGCACTTCGCCGGATGTCATCAAAGAGGTGGAGCGTGTGCTTGAGCGCAAGCTGGCTTCTCTTGCCAACCAGGATTATACAATTGTCGGCGGCGTGGATGCCATTGTGAATATCCTGAATACAGTAGACCGGTCGACGGAGAAGCATATTATGGAATCACTGGAGATCGAAGAGCCGGAGCTTGCAGACGAGATCCGCAAGAAGATGTTTGTGTTCGAAGATATTCTCCTTCTGGACGACCGTGCAATTCAGCGCGTACTCAGAGATGTAGACAACGCCGATCTGGGTATCGCCCTGAAAGGTGCGGCTGAGGAAGTTCAGAATGTGATCTTTAAGAATCTTTCAAAGCGTCTGGCTGCCATGATCAAAGAGGATATGGAGTTTATGGGACCGGTACGTATGAAAGATGTGGAGGAAGCACAGCAGAAGATCGTGAGCGTCATCCGTAAACTGGAGGATGCGGGTGAGATTGTTATCTCCAGAGGCGGAGGTGACGAGATCATTGTCTAATCTTTACAAACAGTGGCTTGTCCGTTCGGAGGCGGACAATGCCCGGATAATCAATTCCAACGCGATTCTGATGGAGCGGCTGGAAAGGAACAATGGTTTTCAGCCGGGGCTGGCCGGATTTGCGGATTCTGACAATTTCCCGGCGGATATCATTGGCGAAAGCGCAGAAGAGGCAGAGGAAGGACCGGATCCGGTTGAACTCGCGCAGGAAGAAGCGGAACGTATTCTTATGCAGGCGCAGGAGCAGGCGGATTTTCTGATAAGCCAGGCGCAGGAGCAGGCGGCCGGGATCGAAGAGGCTGCCAGGGCGCAGGGATATGAGGAGGGCCGTATTCGCGCGGACCAGGAGTTTGAAAAAGTACGCGACGAGCTGGCGGATACGTTTCGGGAGAAGAACCGGAAGCTGGATGCCGAATTTAAGGAAAAGCAGGATCATATGGAAAGGGAGCTGGTTGACGTTATTTTAGAGGTGTTTGGCCGGGTTTTCCATATTCAGTTTGACAATAAAAAAGAGATTCTGATGCATCTGATCAACGATGCAATTTTAAATATTGAAGGAGAAAAGAAGTTTCGCATTCGTGTTTCAACGGAAAATGCGCAGTTTCTTTTAAACAATAAAGAAGGTATTCTGGACCGTGTCGGACATAATATAGAAATAGAAATTCTGGAAGACGGTGCGATGGACGGAAAGGAATGTGTGATTGAGACGGATTCCGGCGTGTTTGACTGTAGTCTGGACGTACAGCTCGAGAATCTGATTAAGGATATCCGGTCGTTAAGCTCGTAAGGACGAAAAGTATGGAACACAAATTTGATAAGTATCTGCAGCTTGCAGAAAAGACTTATTTTAATGGTCTGGGCAAAGTTGTAAAAATCGTTGGACTGACAATTGAATCTGTGGGGCCGGATGCAAAACTGAACGATCTGTGTCGCATAGTTCTGGACAGAGAGAAAAATTTGTCCGTTATGGCGGAGGTTGTCGGTTTTCGTGATAAACGTCTGCTTTTGATGCCTTTTGAGAATGTAGAGGGAATCGGTGTTGGATGTATCGTGGAAAATACGGGACATCCATTGTCTGTTTTAGTGGGGGACGGGGTGCTTGGACATACGCTGGACGGGATCGGCAGGCCGACTGACGGCGATACGCCAGAGCTTTGTTTTGAGTATCCCGTGGAAGCGCAGCCTCCGGATCCGATGAGCAGGAAGATTATCGATGAAGTTCTGCCGCTGGGAGTTAAGGCAGTGGACGGACTGATTACGGTTGGCAAGGGACAGCGTATCGGTATTTTCGCCGGATCCGGTGTCGGTAAAAGTACATTGCTGGGCATGTTTGCGAGAAATACACGGGCTGATATCAATGTTATTGCCCTGATCGGTGAGCGTGGGCGTGAAGTAAGAGAGTTTATCGAGAGAGATCTGGGCGAGGAGGGTATGCGCCGGTCGGTTGTCGTCGTGGCGACTTCGGATAAACCGGCGCTGATCCGGAACAAAGCGGCCAAGACGGCAACGGCCATTGCGGAATACTTCAGGGATCAGGGGAAGGATGTTCTCCTGATGATGGATTCGCTCACACGTTTTTCCATGGCCCAGCGCGAAATCGGTCTGGCATCCGGGGAACCTCCAGTGACAAGGGGATACCCGCCAAGTGTTTACTCTGAAATGCCGAAGCTTTTAGAGCGGGCCGGAACTTCGCATACGGGTTCCATCACGGGGCTCTATACCGTTCTTGTGGATGGTGATGATTTTAACGAGCCGATTACTGATACGGCGCGCAGTATTCTTGACGGACATATTATGTTGTCCCGTAAGCTGGGACATAAAAATCATTATCCGGCAATCGACATTCTGCAGAGTATTTCGAGGGTTATGAGCGCTATCGCAACGAGCGAGCATAAGGAACTTGCAGGGAAGCTGAAAAATGTTCTTGCAACTTATAATGAGGCCGAGGATCTGATCAATATCGGAGCGTATAAGAGCGGTTCAAACCGTGAGATCGATTATGCAGTCAGAAAGATTGAAATGGTCAATGCATTTCTGATGCAGAGGACGGATGAAAAGTTTGAATTTGACGAAGAGATCGGACTTTTACGGGCTCTTTTTGAGAATTAAATCTGCAGAGAGGCAGAAACGATGGCAAAATTTACATATCGGATGCAGAATATTTTAGACATCAAGATGAAAATGGAAAATCAGGCCAGGATTGCTTATGGGATGGCGAACGCCGCACTGCGTGAAGAGCAGGAAAAGCTTCAGGAGATCATGATCCGCAGAGCCGGATATGAACAGCATTCCAGAGAGCTTGTTCAGGGGGTGATCCGTGTACAGGACATCCGGGAGTGCCGGAAGGCGATTGATTTTATGAAGGGCAGACAGCGGATTCAGCTGATGAACGTCCATGCGGCAGAGAAGAATGTAGAGCTGACGAGAGAACGGCTCAATCAGGTGATGGTGGAACGGAAAACGCATGAAAAACTGCGGGAGAGAGCATTTGAAGAGTTCCGGCAGGAATTGGAGCGGGCGGAAGGCAAAGAAATCGATGAGCTGGTAAGCTACAGTTATCATGAGGATTAGCGTACAGTCACATGGAGGTTATATATGGAAGAAGAAAAGGAAGAGGTTTTAGATAAAAAAGCCGCCAGAAAAGCAGAAAAAGAGCGAAAAAAAGCGGAAAAGAAAGCCGCCAGGGAGGCGAAAGCCGCGGCGGAGACAGACGACCTTGAAGAAGAGACTTCGATCGGCGGTAAGATCGTTGTATTTTTTGTGACGGTGATGATTATTCTGATCTGGCTTGGAATTATCGTTCTGCTGATTAAGTGGGATGTAGGCGGTTTCGGGTCTACGGTGCTGGGACCTGTACTTAAGAATGTTCCCTATGTTAACCGGATTCTTCCGGATGGTGTGGTGGAGGAAGTGTCGACGGAGGACGCGGCGTATGCTTACGATTCACTGGAAGATGCGATTGCAAAGATAAAAGAACTGGAGATTCAGCTTGCGGAGGCGCAGAATGCATCATCCACCGATGCGGAACACATCGCCGAGCTTGAGGCGCAGGCCGCCGAGCTTGCGCGTTATCGACAGGAAGAAGCTGCTTTTGAAGCCGAGAAGCAAAAGTTCTACGAGGAGGTTGTGTTTTCCGATTCAGCGCCCGATATAGAAGAATATAAGGCATATTACGAGAGTATTGATCCCGCGAATGCGGAGGTGCTTTATCGTCAGGTGGTGGAGCAGACGACGGAAAATGAAAAGCTTCAGGGGTATGTTAATACCTATACGTCCATGAAGGCAAAAGAAGCCGCAGCGATTTTTGATACGATGACAGACAATCTGAATCTTGTTGCGCAGATTCTTCAGAACATGGATACACAGTCCAGAGCGGATATTCTTGGCAAGATGAGTTCCGAAAACGCCGCAAAGGTGACGGAAATTCTAAAGCCTTCAGAATATAAATAAAAAAGGCAGAGCCTTAAAGAAAGGAGGAACAGCGAGTGGGAGCAGCAGATATTGCAAGAATTGAAAAGCTATTTCCACAGGCACCGGCTGCAGCGGCGGGAAATACGTCAAAGACAAAAGATACCAGAGACGATTTTTCGCAGATGATGAACCGGATGACCGGATGGGCCGGCAGTAAAATGCCCGCACAGAGTCAGACAGCAGATCCCGGCAGCCGGCAGCCGGCAGAATCAGTTGATACTTATGACAGGTATCAGTACAGGGAGAGCCCTATTCGCGAAAAAGAGACTACGGTCAGCCAGACGGACGATCAGGTCACATCTAAGCTGGAAGAGTATGCGGAGGATGTGAAGGAGGTCTTAAAGGAAGAACTCGGCGTGTCCGGGGAGCAGATTGAAGAAGCGATGGAGACACTGGGGCTGACATTTATTGATCTGATGGATCCGGCGAAGCTGGCAGGACTGTCGGCAGAACTGACCGGAATCAGTGATGTCGGTGATCTTCTCTGCAGTGATGCATTTACGACAGTGATACAGGAGGCAGGGATTCTTGGCAGAGAGCTTCTGGAAGAGCTTGGTATTACGTTGGAAGAGCTGAAGGCTCTTGTCGAAGTGCAGAAAGTGTCCATATCAGAAGAAGGTGCATTTCAGGAAATTTTTTCCGCGGAGACGGCAGAAGCTGTTGCGGAACCGGAACATGAAGAGCTTCCGGAGGATACGGTGCGCGTGGTTGCAGAGGGAACCGACAGAAGTGCAGAGTATCCGGAAGAGGTGCTGGAAAAAAATGAGTCTGCAGAGGCAGACACAGACGAACATGTAATACAGGTAAAAGAAGATGTGCCGGAAAATGAGACGCGACAGGGCAGCGAAAAAGAAAGTGCTTCCGGACAGGAAAGCCATAATCCGGTGCGTACAGCGAACTACAATCAGCCGACAGGACAGATCAGTGATGCTGCTTTCGGACAAAATATGGGAGAAACACTGACTGTATATGATCCGGATGCTGCAACAGGTGTGCCAGATCAGGTCGATGTGGCCAGTATTATACGGCAGATTTCAGAGTTTACGAAAGTAAATGCCGGAAACGATGTCACGACGCTTCAGATGCAGCTGAATCCGGAGCATCTCGGAAAATTGTATCTCGAGCTGAGTGCGCGGGAAGGAAATGTCTCGGCGCGGATTATGGCACAGAACGAGACGGTAAAAGAGGTCCTGGAAGCTCAGATCGTGGAACTCAGAGAGAGCATGAATGAGGCAGGCGTCAAAGTAGAGGCGATTGAGGTGACGGTTGCAAGTCATGCGTTTGAGCGCAACTTAGAGCAAAATGCGGGGAGAGACGAGAGACAGGCAGAAGAGCAGGAGAAAGCGGCAAAGCGCACAAGAAGGATTCGTCTGGACGATCTGGACGGACTGAGCGGTGTGATGTCCGAGGAGGAGAGCCTTGTGGCACAGATGATGGCAGATCAGGGGAACTCCGTCGATTTTACTGCGTAGGGAAAGGAGAAATCTATGGCATTAATTCAACCGATTGACAACGGAAAAGTGGTTGACCTTACTTCGGATGAAGATAAGGCGCCAAAAACGAATGAGCTGGGATACGATCAGTTTTTGCAGTTGTTGTGTGCGGAGATGCAGTACCAGGATCCGCTGGAGCCTACCAGCAATACAGAGTATGTGGCGCAGCTCGCGACATTTTCACAGATGGAAGCGATGCTCAATATGCAGAATACAATCGAGAGCAGCAATGCAAACAACCTGGTCGGCAAGTATGTGATTGTAAAATCGACATCGGCAAACGGAAACACGACGGCAGAGGCGGGATTTGTCGATTATGTACAGTATGAAGGCACAAAACAATACCTGTATATCAACGGCAACCGGTATTCCATTGATGACGTATACCAGGTGGCGGATACAGAATACATGGAAGCACTTGCGCTTGCGGAAGCATTTAAACAGCAGATCGCGAAGCTGCCTTCTCCGGATGATCTGACACTTGCGGATAAAGATACTGTTGAAAAAATTGCGGCGGTGTATGCAGGTATGACGTCTTATCAGCAGTCATATATCGACAAAGATACGATGGAGAAGTTCAGCGCGCTGGTTCAGAAGATGAATGAGCTTGTGGCGGCCGACAAAAAACCGGGAACGGATGGAGAGGACAATACGACCGGCGATACACCGGGAACAGAGGGCAGCGGAGACGGTGACAAGACAGAAGGTGCATCGGGAACGGAAGAAAACAAATAAAGTAACACATTAAAAATGGCAGGAGATGAGGTTTATGACTAAGATCAGTAACCAGTTTGCTTCGATTGCGCAGGTAACTGACCAGTATCTGAACCAGAAAAGCACGGATGCTGCAAAGTCTCAGGGGTTATCCTTTGAGGAAATCCTAAAACGGAAACAGGATGTTGCCGAAAGCACGGAGTTAAAGTTTTCCAAACATGCCGCAATGCGTCTCGCGGACCGGGAGATCAGACTTTCCGCTGAACAGAGTGAGCGCCTGGAATCCGGCGTGATCAGGGCAGGAGAGAAAGGAATCAGAGAATCACTCGTTATCGTGGATTCCCTTGCGTTTATCGTGAATGTGCCGAACAGGACAGTTGTGACGGCCATCGATCAGGGGGGAGCAGACCACGCGGTTTTTACCAATATTGATGGTGCTGTGATCATGTAGCCGGACCTTAAAGGAGGCACATTCTCCCTCGGATTGCCAGAAGGGGGAGACAGCACAGATTTTATTCAGGAGGTCATTTCATTATGATGAGATCAATGTATTCTGCTGTGTCGGGACTTAAGACACATCAGACAAGAATGGACGTTATCGGTAACAATATTGCCAACGTCAACACGGTAGGATTTAAATCTTCCAATGTAATTTTCCAGGATATTTTATATCAAACAACATCCGGGGCATCCGGGGCGAACGCAGCGACCGGGGTCGGCGGTGTAAACGCAAAGCAGATTGGTCTCGGTGTAAACATGGCTGCCACCAATATCAATATCACAGGGGCTGGCGCGGCTGAGACAACCGGATTGCCGTTTGATATCCGTCTGACAGACGCCAGTACAACCCACTTTTTTATCGTAAACAATGGTTCCGAGAATCTGTTTACCAGATCCGGTTCGTTTTATGTGGACGGTGCGGGCAATCTTGCCATGACTTCGACCGGATATACCGTTATGGGATGGCAGGTGGATCCGGTGACTGGCCAGATCCGGAAGGATACGGTATCACCGCTCCAGATTATGAAAACGGAAAATCTTACGTCTCCGCCTGAGCCGACAACGCTGGGACGCTGCGGTGGTATTATCGATAAAAACGACCCGGACGTCTTAAACGCTGACGGTATGATGAAGAATTTTAATTTCTATGACAAACTGGGATATGCGTACACGGCACGGTTTTCAATTAAGAAGGTGCCGGGGGTAGACGGACAGTTTACCGTTGAGCTCAAAGATATCTTAGACAGTAACGGAAACAGTATTCTCCCGGAAAATATGACGCCTGCGCAGAGGGCAAGTCTCTTTGGAAATGAGCAGGCAGATGCAATGCTGGGACAGTATACGGCGGTGAGAGAAGGATTTTATAAGGATCCTGCAACCGGTACAGTCTATAAGGGGGATTCGGCGCAGGGAACTGCACTGACGTTCAATGGCACGGGATTTACGGACGGTACAGATACGTACACGCTGAAAGAAGTTTTCGGTGTTGACGATCAGTATATATCCATGCTTACGGCAACGCCTCCGACGGCGACGGCGACATATGATCCCGCTAACGGGACGCTCGAACTCAGAGGGCAGGTTGTCAATTATGGTCTGACGTTCAGCACAGCGGACGGAACATTTACCGGGATAAACGGGATGGACAGCGTATCCCTTAATCTGGCGGAGTCCGGCCTCTTTCCGGAAGGTAATTTTGAAAATATTTCGATTGACTTTTCAACCATGCGCAACGCTGACAACGGCGGCAAGACGACAGCTTCCATGACAGCGGGCGACGCAAAGGAGGCGGGCAAAGGAAAGAAACTGGGCGCCCTGATCGGTCTTTCCGTGGACAACAACGGCAAGATTTTCGGTACTTATGACAATGGTAACGACGTGCTGCTTGGACAGATTGCGGTGGCACAGTTCTCCAATGCGTCCGGTCTTGAGAAGGCAGGTGAAAACTGTTACACGACGACGCTTAACTCCGGTGAGTTTGACGGTATCGGTGTTGAAATCCAGGCGGACGGAAGTAAGATGACTTCCGGTGAACTCGAGATGTCGAATGTGGATCTCTCAACAGAATTTACGTACATGATTACAACACAGCGTGGGTTCCAGGCAAATTCGCGTGTCATAACCACATCTGACACCCTGCTCGAGGAACTTGTTAACCTGAAGCGCTGATAGGAATGGTGGTCATAAATAAAAAATAAATATATATGGTAAAATGTATTCACACATTCTACCATATGTGGTATACTGGCCGTGTGAGCCGGTCCCTTTCTGCAACGGGGGCGGGCCCTGCACGGTCAGTGCTATGGAAAAGCGGTGCAGGAAAACGATACAAATCCATGGAACAGGAGGCTGTTATGATAGACGTGACCAGGCTTAACGGGACAGAGATTATGATCAATGCAGAACTGATCGAAATGGTGGAAGAGACGCCGGATACCGTCATTTCCCTGACAACTGGAAAAAAATTAATTGTAAAAGAAAGTAGACAAGAGATCAAAAGTTTAGTAAAATCATATAAAAGGGATATTTTGGCCAGAGATCTGGTCGGCGAGCTGTCATAAAGCTGAAAAAACATAGGATGGTAGGTGGACGAAATTGGATTTAGCTTCATTAATTGGAATGGTTCTTGGAGTAGTGATGTTTATCATCGGAGTTATGTCGAGTACGGATGATCCGCTTATGGGTCTTAAGACGATGTATAACTTCCCTTCGATCGTGATCACGCTGGGCGGTTCTCTTTCCGGTACGCTCGGTTCGAACAAGATGGAGGATTTTATCGGCGGTCTGAAATGTATTGCGCTGACCTTCAAGAACGATGTATTGGATCCGGCTGCGACGATCAAGAATATTATTGATCTGTCAAATACGGCTAGAAAAGAAGGGCTTCTGGCGCTGGAAGAGGCCGCAAACGGAATAGAGGATGATTTCCTTAAAAAAGGCATTATGCTGGTGGTAGACGGTACGGATCCGGAGCTGGTAAGAGGTATCATGGAGACGGATCTCACCTGTGTGGAAGACAGACATAAAAAGCGGATTGCCGTCTGGGAAAAATGGGCGGAGCTCGGACCGGCCTGGGGTATGATCGGAACATTGATCGGTCTGGTACTTATGTTGCAGGATATGCAGGATCCCGGTGCGATCGGGCCGAAGATGGCGGTTGCGCTGCTCACAACCCTGTACGGTTCCCTGATCGCGAACTGGCTGTGTAATCCGACAGCTGCCAAGCTTAAGACGAACAACGCACAGGAAGTGATGATGAAGGAAATAACGGTGGAAGGTATCCTTTCCATTCAGGCAGGAGAGAATCCGCGAGTGATAGAGGAAAAGCTGAAATCTTTCCTGGCTCCGTCTGCGCGCGAGACGGCTGCAGAGGGCGGAGGTGATGAATAGTGGCAAGGAAAAAACAGGAGGATGCACCGGCCGGTTCTCCGGCATGGATGGCGACATTCAGTGACTTGATGAATCTCCTGCTCTGTTTCTTCGTTATGTTGTTTGCCATGTCCACTGTGGATGCGGAGAAGTTTCAGAAAGTAGTTGCCTCTTTTCAGAATACGTTCAGTATCCTTCCGGCGGGCGGCTCTTCCATCGGTGAAGGGGAGCTGATCTCATCTGGTGTCAGTCAGCTTGAATTTCTGGATAAATATTTTAAGGAGCAGGCCAACTCCCAGTCGCAGGAGGAAATGGAAAAAACGCAGGAGCTCTATGAGGCTTATCAGGAAAAAGCGCTTGAAGAGTCTGAGCAGATGGCAGAACAGATTGAGGAACAGATTGAACAGTCCGGCCTTCAGGATAAGGTTGAGGTGGATTTTAATTCGGCGTATGTTATGCTGAATTTAAACGGAGCGCTTCTGTTTGATTCCGGAAAATCAGAACTTCGCGCGGAAGCGGAGCCTCTGATCGATAAGCTGGGAAAGATTATCGGACAATATCCGGATCATATCATTGAGGTGGAGGGGCACACGGACAATGTGCCGATTCATTCCGCGAAATATGAAGATAACAATGTGCTTTCTGCGTACAGAGCGCTGACAGTGGCGAGTTATCTGCGGGATATTACAGATATTTCGCCGGCCCATATTAAATCTGCGGGGCGGGGGGAATATGTTCCGGTTGCAGATAATACCACGCCGGAGGGCAGAGCGAGGAACAGGCGTGTTGAGATCAAAATATACAACTCATACAGTTCAGACTTAAGGTGATTGGGAAGGTAGAAAAATGAAAAAAAATCTGATAACGGTAATTATTCTGGCACTGGTTCTGGCGAATCTTATTTTGACGGCGATTCTTGCGTTTACGATCATACCGCAGGCGAAGAAGTCCAATGCGCTGATTGATCAGGTGTGTGCGGCCATTAATATCGATCTGGAAGGCGCACAGAATAAAGATCTTTCCGCTGTTCCGATTGAAAATATTGAGGTGTACAGTATCGCGAACAGTTTTACGGTGAATCTTCGCGACGGTGAGGACGGAAAGAAGTATTATGCAGTATTTTCCATTGGGTTATCTGTAAATAAAGAAAGCGAAGGATATAAGACATACGGCGGTCTGGAAGGCCTTGCTGCAAAAGACGCCGTGATCGCGGATACGATCAATTCCATTGTCGGCACATACACGGTGGATGAATTTAATGCGGATGGATATAAAGCGGTCAAAAATGATATTCTGGAATCGCTTCAGAGTATTTTCGGCGGATCGGACTTTATTGTGGGTGTCAATTTCTCGGGAGTCAATACAGAAGCGCTTCGTTAAGCTGTGAACATTGAGTTAGGTGGTGAGAGAGAATGGGTGAGGTCTTATCCCAGAACGAGATAGACAGTCTGCTCAAGGCGTTAAACAGCGGCGAACTTGATGTGGAAGAGATTAAGGATAAAGACGAAAAAAAGGTTAAGGACTATGATTTTGCCCGTCCCGCAAAGTTCTCGAAGGAACATCTGCGCACATTGGAGATTATTTTTGAGCACTATGGGCGGCTTCTTTCTACGAATCTCCCGGTCTATCTGAGGAAATCGGTGCAGGTAGAGGTGATGAGTTCGCAGGCCGTGATCTACTCGGAGTTTTCCAATGCGCTGTCAAATCCGGTGTTGCTTGGGATTGTAAACTTTGCACCTTTGAAAGGAAATATTATTATCGAGATTGCAGAAAATCTGGGATATACGATCGTGGACCGCATGCTGGGAGGAATTGGCGTTCCTCTCGACAAGGCGCGGGAGTTTTCGGAGATTGAGCTTCTGATTCTTGAGCGGATATATAATGTGTGCGTCAGTCTGCTGGAGGAACCCTGGGCAAATGTTTGTGAGGTGATGCCGCGTCTGGAGCGGATTGAGACAAATTCACAGTTTGCGCAGATTATCTCTCCGACGGAGATGACGGCGCTTGTCACGCTCAATATAAAAATAGGAGACGTGGAAGGGCTTATCAACATCTGTCTTCCGTATCTTACGTTAGAAGATGTCATGGATAAGCTGAATACAAAGTACTGGTATTCCAGTCTCCAGGATAAGGATGAGCAGATTTATACCGATACCATAGAAGCGCTGATATCCAAAGCGCCCATGCCGATTAAGGCGGTGCTTGGTACCAGTGCCATAACGGTTAATGATTTTCTGGGACTTCAAATGGGTGACATTATCAGACTTGACACGAAGGTAGATGAAGAACTGGATGTCTATGTCGGAAACATAAAAAAATTTACTGCTCTGCCGGGCGCCTCCGGTGAAGGCTATGCAGTAAGGATTACAACGGTTGTGAGGGAGGAGCAGTAAAATATGGATGGAGTTATGTCTCAGGAAGAAATAAACGCTTTGCTGAACAATCCCGGGAATGCCGACGCAGGGGCAGGAACGGGTTCGGATAATCTGACTCCCATCGAGAGAGATACGATAGGGGAAATCGGGAATATCAGTATGGGAACGGCGGCGACAACCCTGTTTTCGCTTGTGAATCACAAGGTTGACATTTCCACACCGGTGGTGGATTATGCTACATGGAGCGATATCTGCGACTCTTATGAACGTCCCTGTGTATTTATTAAGATTGCATATACGGTAGGACTTGACGGAAGTAATATTCTTGTCTTAAAGGAAAATGACGTCAAGATTATCACGGATCTTATGATGGGCGGCGATGGGACGAATCTGGACGGAGAGCTCGGAGAGCTGCACCTGAGTGCGATCAGTGAGGCAATGAATCAGATGATGGGGTCGGCTGCGACATCACTGTCATCCATGTTGAATAAAGTGATTGACATCAGCCCGCCACAGGCAGATCTGATAGATCTGCAGCAGACGATTGACGAGAGTTCGATCGATGAATTTCTGGCCGGTGAATTTATCAAAATTTCATTTCGTCTGGAAATCGGAGATCTGATTGACAGTGAGATCATGCAGTTGTATCCGGTTTCCTTCGCCAAGGAGATGTGTAAGGATATCACAAAGAATATGGAAGATGATACCAATTCAACTCCGGGAGGAGGACAGCAGCAGACAGCAGCGCCACAGGCACAGCCGCAGACAGCGCCGCAGCAGCAGGCACAGCCCATGATGGGGCAGCCGATGATGGGACAGCAGCCCATGATGGGGCAGCCGATGATGGGACAGCAGCCCATGATGGGGCAGCCGATGCAGCAGATGTATGGTCAGCCGGTAAATGTACAGCCGGCGCAGTTCCAGGCATTTGCCGGGAGCATACCCATGAATTACGGACCGGAAAATATAGATCTGATCATGGATGTTCCGCTTGAAGTTACGGTTGAGCTTGGAAGAACATCAAAATCAATAAAAGAAATCCTTGATTTTACACCAGGAACCATTATAGAATTAAATAGGATTGCTGGTGAGCCAATCGATGTGTTGGTCAACGGTAAATTTGTAGCCAAAGGGGAAGTCGTCATAATTGAGGAGAGCTACGGCATACGAATTACCGAGATTATAAAATAGCAAACTATAAAATTAATAAGGTAGGGATAGGAGAGATTATTATGGCAAAAATTATGATTTGCGATGATGCAGCTTTTATGAGGATGATGATTAAGGATATCTTGACCAAAAATGGTTACGAGATAGCTGCAGAGGCGGAAAATGGGGCAGTGGCAGTTGAGAAGTACCCGGAGACAAAACCGGATCTGGTACTGATGGACATTACCATGCCGGATATGGATGGTATTCAGGCACTTAAGAAAATCAAGGAGATGGATGCAGGCGCGAATGTTATTATGTGTTCTGCCATGGGACAGCAGGCAATGGTAATTGAGGCGATTCAGTCCGGTGCAAAAGACTTTATCGTTAAGCCGTTCCAGGCTGAGCGTGTTCTGGAAGCTGTAAAAAAAGTAGTGGGTTAGTATGATTTTACTGAGTTCTTCTTTGCAGAGTTTTATTCAACTGCTCGGTGTGCTTTTGATATTTGTCTTTGTACTGTTTATCACATATTTTGTGACAAAGTGGATCGGCAATTTTCAGAAGCTCCAGATACACAGGGGCAGTCTGCGGGTGGTGGAATCAATACAGATTGCAGCGAACAAGTACATTCAGATTATAAAGGTCGGAGATGTGTATCTTGTAATTGCGGTCGGAAAAGACGAAGTGACGATGTTGACCCAGCTGACAGGTGAGCAGCTGGGGATTACAGAGGATATGACCGATGAGGATACTGTTTCCGGCAAAGGGACTGCAGGCAGTATTGCGGCACAGGAGACATTTCAGGAGGTAATGAACAGATTGAAGGGACATTTTCCCAAAAAGCAGGATTAGGTTATGGCGAAAATTAAGAAATCATATTGTATCGTTTCATTTTTGTTTGCAGCGGTTATGTTGTTTGCGGTGGCTGGTCTCTCTCTTGGAAGAGGCACTGTCGTGTATGCGGCTGCAAATCCGGATACTGTCGGCGAGAGGGAAGCATCTGACAATGATGGGGATACGACGGATACGGGAAGCGGTAATACCGGTGGCTGGTCCATTAATTACAACAGCGAGGATGCCACTTTGTCATCGACCGTGAGAATGTTGCTGGTGCTGACTATTCTGACGTTGGCACCGTCGTTTCTGATCATGATGACCTCTTTTACCAGAATCATTATTGTGCTTCATTTTTTGCGGACTGCCATGGGGACACAGACAGCACCGCCGAATCAGGTGCTGGTGGGGCTTACGTTATTCCTGACATTTTTTATTATGTGGCCTACCTTCCAGGAGATTAACGAAAAGGCGATAAAGCCGCTGGATGACGGTGTGATCACAATGGAAGAAGCGCTGAAAGAAGCAGAAGCGCCGATCCGCAGTTTTATGTATCGCGATATGCAGGGGAAAGATTTGAAGCTCTTTGTGGATCTTTCGGGTGAGGTGTATCCGGACATAGAAGATTCTGAAAATTATGATGAGATTCCGTTTACGATTATTGTACCTGCTTTTATTATAGGTGAGCTGCGACAGGCTTTTGAGATGGGATTTCTGATTTACATTCCGTTTATCGTGATTGATATGGTGGTATCTTCCGTATTAATGTCGATGGGTATGATGATGCTGCCGCCGACGACGATTTCACTTCCGTTTAAGATCCTGCTTTTTATATTGGCAGATGGGTGGAATCTGGTGCTCAGCAAAGTTGTGGAGACATTTTATTAACCAGGTTTTAAGACAGGAGTTGAGTATCGATGACACAAGGACAGGTTCTCGATGTAGCAAGAGACACACTTTATATGATTATAGTCTGTTCAGCGCCAATGCTTATTATTTCCCTGGTGGTCGGCCTGGTTATCAGCATTTTTCAGACAGTTACATCTATTCAGGAGCAGACGCTGACGTTTGTCCCGAAAGTGCTTGCGGTTTTTGTGGGACTGATGATTTTTGGTTCCTGGATTCTGACTAACCTGACAGAGTTTGTTGAGCGCATATGGAATTTCAGCTATTATCTGGGTTAGGATGACGCATGCTAAATTATACATTTTCACTGACGAATTTAGAAATACTGATATTGATCATAGTCCGTATATCCTGTTTTGTGTCGGTTGCCCCTTTTTTTGGAACAAGCAATGTTCCCAGGCAGGTGAAGACAGGTTTTTCTCTGTTTACCGCTATGGTAATTTATGGGGTGGTCGATAAGACGGGAGTCGGGTACACTGGTCTGTTTGGGTATGCAGTTATAGTTTTAAAGGAAGGAATTACAGGGTTGCTGATAGGACTTGCTGCAAACGTATGTAATTCCATTATTTTATTTGCAGGCAATATTATTGATATGGATATCGGGCTTTCAATGGCGATGCAGTTCGATCCGATGACGAGAAGTCAGGTTACGATCACTGGTAATCTGTATCAGTATTTTATTCTGCTGCTGATGATAATCACAAATATGCATCATTTTATTCTCCGGGCTCTGGTAGATTCTTATCAGGTCATTCCGGTGAATGGTCAGGTCTTTGACTGGAACAGTCTTTATACTTCTATGATAATGTTTATGACCGACATGTTTGTGATTGCGTTCCGTATTATGCTTCCGATTTTTGCGTGTATTATGATTTTAAATTGTGTTCTGGGCATTATGGCCAAGGTGGCTCCGCAGATGAATATGTTTGCGGTTGGTATGCAGATGAAAGTTATGGTGGGGCTGGGAGTTTTGTTTCTGACAATTGTGCTCCTGCCTGGAGTTGCAGATTTTATTTTTAAAGAGATGAAGAGGCTTATGGTTTCAATGATAGAGGGAATGTATTAGGTTGAATCGGGAAAAGAGATGGGTACTTGAATATAATCTGCAGTGGTTTGCAAAAGACGGACCGGGCGGAGAAAAAACAGAACCTGCGACGGCGAAGAGGCTGAGGGATGCAAGAGAGGACGGCAAGGTTGCCAAGAGCAAAGAGCTGACGTCTGCATTTGATCTGATTGTCCTCTTTCTCGTGTTGAAAGTATTTATTTCAATGATAGGCGGCGGCTTTCTGGATGTATTTTCTTATGTGTATAACCTGATGCCTGAATTTCTGTCTGTCAATGCGGGAGGAATTTCTGCACAGGCGATCAATTCCTTTTTTATGACCATTTTCTGGATGATGTTAAAAATGGTTTCGCCGTTTTTTGTGTTTGGTTTTTCGATTACGCTGATTATCAGTATACTGCAGGTCGGATGGAAGGTTTCGGCAAAACCGATGAAGCCTAAGTTTGACAAGTTCAATCCGGTCAATGGTTTTAAGCGTATCTTATCCAAAGATTCTATTTTTGAATTATTTAAATCAATTGTAAAAATATTTGTAATTACTTATGTCGCCTACTCTTCAGTCAAAGATGAGGTGGACAACATTTTTATTCTGTATGATATATCACTGGAGCAGGCACTGCTGCTCTGTGGAAATATTATACTGGACACAGGATTGAGAATCAGCCTTGTCTATCTTGTGGTCGGTCTGGCGGATTTCATTTATCAGAAGTTTCGTTTTAGCGAAGACATGAAGATGACAAAGCAGGAAGTCAAGGATGAATATAAAAATACGGAAGGGAATCCGGAAATCAAAGGACGCCAGAGACAGCGTATGAGGGACGCTTCCAGAAGGCGTATGATGCAGGATGTCCCACAGGCCGATGTCGTCATCACAAACCCGACGCATCTGGCAGTTGCCATCAAATATGACCCGGAAACGTCCAGAGCTCCGGTCGTTCTGGCAAAGGGAGAAGATTATCTTGCGCAGAAGATTCGTGAGGCGGCAAAAGAGCATAACATCAAAATTGTGGAAAATAAGCCGCTGGCGAGGATGTTATATGCAAATGTGGATATCGGCGCCGAGATACCGCCGGAGTTGTATCAGGCTGTTGCTGAAATTCTGGCAATGGTCTACAATACTAAAAATTAAGGAGGAAAAGGCATGAAAAAGGCAGATATTGGTGTTGCACTCTATTTACTCGCTGCAGTCGTCTTTTTTATTGTGCCGATGAACCCCACTTTACTGGATGTGATGCTGGCGCTCAATATATCAATCGCACTGATTGTACTGTTTAACACTTTGTTTGTAAAGGAAGTGCTGGATATGTCTTTTTTCCCGACGCTTCTGCTTTTTACGACACTGTTTCGGATTTCGCTGAACATGTCTTCCACACGTCTGATTCTTCAGACGGGGGCGCCTGGAAATGTGGTTCAGACATTTGGTGCTTTTGTTGGCGGCGGTGATATTATTATTGGCGCCATCGTGTTTATCATTCTTATCATTATTCAGTTTGTCGTTATCAATAAAGGTTCAGAGCGTGTCGCTGAAGTTACAGCACGATTTACTCTCGACGCAATGCCGGGTAAGCAGATGGCAATCGATGCGGATCTGAATACCGGTGCGATCACGGAAAAAGAGGCGAGAGAGCGGAGGAATAAAATTCAGGAGGAATCCAGTTTTTTCGGTTCCATGGATGGTGCCACGAAGTATGTAAAGGGAGACGCGACAGCCGGTCTTATTATCACGTTTGTCAATCTCATTGGCGGTACAGCGATGGGAATGCTCAGAAATGGGATGACTTTTGGCGATGCGATTCAGCATTACGGGGTTCTCACGATGGGCGACGGGCTCTGTTCGCAGATTCCTTCGCTGCTGATTTCTCTTGCAACCGGTATTCTGGTCACGAAGGCATCTAAAAATGCCGATTTTTCCAATATTCTGGTCGGTCAGTTGTTCGGGATTCCCAAGGTACTTTATATCGTCGGAACGACACTTATTTTTCTGGGTGTTGTGACACCGCTGGAGTGGTTTTTGTTTGTACCGTTCGGTATTCTTTTTATTGTCGTAGGAAAAATGGTAGACAAAAACATCGGGATTGAAACGATTGAAGAAGAAGTCAGTATGGCGGAAACGGAGGCGGAAGAGATCCGAAAACCGGAAAATGTGGTGTCCCTGCTTCAGGTTGACCCGATTGAGCTGGAGTTCGGATATGGTATTATTCCGCTGGCAGATGTCAATCAGGGGGGCGATCTGCTTGACCGTGTGGTCATGATCCGCAGACAGATTGCACTTGAGCTTGGAACCGTCGTTCCGATCATCCGTCTTCGTGACAATATTCAGTTGAATCCGAACCAGTATATCATTAAAATAAAAGGGGTGCAGGTGACGGAAGGGGAGATTCTTTTTGATCACTATATGGCGATGAATCCCGGTTATGTGGAAGAAGAGATTACAGGTATTCCGACGTTTGAACCGTCGTTCCATCTCCCCGCGATCTGGATTACAGAGAGTCAGAGAGAGCGGGCGGAGAGCCTTGGATATACGGTTGTGGATCCGCCGTCGATTATCGCGACCCACCTCACCGAGGTTATCCGGTCTCATATCGATGAGCTGCTCACCAGACAGGATGTTCAGAATCTGGTCAGCAACCTCAAAGAGAGCAACCCTGTGCTGGTCGACGAACTTGTGCCGAAGCTTCTTGGACTTGGAGAGGTGCAGAAAGTATTGCAGAACCTGCTTTCGGAGGGTATTTCCATCCGCGACCTGCTCACTGTCTTTGAAACGCTTGCAGATCATGCAGGTGTCACGCGGGATACCGATGTGCTGACGGAATATGTGCGCCAGAGCTTAAAGCGGGCCATATCGAGCAAGTATTTTCCTGCCAATGAGACGACAAGTGTTATCACGCTGGATCCGAAAGTGGAGCAGGAGATTATGTCTTCCGTGAAACAGACAGAACAGGGGGCATATCTTACCCTGGATCCGGACAAGACGAAGGCTATTATCGGTTCTGTGGAGACAGAGGCCTCGAAGCTGGAAAATATGGGGAAGAGCGCTATTGTGATTACTTCGCCAATTGTGAGAATGTACTTCAAGAAACTGACCGAAGAGTACTTTAAGGATTTGATCGTTGTTTCATACAACGAAGTGGATTCCAATGTGGAATTACAATCAGTAGGGATGGTGACAGCATAATATGACCATAAATAAATATCAGGGGAGTACAAAAGAAGAAGCAATTGAGAAGGCAAAGCAGGAGCTTGGGCCGGCAGCCGTGATTCTGAATGTAAAAGAGGTAAAGCCAAAAGGAATGCTCAGGGTATTTAAAGGCGCTTTATTTGAAGTCACTGCGGCCATGGAAGAGAAAGAACAGCAGTTTGAGAACCCGCGGCCTGCATTGAATACGCCGCTCAAAATGCACGAGAGCATTAATCTGGCGGCCGACGAGAAGCTGAATATCTCAAATCTGCAGGGGAAAATGCACGAAGAAAAAAAACCACAGACTTCTCCACAGCCAGATCCGGATCCTCTGAATCTGAAGGAACAGAAAAGTGAAACTACAAGTGAGGGCATTGAGCGGAGACTTGAAAACCTTTCGAACATGCTTGAAAAGCAGTTCTATGCGGAAGGAAGCCAGAAAGACGAAAAGATGGAGCCGAAACCGGCAAATCCGGAAGGGTTTCAGTTTATAAAAATGCTTTACCGTACTTTGCTTGAAAATGATGTACATGAAAAGTATGTCAATCAGATTATGGATGAAGCGGAAAAAATCATGCACAATGGAAGCAGCGTGGACTATATTCTTTCCAGCGTTTATCAGAAAATGGTATTGAAATTCGGGCAGCCGGATCCGATTGGTCTGTCGGGCAAAAAGCCAAAAGTTATTTTCTTTATCGGTCCTACCGGTGTTGGAAAAACTACAACAATCGCCAAAATTGCTTCCAGATATAAAGTAGAACACGAAAAACGCGTCGCATTTCTCACTGCGGATACCTATCGGATAGCTGCGACGGAACAGCTTCGCATATACGCCAATATTCTGGATGCGCCGATGAGTATCATATATACAGAAGATGAAATGAATGAGGCCATTGAGCGTGTCAGCGATTATGATCTGATATTTGTCGATACGGCTGGGTTTTCGCACCGGAACGAAGCACAGTGTCAGGATATGCAGAAGCTGATCGAAGGACTCGAGAAAAAATATGAGAAAGAAGTGTATCTGGTTGTCAGCGCGACGACCAAATACAAGGATCTTCTGGAGATTGCAGACATATATAAGGAGATAGCGGATTATAAACTGATATTTACAAAACTTGACGAGACAACCACTTTTGGAAACATGCTTAATATCAAACTTTATTCTGGAGCTGTTCTGTCTTATATGACAACGGGGCAGAATGTACCGGATGATATCGAGGAATTTGACACACAGAAGATAGTAAAGCAGCTGTTGGGCGGCAGACAGGAATAAACCGCTATATGGCTGCAGGCTGCTGGAAAGGCTTGGATAATTTATGGATCAGGCAGAAAAGCTTAGAAGTGTAGTAAAATCGAAAAATAAAGATGTTTTGCCCAATGCCAGAGTCATTACTGTGACAAGTGGGAAAGGTGGTGTAGGCAAATCAAATGTGGCTGTGAATCTTGCGGTACAGATGCAGAAACTTGGAAAAAAGGTACTGATATTTGATGCGGATTTCGGACTGGCAAACGTCGAAGTCATGTTTGGCGCCATTCCTGAATATAATTTAAGCGATGTAATTTATCGGGGAAAAAACGTGCGTGAGATTATCACAGAAGGGCCTGTCGGGATCGGTTTTGTATCGGGAGGAACCGGAATTACCGGAATGAACGACCTGTCAAAAGAACAGATTCTCTATCTGGTGAAAAGTTTAAGGGAACTTGACGAGATGGCGGATGTCATTCTGATTGATACGGGAGCGGGTATTTCCGATCATGTCCTGGAATTTGTGATTGCAAGTCCGGAAGTCATTGTGATTACGACGCCGGAGCCAAGTTCTCTGACAGACGCCTATTCGCTGCTCAAGACGCTTTACCGGAATCCTAATTTTATGCGCACCAGAACGACAATCAATGTTGTGGCGAACCGCGTTACATCGGTTGAGGAGGGGCAGCATGTATATGATAAGCTGAATTCTGTTGTCTCTCAGTTTCTGCAGGGAGAGCTGCACTATCTTGGCATGATCCCACGGGATAATGCGCTGGAAAAATCGGTACGGCAGCAGAAAACGGTTTCCTTAAATGTTCCGGGCTCAAGGTCGGCAAAAGCGTTTGAAGGTATGGCCGTCAGTCTGCTCAATCACGAACAGGAGCCGGTAAATGTGCCGATGGGTATTTCACAATTATTTTCAAAACTTTGGAGTCAAAAACTATAAGGAGTTAAATAATTATGACATTATCGGAGATGATTCATCCAGGAGACAAAGTAGAAATCCGTCTGTTGCAGGAAGTAAGACAGATGGGAAGGTCAGGAGAGAATGTAAAGGTTTATCTGAGCAAAGTGCTTGACGTTGACGACGGAGGCGGCATTGAAATCGCTATGCCGATGGAAGAGGGCACGCTTGTTATGCTTGCGCTTGGAGTGCGGTACGAGTTTATTTTTGCAGGAAAAGCCGGGATGTATCAGGCAGTCGGACAGATCAGACAGCGCTATAAAAAAGATAATATTTATATGCTCCTTGTGGAATTAAGGTCCCAGCCAGAGAAATTCCAGCGCAGGGAGTTTTTCCGCTATTCAAAACAGATCAAGGTTTTTTATTATCCGATTTCAGAGGAAGAGGCGGATATGGAGTCGGGAAACGCTGTTTTTATCAAGATTCAGAAAAGCAATGGAGCCAGGCAGGAAAAACCCGGACAGCTTCTTGATATCAGCGGAGGCGGGGGGCGCCTTCAGTCAGATGAGCCGTTCGGAGATGAGTCATATGTATTGATCGGGGTGCATCTTAAGAGTGAAACCATTAACAAGCAGTACTATATTCCTTCCAAGGTGATCAAATGTGTGCCGGACAAGGAGACAAAGAAGTATGAGTCGCACGTCAAATTTCTGTTTAAAGACACAAAGACGAGCGAAGAGATTATCAAGTACATTTTTGAAAAAGAACGTATGGAACGTCAAAAGGGAGTCAGGTAAAAATGAAAAAAAACATTTTAGTTGTTGATGACTCTGCACTCATGAGAAGGGTTATCTGTGATATAATCAATTCAGATGGAACATTTCAAGTAACGGATTTGTGCCGCGACGGAATGGAAGCATACGAAAAGCTGAAGACGAAAAAGTATGACGGTGTTGTGCTTGACGTTAATATGCCGCGCATGAACGGGCTGGAACTTCTGGAACGGCTGCAGAAAGACAAGATCAAGGCGACTGTCATTATGGTCAGCACAATGACCACAAAGGACGCCAAGGTCACAATTCTTGCCATGGAGCTGGGGGCTGTCGATTTTGTGACGAAGCCGGATAACATTATCGAGGCGAAGGGCGAAGAATTTAAAAAGCAGCTGATCGGCGTCCTCTCGGCGGTTCTTAAGACGGAGAAGTTTGTGCGGGAGCTCAAAACGGGCGGCTCTTCGGTACAGGCAGCACAGAAAAAGGCTGCTCCGCTGCGCAATACCACATCGATGAAGTCGGGCAATAAAATCGTGGCGCTGGCCTGCTCTACGGGCGGACCCAAAGCGCTGCAGAGTGTAATTCCGTATCTTCCGAAGAATCTGAACGCACCGATGGTGCTTGTACAGCACATGCCCGCCGGTTTTACCAAATCCATGGCGGACCGGTTAAACGAGGTGAGTCCTATTCACGTCAAGGAAGCGGAAGACGGAGACGTTTTAAAAAAGGGAACCGTGTACATCGCGCCAGGCGGCAAACATATGGAAGTCAAAAAGAATCCGGATGGCAGTCATAAGATCAAGCTGAATGAGATGCCGGCAATCGGCGGGTTAAGACCGTGCGCCAATATCACCTATGACTCTCTGCGGGACAGTGGTTTTGACGAGGTTGTCTGTGTCGTTCTGACCGGAATGGGGGCGGATGGGACCAACGGGATCTGTTCGCTGATCAAGAAAAAGCCGGTCTACGTGATCTCACAGAACGCGGAAACCTGCGTGGTGTACGGGATGCCAAAGGCAATTGCTGATACGGGTCTGGTAAATGAAGTTGTTCCTCTTACACAGGTTGCACAATCAATAACAAAGAATGTGGGGGTACGGTAGTATGGATGTAAGTCAATACCTGGAGATATTTATCGACGAGACAAATGAACATTTGCAGACCTTAAGCGACTGTATCATGGAACTGGAAAAAGAGCCGGAAAATATGGACGTAATCAACGAGATTTTTCGCGCGGCCCATTCCTTAAAAGGAATGGCAGGCACCATGGGATTTAAGCGCATGCAGCATCTGACGCATGATATGGAAAATGTATTTCAGGAAGTCAGGAGCGATAAAATAAAAGTAAACAGTGCCATGATTGATCTGCTGTTTAAGTGTCTGGACGCGATTGAAGGATATCTCGACAATGTGAAAGAGAGTTCAGAAGAAGGGACGGAAGACAATGAGCTGATCATCAAAGAACTGAATGATTTTATCGCAGCAGCCAACGGCGAGAAACCGCAGGACGACTCCGCAAAAAAAGCTGAACCGCAGATGCCGGTGGCAGGAAATGCGGCCGGCCGGAAAAAGTATCTTGAATTTGAGATGGACGATGCGGACAGGGCAAAATTGAAAGCAGAAGAGGAAAATGGGCAGCGGATATACGGTATGACCGTATATATACAGAAAGAATGCCTGTTAAAAGCAGCAAGGGCATTTCTTGTATTCAAAGCAGTCGAAGAATACGGTCAGATCATTGTTTATAATCCCACTTCACAGGAAATCGAAGACGAACATTTCGAATGTGATTTCAGCTTTTTTATCGTTTCGGAAGAACCGTTTGAAAAAGTATACGAAGCGGCCAGATCCGTATCCGAGATCGAAGATGTTGTCGGAGAAGAAATAAAGTATGAGGTTCTGGCGGCAAAACAGGAAAAAGCGGAGGCAGAAGCCATTGCGGTTGCCATTATGCCGGAGAATAATCCCGTGTCCGCAGAAAAAGAGACGCCTGCAGCCGTTGCTCCGCCAAAACAGCCGTCCGCATCGGCCGGAAATAAAAAGCAGACGGTTTCAAAGCCGGTCACCAATCGTACTGTGCGTGTAGATATTGAAAAGCTGGACGCATTGATGAATCAGGTTTCTGAGCTGATCATTGCCAAAAACAGTCTTGTCTCCATCAGCTCCACGGAGTCTGGCGGTTTCCAGAACCAGACGTTTCATGAACAGATTGAAGGGCTTGAGCGCATCACGACAAGTCTTCATGAGTCTGTGATGAAAGTGCGTATGGTTCCGATTGAAAGTGTCGTCAATAAGTTCCCGCGTATGATCCGTGATCTGGCGAGAAAGCTGGATAAGAAAATGGAGCTTTACATGACCGGTGAAGATACGGAGCTGGATCGTACTGTGGTGGACCAGATCGGCGATCCGCTGCAGCATCTTCTCCGTAATTCGGCAGATCATGGTCTGGAAGACAATGCGACGCGACTGGAAAAAGGGAAACCGGAAGTTGGAAGTATCTTTTTAAAAGCTTTCCAGGAAGGCAACAATGTCATTATCGAAGTTGGCGATGACGGAAATGGGATTGATGTGGACGCAGTCCGTGAGAAGGCGATTGAGCGCGGAGTGATTACGGAAGAGCAGGCTGAGAGTATGAGCCAGAAAGAGATTATAAATCTGCTCTTCCTGCCAAGTTTTTCCATGGCAAAGAAAATCACCGACATTTCCGGACGTGGTGTGGGGCTTGATGTCGTAAAATCTAATATCGAGGCTCTTGGCGGCGATGTGGAAGTAAAAACGGATAAAGGGGAAGGGACAACCTTTACGGTACGCCTCCCTTTAACGCTTGCGATTATTCAGGCGCTTATGGTCGAAATCGGCGATGAGAAATATGCCATTGCAATCGGCTCTATTTCCAATATCGAAGATATTCCTGTAAAAGATATAAAATACGTTGAGGCACAGGAAGTGATTCATCTTCGCGGCAAAGTGATTCCGCTGATCCGCTTAAGCCAGGTGCTTGACACGGAGCCGAAGGAAGATGAACCGACAAGCCTTACCGTAGTCATTGTGCAGAAAGGGGACAGCCAGGCAGGACTTGTTGTCGATGAACTGATGGGACAGCAGGAGATTGTAATCAAACCGCTTGGCAAATTTATTAACAATAACAAGATAATCAGCGGTGCAACCATTCTCGGAGACGGCGAAGTTGCATTAATCTTAGATGTAAATACTCTGATGTAATGGGGGGTGGCAGCATGGCGAATAATGGTCTGGAAGTAATCGAAAAAGTGGTAAAACAATATATTGTTGTGATGGTCGGCAGTGAACAGTATGGAATTGACATCCGATACATAGACAATATCGTGCGGATGCAGAAAATCACAAGGGTTCCAAAGGCACAGTACTATTTTAAGGGGATTATCAGTCTCCGCGGCGAGATCATACCGATTATGAGTATCCGCAGAAAGATGGATCTCAATGACGATACGTTTAACAATGCCACGAGGATTATCATTTTAAAATTAGAAGAAAAAGGTTCTCTTGGGATTATTGTGGACGAAGTGAAAGAGGTTGTGAATCTGAGTGATGACGAGATTGAGAAAGCCTCCAACAAAGGAAAATTCATCAACGGAATCGGAAAACATGAAAACGATCTGATTTCACTGCTTGAGATCAACGCGATTGTGGAGGAAGCATATTAAAATGTTGCCGGTGGAACAGGCGTTGTGAAAGGAGGATAAATATATTTCATGGGAAATATGTCGTTAGAAGATGTAAATAATATGTATCTGGATGTGCTCAAGGAGATTGGCAACATCGGGGCGGGCAATGCAACGTCCGCGATTGCCAATATGCTTGGCATTAAAATCGATATGAATGTACCCAATGTCCGGCTGATGGAAGTATCCCAGCTTGGCATGGCAGTCGGTGCAGAGGATGAGACGATCGTAGGTATATTCCTTGAAGTGGAAAACGATATCGAGGGGAGCATGATGTTTCTGATCGATATTCCTTCCGCGCGGTATCTGGTCAACAAGCTGATGATGACAGATGCAGGGGAGGATGTGGCTTTCGGAGAGATGGAACTGTCTGCATTAAAAGAAATCGGAAATATCATTGCAGGTTCGTATCTGTCTGCGCTTTCTTCACTGACCAATCTCGTCATCGCACCGTCCGTACCCTATATTGCGGTTGACATGGCAGCGTCCATCTTAAGTGTTCCGGCAATCGAATTTGGACAGTTTGGAGATAATGCATTATTGATACAGACAGAAATTTGTGCAGATGTGGCGATCAATGGTTATTTTATCTTAATGCCGGAGCAGGGCTCGTATGAAAAAATACTGGCGTCACTTGGAATCTCAGTATAAGGAGAAAAGAGTATGAGTAAAGTCATAAAAGTGGGCATGGCGGATTTAAATATATGCAAAGCCCCTGACGTTATCACGACTCTGGGGCTGGGTTCCTGTATCGGGCTTGTTTTTTATGATCCGGTTACAAAAGTTGGAGGAATGGTTCATTACATGCTTCCGGACAGTACAAAGGTGAGGAATAACAGCAACATTGCAAAGTTTGCGGATACGGGAATCGATGAACTGTTGAAGCGTGTGGTGGCGGCCGGTGCAAACCGGAGACGTCTGGTGGCAAAGATTGCCGGCGGGGCTAAAATGTTTGAGGTCAGCGGTCTGTCTGAAGTAGGCAATATCGGGGCCAGAAATGCGGAGGCTGCCAAGGCAATTTTAAAAGGGATGGGAATACGCCTGATTGCGGAAGATACCGGGCTGAATTATGGCCGGACGGTAGAACTGCACTGTGAAACAGGTGAATTTCATATAAAATCTGTCGGAAAGCCATTGAAGATTATTTAAATCCTGTGGTCCGGACTGGTGAGGTGTCCTTTCAGGATGCGGGAATGGAGAGTTACATGAAAACAAAACCGATACCGGCATTGATTATGCTGACAGCAGGATTTGTGGCCTGTATTGCAGGAATTGCAGGCCATATGGAGACGGTGAAATTTACACAGATGCTCCTGATTGTCCTGGTGACATTTTATATACTGGGATGTATTGTCAAGATCATACTGGATAAAAACTTTCCAGAGATGAAAAAAGAAGAAACCACGGATGGTGAGGAAGCCGTGACGGAGGAAGAAGACGGCGGCGAAACGGAAAAGCAGGAAGTAGATGAGCAGGAATGAGATAGCAACTTAAACGTGGGGGCTTCATATGAAAATGGTCGATAGAGAGAAGTTGTGGGATGAGTATCGAAAAAATCCATCCCCGGTATTGCGTGAGAAGCTGATTACCGAATATGCACCGCTTGTAAAAGTGGTAGCCGGGAGGCTTAGTATGTATCTTGGCAGCAATGTAGAATATGAAGATCTGGTAAGCTATGGTATATTCGGACTGATTGATGCGATTGACAAATTTGATCTGGCCAAAGATGTAAAATTTGAGACATATGCGAGCCTGCGGATCCGTGGATCCATACTGGATCAGATACGCAAGATGGACTGGATTCCCAGAACTGTCCGACAGAAACAAAAGAAGATCGAGGAGGCTGTTAAGCAGATTGAGACGCGGACCGGCAGAAATCCTTCTGATGATGAGCTTGCAAAGGAGCTTGGAATCAGAGAGACAGAGCTGAATGAATGGCAGTCCCAGTTAAAAGTGACAAATATTGTTTCGCTGAACGAGTTTGTGGAACAGGGCGGCGAACCGGTGATGGATGCCAGAAATAATTCGCACTTTGTGCAGCCGGAGGAATCCATACAGGAAGAAGAATTAAAAAAAGTTCTCGCCGAGACATTGGAGCTTCTGACCGAAAAAGAAAGAAAAGTAATTCTTTTGTATTATTACGAAGATCTCACGTTAAAGGAGATCAGTAATATTCTGAATGTCTCTGAATCAAGGGTATCTCAGCTTCACACGAAAGCACTGCTTAAGATGCGCAGGAAGATGGGAAGTTATATGGGAATATTAAGAGACTGAACGTTTTTGCAGCAGGATCGTAATGAGGAAGAGAGGTGCATGACATATGTCAATCAGACCGGTAGATATGAGTGGAATGATTCAGCGGACCCAGGATGTCAGTAATATAAAACAACACGAGGAAAACAAACCCCTTGTGCAACAGCACAATATTTCGGTTCAGCAGCAGAAACAGGAGGAAAACCTTCCGCATCAGGTACAGGAGACGGAAAAAAAGGAAAACGAAGGTTATCGTTATGATGCAAGGGAAAAAGGCAGCAACAGTTATGAGGATAACCGTAAGCAAAAAAAGAAACAGAAAAAAGAACAGGAAAGTCAGGGAAAAGTCCTGTTAAAAGGTCAGGGTTCTAGCTTTGATATTAAAATATAAGGGGAATGATATGACTGGAGTACAAATCATACTGCTTCTGGCAGGCTGTGTCTTTATGGTTGGAAGCTTTTTTATCGCCGAGAAATTATCTCCTTCGGAACTAAGCCAGATTGCAGAACTCAGCGAGGGTGAGCTGCAGAGAATCATTGACCGGGGATTGACAAATGCAGTTCCCAGAGTTGACGAAGCGATTGAAAACCGGATTGAGATGGTGGCGGATAAGGTTGACCGGGCACTGGAAAAAGAGACCAATGAAAAAATTATGGCGATCAGTGAGTATTCGGATACAGTCATTTCGGATATGAATAAGTCGCATAATGAAATTATGTTTCTCTATAGCATGCTCAATGATAAACACACAGAGATGACAGGAATGGCATCCGATCTGCAGCGCCTTGCCGCCGATATCCGGAATTTACAGGAGCGGATTCGCAGCAATACGCCGCAGTATATTCCGCCGGAGCACGGAGCAGTGCGGGAGGAGCGGACAGAAGATCTTTCTGCGGAGGTGGTATCGGAGCCGTCAGCAGTATCAGAATTTACGGAAACCGTGCCGTCTGACGCTTTTGGAAAAGATAACCACAACGAAGAGATTCTTATCTTACACAGAGAGGGCTTAAGCGAGGTGGAAATCGCGCGGAGACTTGGACTGGGTGTCGGAGAGGTAAGACTGGTGATCGGACTTTACAGAGGGGAAGGAAACGCGTGAAATTAAAATATTATTTACGTGGGCTTGGAATCGGTATTCTCGTCACGACAATTATAATGACGATCGCTTCTCCGAAGAAGGAAGCTTCTCTTTCGGATGAAGAAATCATTGCAAGGGCTGCCCAGCTTGGAATGGTGATGAAGGAGGATGCAGACGACGGGGCGGCGGGAAATTCTTTAGATGAAAATCCGGAAAACAAAGTACCGGAAAAGGAAACATCGGTTTCTCCGGATCAGGGAGCCGGGGATGCGCAGAATCCGGAAGGTGAAAACCCGGACCAGGGAGCCGGAGATGCACAGAATCCGGAAGGTGAAAACCCGGACCAGGGAGCCGGAGATGCACAGAATCCGGAAGGTGAAAACCCGGATCAGGGTGCCGGGGAGCCGGAAGGAGAAGCCGACAATCAGACGCAGGGGGCAGACAATACGCCGGAAGGAAATGATGTTTCGGTTCCGGAAAGTGCATACCGGCTTGTAATTGAGCGCGGCGATGTCTGTCGTACCGTCTGTGAGAGACTTGCGGCAAACAATGTGATAAACGATGCGGAAGCGATGCGGACGTATCTGTTTGAGATCGGATATGCTTCGAGTATGAGTACCGGGGAGTATGAGATACCCTATGGTCTTACCATGGAGCAGGTGGCGGATATTTTAAAATCCGGGCCAATCAAATATTAATGTATGTGAGAAACAGTCCTGTTTTTAAGAGTAATCGTAAAATGGGACTGTTTTAGTTAAGTATAAGGATCAGTGAGGTGATAAAAGACAATGACATTAGCTGAACTGCCGATCGGGAAAGATGCAGTGATTACGAAGGTGGGAGGAGAAGGGGCTTTAAGATGCAGGCTTCTGGATATGGGTCTGATTCCGGGAACTGTGGTTGTGGTCCGCAAAATTGCTCCGATGGGAGATCCCATAGAGATCCGCATTCGCGGTTATGAGCTTACGCTCCGGAAGGAAGACGCCAGTAAAATTACCGTTGCAGAAGAGGAGAGATGAGAGAAGACATGATATTTGCATTAGCGGGAAATCAGAATTGTGGGAAAACAACCCTTTTCAATCAGCTTACAGGGGCGAATCAGCATGTGGGAAATTTTCCGGGTGTCACTGTTGACCAGAAAGTGGGAGAGATCCGCTCAGCAAAAGAATGTTCAGTTGTGGATCTGCCGGGAATTTATTCCATACGTCCGTATACAAACGAAGAGATTGTGACAAGAGACTTCATTTTAAACGAGAGGCCGGACGGGATTATCAATATTGTCGATGCGACCAATATTGAGCGCAATCTTTATCTGACGCTTCAGCTTCTGGAAATGCATGTTCCGATGGTACTGGCACTCAATATGATGGATGAGGTGCGCGGAAACGGCGGTTCCATCGATTACAGGGAGATGGAAAAAGAGCTCGGCATTCCGGTAGTGCCGATCAGCGCTGCGAAAGACGAAGGGATCGAAGATCTGATCGAGGCGATAATCCGCGTCTCGAGACAGAAGATCTATCCGAAAGTAATGGATTTCTGCGAGCAGGGACCGGTTCATCGCTGTATACATGCGCTGTCTCATCAGGTGGAAGACCATGCGGTCCGTATCGGGATGTCGCCGCGGTTTGCGGCTGCGAAGATCGTGGAGGAAGATGAGGGAATCATTGCGCGTCTTTTTTTATCACAGAACGAACTTGAGATGATGGAGCACAGCATTGAAGAAATGGAAAAGGACTGTGGGCTGGATCGAAATGCTGCCCTGGCGGACATGCGTTACCGTTTTATTGAAAAGGTATGTGCAAAGACAGTGAAAAAGTGTCAGGAAAGCCGGGAACATATCCGCAGTGTCAGAATTGACAGTGTTCTGACCAGCAAATATCTGGCAATCCCGATGTTTCTGGCAATTATGCTTTTGATTTTCTGGCTGACATTCAATGTGATCGGCGCGGCACTGAGCGACCTGCTGGCGATGGGGATCGATGCGTTTACGGCGCTCTGTGATACGGCGCTTTCCTCTTATGGAATGAATCCGGTTGTACATAGTCTTGTGATTGACGGTGTGTTTGCCGGAGTGGGAAGTGTTTTGAGTTTTCTGCCCATTATTGTAGTGTTATTTTTCTTTTTGTCCATCCTGGAAGATTCTGGTTATATGGCCCGTGTGGCGTTTGTCATGGATAAGCCGCTTCGCAAAATCGGATTGTCCGGCCGCAGTTTTGTCCCGATGCTGATCGGCTTTGGATGTACGGTTCCGGCAGTCATGGCGACGAGAACGCTTTCTTCAGAGAGGGACCGGCGAATGACGATTATGCTGACACCATATATGAGCTGTTCGGCAAAAATACCGATTTATTCCGTGTTTGCGGCTGCTTTTTATCCGGGCAGAGGGGCTCTTGTCGTGATTGCACTCTATGTGACCGGTATTCTGGTCGGGATTTTCTCGGCACTGCTTTTAAACAGGACTGCTTTTAAAGGAAATCCCATACCATTTGTCATGGAGCTGCCCAATTATCGCTTTCCTTCGGCAAAGAGCGTTCTGAGACTGATGTGGGAGAAGGCAAAAGATTTTATTGAAAGAGCCTTTACCGTAATTTTTGTAGCCACAATCATTATCTGGTTTTTGCAGACATTTGATCTGCGGTTTAACGTTGTGGACGAGAGCAGGGACAGTCTTCTTGCCATGATCGGCCAATGGATTGCACCGTTGTTTGGTCCTCTTGGTTTTTCGGACTGGCGTGTTTCAACGGCGCTTATCACAGGATTCAGCGCAAAAGAAGCAGTTGTAAGCACTTTAAGTGTTCTGACACAGACTTCGGCGGCAAATCTGGGAAATGTTCTGAACACGATGTTTTCCGGAGTTTCTGCAGCCAGTTTTCTTATCTTTACACTGCTGTACACGCCGTGCGTCGCGGCGGTAGCCGCTGTAAAGCGGGAACTGCACAGCGGCTTTAAGGCGGCGATGGTTGTTGTGCTGCAGTGCTGTGTGGCGTGGACTGTCGCATTTCTGGTGTATCAGATCGGGAGATTTTTATGAATGCTGTGGATATAGTTTTACTCGGTGCGATTTTGTTCTGGTTTGCCCGTTCTCTGTCGCTTCTGTGTTTTTCCAGAAAAAGCGGAGGCTGCGGAGACTGCCGGAATTGTAAAAACTGTGCCCAGGGGTTCTGTGGAACAGGAAATAAAACGAATAAAGAGAGTTGAGGGATTTGTGTGAAAATATCCAGTCTTCATATCCGTAATTTTAAAGCAATCAGGGACGTTGTCATAAATGATGTGGAGAACGCGCTGATTCTTGTGGGGCAGAATAACACCGGAAAGACAACGATCCTGGATGCGGTCAGGGCTGCAGTCGGGGCATACCGCATTCACCCGCAGGATTTCAGTGCGGATTATGCCAATATAGAGATTCTGATTTCACTGGAATTTTCCGACAGTGATCTTGCACAGATGCATCAGAACGGTGCTGTGAGTCAGTATAAAAGACGCGATGCATGGCTGGAAGACTTTTCCAGGAAGCTGCCGTCTTTTTCGGGACATACGTTATCCTATGCCATGAATGCAAATAAAGAGGGCCGGGTACGTTATTCTGACGGCGTGAGTAAAAATAACGTATTTCTGGCGGAAGTATTTCCACGCATTTACTATATCGATGCCGAGCGTGACTTAAAACAACTGGAACAGGATTTTCTGATACTGCAGGAAGATGAAATGCTCAAACGAATGCGGGCGGATACCTGTATGTTCAACCAGGCCCGGCATTGCAGCCACTGCTTTTCCTGTATCGGCCTGATCAATCAGAAACAGCCGGAAGAACTGAATGTCGCCGAAACGGCAAAACTTCTGGATTATAAGCTGTATCAGCACAGTCTGGACACTTTTGCCAGAAAAGTCAATGTGAATTTTCGGAAAAACGGCGGCTCGGACGAGATTCTCTACACAATGAACCGTGATGTAGAACAGATGCTGAAAGTGACAACAGAAATGCGCAATCCCATACAGAACTTAACGCGCCCGGTGAGCCGGATGGGAAAAGGAATGCGCAGTATCTATATGCTTTCTTTACTGGAGGCTTACGTCCAGGATGAACAGAGAGTACCAAGCATCATTATGATTGAGGATCCGGAAATTTTTCTGCATCCGAAGCTGCAGAAGACATCGGGCGATCTTCTCTACCGGCTCTCAAAAAAAAACCAGGTGATTTTTTCTACGCATTCGCCCAATCTTCTTGCCAATTTCAACAGCAGACAGATCCGACAGGTGGTTCTGGATGCCCAGGGCTGTCCGACGGTACGGGAAAAAACAGATATCAGCGCAATTTTAGACGATCTCGGCTATACGGCAAATGATCTGATGAATGTAAATTTTGTTTTTATCGTGGAAGGAAGGCAGGATAAAAGCCGTCTGCCGCTTCTTATCAAAAAATATTATTCGGAAACATATGACGATGAGGGAAAGCTCTCCCGGATCGCCATCATTACCACAAATAGCTGTACGAATATTAAAACTTATGCAAATCTGAAATATATCAATCAAGTCTATTTAAAAGACCATTTTCTGATGATACGTGACGGGGATGGCAAGGATGCCGATGAGCTGGGGAGGCAGCTGTGCAGGTATTATGAAGAGAGAAATCTGGAAGACATCGACACGCTGCCCAAGGTACGCCGCGAAAACGTTTTGATTCTGAAATACTATTCATTTGAGAACTACTTTCTGAATCCTGAGATTATGGTAAAACTTGGGATCGTGACATCTGAAGAACAATTTTATGAGATTCTTTTTGCAAAATGGAGAGAATATCTTTATCGTATCTCGAGCGGAAAACACCTTCGCAGTGTACTCGGAAGAGATTTTCTGGACGCGGACGATATGCGCGCGCATATGGAAGAGATTCGAATCTATCTGCGCGGGCACAATCTCTATGATATCTTTTACGGGCGGTACAGGGATCAGGAAAGGGAGCTTCTTGAGCGGTACATTGAACTTGCTCCAAGAGAAGATTTTGCGGATATTCTTGACGCGATTGAACGTTTTGTCTATTTTGAGAGCCGCAGGAGAAAAAAATAAAAGAGAATCTTCGGAAATAAAGCACGCCCACCGCTTTAATAATGTACAGTGTTAACGTAATACATGTCGAAATTTGTTGAAAACAGTTTAAAAAGTGCAGATTTTTGGAAAAAAATAAGAAAAGTGTCTAATTTGGTGGTACAATAGTGACGGATAAAACTGACAGGAAGGAAAGCATCTGAAAACGGGAGGTATTTTCAATGGTAGAAAAACTGACTATGCTTGTAGCCGACGATGTAGAAGTGAACCGTGTATCATTGAAGGAGATGTTTCAATCCGAATACGAAATCGTAGAGGCGAGAAATACACAGGAGGCTATGCTGGCACTCGGTCGACAGCGTATCGACATCGTTGTTCTGGATATCTTTTTGTCGGAAGCGGACGGCTGCGATGTGTTAAAACAGATGAAAGCGGACAGCCGGCTTCGGGATATCCCGGTTGTGGTCAGAACAGCGGCGGACGAAAATATGGAAGCCAGAATGCTGGAGCTGGGCGCGGATGATTTTATCTTTTCTCCCGACAACCCGTCCGTAATCCGTAACCGGGTAAGAAATGTCATGCAGAACTATGTTTTTGGCCGTATGATGCTCCAGAGACAGCTGGCAGATGAAATGCATGTAAATCAGATTCACAGAAATTTTCTGAAAGGGATTGTCACGGAGCTGCGACGGCCCATCCGGAATCTCCTCGCCGTCACTGGCCAGATTCATTTCTGGAAGGAGGGGAAAACACGTGAAACACTGGCTGAGGTCCGAAAGCAGACGGGATATCTTGCGGCGATTACCGAGGATATTTCCGAAATGGGAAAACTATGCAGTGACGAAAAGAGAAAATCAACGACTGCATTCTGGCTGAATGATATGATAACGGCGGTTTCAAAAGAGCTGTATGAGAGATGTCAGAACCGGAAAATTCATCTCTCGTTTAAGGTGCACAGATGGATTCAGACAGCACTGTCTGCAGATCTGACGCCAATGCGTGCGATCTGGAGAAGCCTGCTGGCAAATACATATCTGAATACGGCAGACGGTGCAAAAATGTGGACGACTTATTGTGAACGCATGGACAAAGAAGGACAGGCGATGGTTGAGATTGAAGTCTGCCGTGCAAGTGAGCGGGATCCGCCCTGTATTTCCAAAAGAGAAAAAGCGGACGGTATTCTCCTCGCGGAAAGCCTTGCGGATCTGATGGGAGGAAAGGTAGAACGCCTGATTTCGCCGTCGGGAGCAGAGACTGGATTTCGTGTGATTCTTCCGGCGGGAAGATTAAAGGAAAAAAAAGGGATGACCAGTTTTGGAGATCTGAATGCTGTGATTGTCAGCGATGACGAATGTACGAGCGGTTATCTGTCCACAGGGTTGTCAAGGCTTGGTGTCCGCTGTACTGTTTCCGATCATGTGGGACATGCTTTGCGGCTTTTTCGGGAAACAAGCACATGTGGCAGTGGATTTAACGTCTGTTTTCTGGACTGGAATATGATCGAGAGAGGCGGGTCAGAGCTTCTGGGGCAGATCAGGACACAGAATACCGGAAATTCCGTGTGTATTATAGCAATCATTGAGAAAGACGCACAGAATCAGGCAGCGCTGAGAGAATGCGGAGCAGATTATTTTCTCGAACGTCCCCTTCTTCAGGAGAAAATATATCAGCTTGTTTCTGATATCTGCAGAGAAACAGATTGTGACCGGACAGAAAAAAAAGAGTTTTGTTTTGCGGGAAAACGGGTGCTGCTGGTTGAGGGGAATACTGGTTATGCCGCACTTTACCGTGACTATTTTAAGAATGCCGGTATGGAATGCCATGTAGCTTCTTCCAGGGAAGCGGCATTAATACAGTATCGGAAACAGGACGGGGCATTTGACGCGATTGTGACCAGTCTTTATCCGGCATCCTCCGGCGGCAGTCAGCTGGCAAAAGAAATCCGGAGACTTGAAGGGGCAGAAAAAAAACAGATTCCGATTATTGCAGTGCTGGACCGCGGTGGTCCGGAGGAGGTCACGAAGATATTTGAGGCTGGCATGAACACATTTTTTCCACGTTCTGCCGATAAAACGACGATCTTTTACACGATGGAAAAATATATGAAGCAGCTGGACGCATAAAATCGCGATATTCTGGCGACACTATGACCGTAAACAGAGGAAAGCGCACAGACTGCGCAGACCCGGTAAAAAGACGGAGGTAGAATATGAGCCAGATATCGGAAAAAGAATTATCCGCCCTGAATGATCTTCTCACAGAGGAAGAGCTTCTGATCAAGAAATTCCAGATGCTTGCAGAGCACACACAGGATCCGGAAATCAGTGCAAAATTTACGGAGATTTCCAACAAGCACCAGGGACATTTTAATTCCCTGTATGCACAGCTCAGCTAAGGGCACAGCAAATGGAGCCGGTTGCGTCATGGAGTTTTTTGATTCAGAAAGGATGGTAAGAGATGACAGAACAGATTTATTCGGATAAGGAAGTGCTGGCAGATGCTCTGACGGCAGAAAAGACGGCGACGAATAATTATAATACGTTTGCCAACGAGTGCGTTCATGACAGTGTGCGGGAGGCAATCCTTCACTGCCTGGAGCAGGAGCACTGCATCCAGGAAGATGTATTTCATATGATGCATCAGCGCGGATATTATCCCACGCCGGATGCAGAGAGCAACAAGGTGCAGAGTGCAAAACAGAAGTTTTCGCAGTGCGTGAAGGCGATGTAAAAGGAAAGCTCTCCGCGTGGAATCTGATTCCGCCGGAGAGCTTTCTGGCAATTCACTTATTGTAATCTCGCCTGGAGCTGTGTATAATAGAGCTTAGGCCTGGAAATCTGACACCATAGTGCGAAAGAAAGCGTGATCGATTCGATATGGACGGATACATAGTATACAAAAAGGTAAGGAAACTCAGAAAAATCAGACAGTGAGGAGAATCATATTGGCGTCAAATATATATCTGTTTTTAATTTATGCGTTTCTGGCAGCTGCAGTTTTCTACTGTCTGCCAGAAAAGTACCGCAGATACTGGATATGTGCTGTAAGTCTGCTTTTTTATATTTTATGTGACATGCGCTATTTTCTGCTGGTTGTCGCGGAAACCGGCGCCGGCTTTTTTCTCGGGAAAAAAATAGAACAGGCGGTAAATGAGGAACAGAAAAAAAGTGCAAAGAAATATCTGATTTCCGGTATTGCCGGTGTGGCCGGCATACTTATACTGTTTAAGTATTATGGGTTTTTTGCACGTTCATTTCCTTTTCTGCCGTCAAAACTGCTGCTTCCGCTTGGAATTTCATATTACAGCTTTAAAATCCTGAGTTATCTGATCGATATTTATTGGAAAAAACGGGACAGCGGGGCATTTTCCTGTTATGCGGCATACATTCTCTTTTTTCCGCAGCTTTTATGCGGCCCGATCGTGCGGTCAGAGAGGATGATGGAAGAAATGCAGGCGGGGCCGGTATACCGCAGTGATCTGTGTCTGCAGGGGTTTGTGCAGATTTTATCCGGCCTGTTTAAGAAAGTGGTGATCGCAGACCGGCTCGGCAGCTATGTGGACACCGTGTTTGCAAATCCGGCCGGCTATCCTTCTCTTGCCCTCCTGATGGGGGCGTTTTTTTTCTCGATACAGCTATATTGTGACTTTGCGGGATACTCAGAGATTGCCGTGGGTGTCACAAACCTGTTCGGGCTGGAATGTGAAAACAACTTTGCGCGCCCCTATTTTGCACTGAATGTGCGGCAATTCTGGCGGAGATGGCATATCTCACTGTCCTCCTGGCTGCGGGATTATATTTATATTCCGTCTGGCGGCGGCAGGGTATCGCGTGTGAAACGGGCCAGAAACGTCATGATCACATTTCTGGTATGTGGCATGTGGCATGGCAGCCAGGCCCATTACCTCTTATGGGGCATGTATCACGGACTCTTAAATATAATGGCGTTCAGGGCGCCAGACCGGAGAAGCAGAAAAAAACAGATCGCCGGGTGGCTGTGCACGCTGCTTCTCGTAGTCATTGGATGGGTTTTCTTCCGGGCGGAAAGCATCCGGGACGCCTTCCGCTATTTATGGCTGATGGTGTCGGATTTTTCTCTTCGCTATAATGATATTGCTGATTCTGTCATCATTTTTACGGGAAACAACACAAGCATTTCATCCATTATGATTTTATTTGTTCTGGTCGTGCTGTTGTTTGTGAAAGAATGTCTGGAAGAATATAAAAAGAAAGGATATGACAGCTTATTGTGGAGCGGAATCTTTTTCTTTGGCATTGTCATGTTTGGATTTACGGGAAACAGTAGCTTTCTATATGCGAATTTCTGATGAAAAAATTAGGAAAAACAATCGGTGTCACGCTTGTGATCTGTGTGTTTATGATTCTGTTAAAAAATGAATACGGCGGAATCCTGCTTGCGTCTGCGAATTACGGAATGCCGGCTCTTATTGCAAAGAGCCATGAAAAGGTGGAAGGAGAAGGCGCCGTCGATCTTTTCGTAGGCTCGTCCATGTTCGGCAGAGGACTCGATATCAATGAACTTTATGGTCAGCTCGGGGGAAATGAATACCTCCTGACTTATGATGGAAATCAGCCGTTTCTTGAATACTATGAAGTCCGTTACCTGATCGACGCAGGAGTCGATATTGGACATGTCTATGTGGACATGTATGCGTTTACGGCGGCCCGGCGGCCATGGCTGTCTGATGAGCGCCTTCTTCTTCAGACCGATCTGCAGTTTAAGAAAAACATCTGGAATGAAATGTACCGCAGTTCAAAAGCGGGAGCGAAGGATTTCTGGGAAATGTTTGTGACTTCAAACAATGAGGCCGTCTTTACCTGGCCAGTCTATCAGGCTGTGGTGAATCCTTCCATGTTTCGCGGAGGAAACTTAAGAAAGATAAAAGGGATTACTGCAAAAAAAATGAGAAAAATGGATATGCCCGATCTGACCGAAGGGAAAATCATTTCAGAACAGAGAGAGTACCTGGTAAAGCTGATTGGATTGTGCCAAAGCAGAGAAATTCCGATCACTTTTGTGGAGACACCCAAATACTTAGAACTCATCGGACGGGAAGATTATCTGACGATCATGGAGGAATATGTCGATCTGCTCAAGGAATATCAGGTGACATTTTACCTGTCAGAGGCAACGAGCCAGGCACTGGAAGAGAAGGGAAAGGGCGGACTGGTTTGTGATCTGCAGTTTGTGATCCCGTTCGATTCGTCTGATGCGGGACTGTTTTCCGACTATATCCATCTGTCGGCATCCGGAAAGAAAAAATATACGAAAAAGCTGGTGGCTGCATTAAAAGAAAACAGATAAAATACCGGACAGAGGAAGTTCGTTTCCTCTGTCCGGTGACAGACACATGCTGCAATTCTCATGCCGCGCAGCTGTGATAATAAATTACAGATTGAAGCCGAAGTATTTGATTGCGTTCTGGTAGCAGATGCCTCTGACGATCTCCTCCAGAATCTCGTAATCAGCCGGGAACTCGCCGTTTTCCACCCAGTTTCCGATCAGATTGCAGAGAATCCGGCGGAAATAGTCGTGGCGGGTATAAGACAGGAAGCTTCTCGAGTCTGTCAGCATTCCCACAAAACCGGAGAGATTGCCAAGGTTTGCGAGTGAGATCATCTGGTCTTCCATGCCGACCTTGTGATCGTTGAACCACCATGCCGACCCCTGCTGAATCTTTGCGACAGCGGAAGAATCCTGGAAGCATCCAAGAATCGTGCCGATCGCCTGATTGTCATTCGGATTTAAGCTGTAAATAATGGTCTTCGGAAGACCGCCGTCTTTGCTGAGTGCATTTAAGTAGTCTGCCATCTGTGAAGACGGAGCGAAATTGTTGATACAGTCGAATCCGGTATCCGGCCCGAGTTTATCGAACATCGGTGTATTATTGTCGCGCTTGACACCATAGTGGAGCTGCATTACCCAGCCTCGCTTTGTGTATTCTTTTCCGACGAAAAGCATGAATGCCGTCTTGAATTTCAGCTCTTCCTCGCGGGTCACTGCAACGCCGCTTAAGCGCTTTGCAAAAATGGCCTCGATCTCTTCTGCGGAGGCAGGCGCATACATCACGTATTCCAGGCCGTGGTCAGATACGGAGCAGCCCATGGAAGCAAAGAAATCCATCCGGTCAGACAGCGCATGGCACAGATCGGCGAAAGTAGCGATAGAGATGCCGGAAACTGCAGAGAGCTGTGCGACGTAGTCCGTGTAGGTCGTCTTTTCAATGTACATCGCTTTGTCGGGACGCCATGCCGGCAGAACCTGAACGTCAAAGGAGGAATCCTCGGCGATTTTCTTATGCCACTCCAGAGAGTCGACCGGGTCATCCGTCGTGCAGATCAGAGTCACGTTGGACTGCTTAATGATATTGCGTGCAGTCATATCCGGATCCGCCAGGCGCTTGTTGCACAGTTCCCATACTTCCTCAGCCGTATTTTTGTTCAGAACGCCGTTGTAGCCGAAATACTTCTGCAACTCAAGATGGCTCCAGTGGAAAAGCGGGTTGCCGATTGCCTTGCCGATGACCTCAGCCCATTTTAAAAACTTTTCTTTGTCGGACGCATCGCCTGTGATAAAGCGCTCCTCGACGCCGCAGGAACGGAGGAAACGCCATTTGTAATGATCGGCGCCCAGCCATACCTGCGTGATGTTCTCAAATTTGCGGTCCTCATAGATCTCCTGTGGATTGATGTGGCAGTGATAATCCAGGATCGGCGTGGTGGCTGCATAATCGAAATATAATTTCTGTGCAGTCTCCGTCTGCAATAAGAAGTCCTTGTCCATAAATTGTTTCATTTCTTTTCCTCCAATATTGTTATATTCACTATAAAAGTGTAAGTAACTTACAATCATGTAAAATTATTATACAATATCTGGAGAAAGAAAGCAACAATCTTTGTGTTTTCTGACAATTTGTTGTACAATAAATCATAAAAAACAGATGGAGGCGGAAATGATCAATCGGGAAGACATGCTGGAACTGACAAGGCGGATGACGCCGGAACGGACTTCATTTACGAGAATTGCAGGGTGCTATGTGGACAGAGACGGAGATTATGACGGAAGTTTTAACACAAATTTTCTGAATCTGTCTGTTGCCGGGAAGGCAAAAAACCTGAAGCTGGCAAAAGTGGTTCCGTTTTCAGAGCCGGACAGAAACTTAAAAAAATACAGATATGAAAAACAGGCACAGGGTCCGGGCAGTATGTGGCAGATGCTGATGGCGATGCGGGACTGTGGTCTGAAAAACGACGCGCTGATGGACACGTTTTACGACGTCGTGATGGAAGAATACAAAACAGATTCAGAATATGCCGTGTATGTCTTTCACGACTGTTATGATATTCCCATAAAAGCTGCCGATAAAGAAAGACTGTGGGAATCGGAAGAGGTATTTTCCTATCTGATCTGTGTAATCTGTCCGCTCGTCGGAGAATACGAGCCGGGCAGTCCGGATTGCGGCTTTTTGTTTCCAGCGTTTACCGACAGAAGCGCCGACCCGGACTGCGTGGCTGTTTTCCAGCGCAATCCGGACCGGCCGCACAGAGAACTTTTAAAAATCCTGGGGAATCCGATGCTTTAAACTTCAAGCAGCCTGACCGCATCTTTCAGATAGGCAGTGACAGGCAGATGCTGCGGACAGTGTGACTCACATTGTCTGCAGCCGATACACTCCGAAGCCTTTCCGTGTCCCTGGGAGACGTGGTGATCGTAAGTGCGCTTTGCATTTCCGGAATAGGTATCGCCAAATTTGCTGATGTTGTTGCAGAGCTTAAAGTACTCCGGAATCGCAATTTTTTGGGGACAGCTCTCCACACAGTATCGACAGGCGGTACAGGGAATCGTCTCTTTTGAACGGATGACTTCTGCAGCCTGGGCAAGAACTTTCATTTCACTGTCGCTAAGAGGCGTAAAATCCGTCATATAAGAGAGGTTGTCCTTTACCTGTTCCGGTGTGCTCATTCCGCTTAATACCATACAGACATTGTCGAGGGAGGCTGCGTAGCGGATTGCCCAGGAAGCCGCCGACATTCCGGGAGCCGCCTCCTTAAGGAGCATTGCCGCATCGCCGGGAAGGCCTGCCAGGAGGCCGCCTTTGACCGGTTCCATGACGAGAACCGGTTTTTTATGCTTTACACAGACCTCATAGCAGTCTTTTGACTGAATATCGGGGTCTTCCCAGTCCAGATAATTGATCTGAAGCTGCACATATTCCACTTCGGGATGATTTGTCAGGATTTCATCGAGCAGTGCGGCGTTATCGTGGAAGGAAAAGCCGATGTGTCTGACTTTTCCTTCCGCCTTTTTCTCCGCGGCAAAGGCGAATGCACCAAAATTTTTCGCTTTCTGATAAGAATCGCGATTCAGGGCATGCAGCAGATAATAATCAAAATAATCAACGCCGCAGCGTGCGAGCTGCGCGTCAAAAAATCCGGGGATGTCGTCTGCGGTATCAATCATGGAGAGCGTCAGCTTGTCCGTCACTGTGAAAGCTTCACGGGGATATCGTCTGGCGACGCATTCACGAAAGGCGGTTTCGCTGGTCTTTGCATGGTACGGAGCCGCCGTGTCAAAATAAGTAAATCCGGCATTTATAAACGAATCGGCCATGCCGCAGAGCACCTCATAATCGATGCTTGTCACATCTGACGCATCCTTAAGCGGGAGCCGCATCAGACCAAACGCCAGTTTTTTATCTGTCATATTACGCCTCATTTCTGCGCGGCTTTTTTTGCAGTCCCGGTCGGTGGACGCCGCGCTGACACGGACCGGAGTTTATCCTGTATGTTTTATTGTATCACATGGCTTTGTGAAAATTCAACTGCAATGAAAATCCTTGCGCTGTCATTTTATTTTTTGTATAATGAGGACAGTCTGGAAATGGAGGATTGCGATCATGGCAAAAGAATTACCAAAAAGAAGTGAAGTGAGAGAAGAGGATACCTGGGATCTGAGCGCAATGTACGCTGCGAAGGAAGACTGGGAAAAAGATCTGGCGGAAGTTTCCGTCATCACCTCGATCGTAGAGCGGATGGAGGGAAAAGTGGCCGCATCTGCGGACAATCTGTTCAACACGCTGGAACAGTCCGCGAAGGCGGAACAGAAAATCGAACTGGCATTCAACTATGCGGAACGCCTGTTTGACCAGGATCAGAAGAATACGGCGCATCAGGCGATGTCACAGAGAATGTATGGCGTCTATACGGATTATAATAGCCGGACTGCATTTGTCGTACCGGAAATTCTGGCCGCGGATGAGGCTGTCCTGGAGGGCTATTTTAGTGAAAAACCGGAACTGGAGCTCTACCGTGTCAAGGTAAAGGAAATTCAGCGGACAAAAGCGCACAGTCTCTCTGCAGAGCTGGAGAAGCTGGTGGCGATGACAGGGGAGATGGCACAGACGTCGGAACAGGTCTTTTCAATCCTGAACAATGCGGATTTTACCTATCCGGAGATCAGAGATGAAAATGGTGAAATGGTGCGCCTGTCGAACGGAAACTTTATTCCGCTGGAAGAATCGGCTGACCGACGCGTCCGAAAAGATGCGTTTGAGGGATATTATGGCGTTTACAGGCAGTTTGCAAACACGCTTGCCGGTCTCTACAACGGACAGGTGAAAAAACAGATTTTTTATGCGAAAGCACGTAACTATCCTTCTACGCTTGAGGCAGCCGTGGATGCCAATAATGTACCTTCAAAGGTATATCACAATCTGATTGAAACGATCGGCCGCAATCTTGACAAGATGCATCGCTATGTCCGGCTGCGCAAGAAATGTCTCGGCGTGGACGAGCTTCATATGTATGATATCTATACGCCGATGATTGCGGACGCCGCAAAAAAAATCCCGTTTGCGGAGGCGAAGGAGACGGTTCTTACTGCGCTCGCGCCGCTTGGGGAAGAATACGTCTCAAAGGTAAAGGAAGGTTTTGAAAACCGCTGGATCGACGTCTATGAAAATGAAGGAAAACGGAGCGGAGCTTATTCCGCCGGAGCCTACGGGACGCATCCGTATGTGCTCTTAAACCACAATGACACACTGGATAATATGTTTACGCTGGCGCATGAGATGGGACATGCGATGCATTCCTATTATTCCAATGAAAACCAGCCTTATATTTATTCACAGTACCGGATTTTTGTCGCTGAAGTTGCGTCTACCTGCAATGAGATTCTGCTGATGGAATATCTTCTTGCGAAGACGACTGATAAAAAAGAGCGCGCTTATCTGCTCAACCATTACCTTGACAGTTTTAAGGGAACGGTATACCGCCAGGCAATGTTTGCGGAATATGAGATGCGCACCAATAAGATGGCAGAAGAAGGAGAGAGCCTGACGGCAGAGAGCCTGTGCAGAGTCTATCGTGAACTGAATGAAAAATATTACGGGCCGGATATGATATCGGATCCGGAAATTGCGTACGAGTGGGCGCGGATTCCCCATTTTTACTATAATTTCTATGTATATCAGTACGCGACCGGTTTTTCCGCCGCCGTTTCGATCGCACAGACGATTTTAAAAGAAGGGGCTCCTGCGGTGGAACGTTACAGGAAATTCCTCTCCGGCGGATGCTCGATGTCTCCGGTAGAGCTGTTAAAGATTGCCGGGGTTGATATGGAGGATCCGGCTCCGGTGCAGAAGGCGCTGGATGTGTTTGGCAATATTTTAGACGAGATTGAAGCGCTGGTGTAAAGTATCTGATGCTTTGAACCAAATAGAAACAGGGCAGATCCCAAAAAGGATCTGCCCTGTCGTTTTCAGGGCCTTTATGAAGAAAACGTCTCTTTTTCCAGATTCCGGTTTGCCGTTGAAAGCATCAGTTTGATGCGGTTCAGCTGATTTACCTCGCTGGCTCCCGGATCGTAATCGATTGCCACGATGTTTGCTTCCGGGTGACGGTGGCGTATCTCTTTGATTACGCCTTTCCCGACGATATGGTTTGGCAGACAGGCAAACGGCTGTGCACAGACGATATTTGGCGTGCCGGAGTGGATCAGTTCCAGCATCTCTCCGGTCAGAAACCAGCCTTCTCCGGTCTGATTGCCTTCGGAAACGATATCGCGCGCATACTGAGCCAGCGAGTCGATATGGGCAGGCGCGTCAAAGTGTCTGCTCTTTTTAAATTCATCCCTGGCGGCGCCGCGGAGCCATTCGAAAAACCGGATCCCAAGCCGCCCGTTTCGTTTGGATTTTTTGCTCATCCCAAGATAATCGGCTTTAAATCCCGAGTTGTAAAAACAGTAGAGCAGAAAGTCTACCAGATCGGGAACGACAGCCTCCGCGCCTTCGGCCTCCAGCAGCTCGACGAGATGGTTGTTTGCCTCCGGATGGAATTTGACTAAAATTTCACCGACGATGCCGACCCGGGGTTTTTTCAGGTCGCGCCGCGGGAGATTGTCAAAGTCTCTGATGATCTGGCGGCACATTTTCTTAAATCGGTTGTGAGAGAGTGTTTTTTTCTGTCCGACGAAACGGATCACTTCCTGTTTCCATTTTTCGTGCAGTGCGTCCGCCGAACCCGGCGTCGCCTCATAGGGGCGGGTGCGGTAGAGACAGCGCATAAAAATATCTCCAAATTCCAGCGCGTAAAGCCCGTGCTGCAGCAGCTTCGGCGTCAGCGAAAACCCGGGGTTGGCCTCAAGCCCGCTTACGTTGATCGAAATCACCGGTACATCGGGATAGCCCGCTTTTTCCAGAGCACGCCGGAGGAAACCGACGTAATTGCTGGCGCGGCACCCGCCTCCGGTCTGCGACATCAGAATGGCAGTCCGGTTCATATCATATTCTCCGGACAGTACGGCCGACATCATCTGTCCGACGACGATCATGGACGGGTAGCAGGCGTCGTTGTTGACGTATTTTAACCCGGTGTCCACACTGGTACGGCTGTTTATCTCTGGCACGACAAGATGATAACCGGCAGCCGCAAATGCCGGCTGGATCAGATCAAAATGAATAGGAGACATCTGTGGGCAGAGAATGGTATAATTTTCTCGCATTTCTTCCGTGAAAACAGTCCGGCTGTAGCCGGAGGAGACGACGGTCCGTTTTTCTTTTCGTTTTTCGCGCACGCGGATAGCGGAGAGAAGAGAGCGGATGCGGATTCTGGCAGCGCCTAAGTTGTTGACTTCGTCGATTTTTAAACAGGTATAAATCTTTCCCGATTTTGTCAGAATATCATTTACCGCGTCGGTGGTAACTGCGTCGAGTCCGCATCCGAACGAATTGAGCTGGATCATATCCAGATCGTCTCTCGTCTTGACAAAATTGGCGGCGGCATAGAGGCGGGAGTGGTACATCCACTGATCCATGACGATCAGCGGCCGCTCGACCGGCTGCAGATGGGAGACAGAGTCCTCTGTCAGCACGGCGATGCCGTAGGAGCTGATCAGTTCGGGGATGCCATGGTTAATCTCCGGGTCAACGTGGTAGGGACGTCCGGCCAGGACGATGCCGCGCCGTTTGTTCTCTTCCATGTAGCGAAGGACTTCTTCGCCTTTCTGCCGTATTTCCATGCGGACGACAGCCATCTCCTTCCAGCCCTCGGAGACGGCGTCGCGTATCTCGGCTTCCGGAATGCCAAAATCCGGTCCTCCGAAAATACGGATAAGCTGTGAGGAAAGTGTGTCCTCGCTGGCAAAAGACATGAACGGATTGTAAAACCGTATTTTTCCCGATGTGATATCCTCGATATTGTTTTTGATATTTTCCGCGTAGGAGGTGACGATGGGGCAGTTGTAATGGTTGCTTGAGTCCGGAAACTCGTTGCGCTCGTAAGGAATGCATGGGTAAAAAATAAAGTCTACATTCTGATGAATCAGCCAGGTCACATGTCCGTGCGCGAGCTTTGCCGGATAACATTCCGATTCACTTGGAATGGAATCAATGCCAAGTTCATAGATCTTTCGGGTGGACTGGGGTGAGAGAATCGTCTGGAACCCCAGCTTCCGGAAGAACACGGCCCAGAACGGGTAATTTTCATACATATTTAAGACTCTCGGAATGCCGACCGAACCGTATTTTGCCTCTTTCGGAGACAGCGGCGTATAGTCGAAAAGCCGTCTGTTTTTATATTCAAAAAGATTGGGGAGCTGTTCCTCATTTTTTTCTTTTCCAAGGCCGCGCTCGCAGCGGTTTCCTGTAATATACTGCCTGCTTCCGGAAAAACGGTTGACAGTGAGAAGACAGTGGTTGGTACAGCCCTGGCAGCGCGCGAGCTTTGTGTCAAACGTCAGAGCGTTGATCTCTTCAATCGAGAGCATGGTCGTCTCATATCCTTCTTCATGGCGTTCTCTTGCGATCAGCGCGGCGCCGAACGCACCCATGATGCCGGCGATATCGGGGCGGATACATTCGCGTCCCGCGATTTTTTCAAAACTTCGGAGAACGGCATCGTTGTAAAAAGTGCCGCCCTGCACGACGATATTTTTTCCAAGTTCGCCGGCGTCCGAGAGTTTGATGACTTTATAGAGAGCGTTTTTGATCACGGAGTAGGCCAGGCCGGACGAAATATCGGCAACCGAAGCCCCTTCTTTCTGCGCCTGTTTTACTTTGGAATTCATAAACACAGTGCAGCGTGTGCCAAGATCAATCGGATTCGGGGCGAAAAGAGCCTCTTTTGCAAAATCCTGCACGGAATAGTTTAAGGATTTTGCAAACGTCTCGATAAAGGAACCGCATCCAGAAGAACATGCCTCGTTTAACTGGACGCTGTCCACTGTCTGGCTTTTGATCCGGATGCATTTCATATCCTGTCCGCCGATGTCTAAGATACAGTCGACATCGGGATTAAAAAAAGCGGCCGCGTAATAATGTGCGACGGTCTCTACTTCCCCGTCGTCGAGTTTTAAGGCAGACTTTAACAGGGCCTCGCCGTAGCCGGTGGAGCAGGAATGCACGATGGAGGCTTTTTCGGGAAGAAGAGAATATATTTCTTTCAGGGAACGGATAGCCGTCGCCAGAGGACTTCCGCTGTTATTGCTGTAAAAAGAGTAGAGCAGCGCGCCGTCTTCATCCACCAGTGCAATTTTGGTTGTCGTTGAGCCGGCGTCAATGCCAAGATAACAGTTTCCCTCACAGGAGGCAAGATCTGCGGTGCGCACACCGTGTCCGCTGTGGCGTTTTAAAAACTGGTCATATTCCTGCTGATCTGTAAACAGCGGTTCCATCCGGGCGACTTCGAACTCCATGCGGATATCAGAGTGTAATTTTGCGAGGAGTTCAGAGAGCAGGATGGTGCTGCGGTTTTCCCCGCTTAATGCGGAACCAATGGCTGCGAAAAGGTGGGAATATTCCGGTGTGATGGCATGATCGTCGTCAAGCCCCAGCGTGCGGACAAACGCGGCTTTCAGTTCCGATAAAAAGTGGAGCGGACCGCCCAGGAAAGCGACATGGCCGCGGATAGGCTTGCCGCATGCAAGGCCGCTGATCGTCTGATTGACCACGGCCTGGAAAATGGAAGCGGAGAGATCTTCTTTTGTAGCACCTTCATTGATCAGCGGCTGGATATCTGTCTTTGCAAATACGCCGCAGCGCGCCGCGATCGGATAAATGGCCTTATATTGTTTTGCATATTCATTTAATCCAGAGGCGTCTGTCTGAATCAGGGACGCCATCTGGTCGATAAACGAGCCGGTTCCCCCGGCACAGATACCGTTCATGCGCTGTTCGACGTTGCCGCCTTCGAAATAGATGATCTTTGCGTCCTCCCCGCCCAGCTCGATCGCCACATCGGCCTGCGGCGCATAGTGGCGCAGCGCGGTCGAGACGGAGATGACTTCCTGTACAAACAAAACATTCAGATGTTTTGCCAGAGCCAGTCCGCCGGATCCGGTGATTACAGGATCCACATGCCGGTCCCCAAGCTGTCCGGACGCTTTTTTCAGAAGGGAAATCAGCGTTTCCCGGATATTGGCGTAATGCCGTTCATAGTCGGAAAAAAGCAGGTTGTCCTCTTCGTCGAGAACGGCGACTTTGACGGTAGTGGAACCGATATCGATTCCTAATTTATGTAGTGTGTTCTTTTCCATAGCGAACCTCCATTGTAATTCTCTGGCATATTCGTTGAAAATCTTAACAGAACTTTAACGTGTTTCTTCTTATTAAAAGAGCTTAGCCCAGGCTAAGCAATGTACATTATACGACATGATTTTGCAAAAGACAATGTGCAATTAAAGGAAAATGTATAAACTTTTTATGAAGTAAATCCGGCGGATTGACAAAGAAATCTTCTACGGATATACTTATGATAAACGAATTTTTGGAAAGGTAAGGAATCATTTGTATGGACTGGCTGAATAAGTTGGAACGAAAAATCGGAAGGTATGCGGTTCCGAATCTCATTATGTGGCTGATTGGCGCATACACAATCGGATTTGTGATCAATATGGCGACACCGGGGCTTCTGACTTATCTTGTTTTAAGCCCGTATCATGTTCTGCACGGACAGATCTGGCGTCTGGTGACATGGATTTTTATGCCGACAGACACAAATCTGCTCTTTCTGCTGATCATGGCAATGTTTTACTACCAGCTTGGCATGACGCTGGAGCGCAACTGGGGGATTTTTCGCTTTAATGTTTATATTTTTGGCGGGATGCTGTTCACGGTGCTGGGGGCATTCCTGTTGTATGGCATTTTGTCGTTCTCCTATGAACCGGCTCTGCTGCCGGAGATGTCTTATATGATTTCTTTTGGCATCAGCACCAATTACATTAATATGTCGATTTTCCTCGCCTTTGCGGTGATGTATCCGGACATGCAGGTGATGCTCTATTTTATCATTCCGATCAAGATGAAATGGATGGCGGTGGTCTATGGGATTCTCACTTTGTTCCAGTTTATTGCAAGCGGATGGGCCGGGCGGATTTCGATTTTTATGTCTCTTCTGAATTTTATTATTTTCTTTCTGTCGACAAGGAATTTAAGGCGTTATTCGCCGCATGAGATTCATCGGAGACAGAAATTCCGGGCGCAGATGCGTGAGCCGAAAGGCGCAGGGATTACAAAGCACAAGTGTGCCATCTGCGGCAGGACTGAGCTGGACGATCCGACGCTGGATTTTCGTTTCTGCTCGCGGTGCGAGGGAAATTACGAATATTGCCAGGATCATCTCTTTACACATCAGCATATTAAGAAAAGTTAGAAAATATGTTTTCGGATCTGCCATAATCAGAGCCGTCCATGAAAAATCAGGTTTCATGGGCGGTTTTCTTTTTTTCGCTGCGGTATTCTCCCGGTGTGAGACCATATTTCTTTTTAAAAACTTTGTAAAAGTGCGTGCGGTTTGTAAAACCGAGCTGTGACTCTATGGCGGAAACCGGCTGGGTGGTGTCTTCCAGAAGGAGGGCAGCCTTTTTCAGGGTGAAGGTGAGCCCGTAGTCACGGAGATTCATGCCTGCGTATTTGTTGACGATTGCGTTCAGATAATTGCCGCTGTAGGAGAGCGCCTTTTCGAGGGCGGAACGCGACATGCGCCCGTCCGTCTCTTCCATAAGGTGTCCGATACGTGAAAATAGCTGCTGATCGGAATGAAAGTCAAGTTTTATGTTGTCAATCCGGTAGCGTTCTTCCGTATCAAGGTACTGGAACAATTCACAGATCAGTCCTTTTATGGTGTAGGTGGAGCCAAATTTCGGGAACATCATTGCGTGAATCAGACGGTCGGCGAAGTCGTGCAGATTGGATATGCTTTTTTCGTCACAGAAAGCAGGGAAAAAATCCAGATAATTTTTTCCTTTTCCCAGCTGGATATTGTCACCCATAAACTGAAAAATGAAATCATTGCATTCTTCTTCCTTTTTGAAAAAGGAAGTCTGATGCGTGTGAAGCAGATCGCGGATAAACCCGACGGACATGCCGATAAAGAGAATCTTCGCCTCCCCGACGTATCGCTCAATGTGAAATACGTTCTGGTTGATCAGGCAGCAGGCGCCGGCCGGATAGAGGCATTCCCTGTCTTCAATCTGCTGCGCCATAGTCCCTTCAAGGACAATCATAAGCTCGAAAAAGGAATGTCTGTGCGGAGCGCGGGCATTAAACGCGTGAAATCCGGGCGAAATGTGGGACGAAAAGAAATAGTCCCTGTCCGGCGAAACCGAAACGATATTGTAATAGTCTTCCTCAGAAAGGCCGCTTAAACAGGTCAGCGTAAACTGCAGCGGTGCAGACATGTCATAATAAGAATCGATATTGCTGTTGAGATCATAAATTTCCAGTATGTTGCTCTCTTTTCCAGAGCAGATCAGATCATCTCTCATGGAGGCCTCCTCATTACCCGGACCATCCTGCATTCAATAAAACTACCCACGAATCTGACACTAAAAATGTAAGTATGTAGACGTTTGTGATATTGCTGGATTTGGTAAAAATAACTAAAATATACTTGTATCAAGATAAAGTATATACATTATCACGACAAAAGTAAAGGGGAAAGGGTATTTTTATGAGTGAAAAAAAATATTTAAAATGGTATCAGAAGGTGGCCTATGGCTCCGGCGATATGGCGTCGAACTGTGGATACGCGCTGATATCCAGTTTTGTAATGATTTATCTTACAGACGCAGTGGGACTGAACAGTCTTGTAATCGGAACTCTGATGATGATTTCAAAGCTCCTGGATGGTGTTTCAGATATCTTTTTCGGGGGGCTGATGGACCGCACGAAGAGTAAGATGGGCCAGGCCAGGCCGTGGATGTTATACGGGCAGATCGGTGTTTCTGCGAGTCTGTTTCTGGTGTTCTGCATCCCGGATATGAGTCAGAACATGCAATATGCATACTTCTTTGTATTTTATACCGCGTTTAATGCCATCTTTTATACTGCCAACAGCATCGCCTATGCGGCATTGGCGGCGAAGATTACCAAAAACGGACAGGAGAGAGTGCAGCTCGGTTCCATCCGGTTTATCTTTGCAACGTTTACCACTCTTGTCATATCTTACAATGTGATGGGGCTGGTGGAAAAGTTTGGCGGCGGTACAAAGGGATGGCGCACGGTGGCTCTGATTTTTGCCCTGATCGCCCTCATCGTCAATACATTCTGCGTGCTTATGGTCAGGGAAGTACCGGATGAGGAGACGTCACCGGCAGCCGGGAAGAAAACGACAGATGAAAATAAGGTCAGTTTCGGGACTTCCTTAAAACTTTTGTTTAAAAACCCGTACTATCTGATCATTCTCGGTCTGTATCTTGCAAATTATGTTTACAGTGGAATTACACAGGGGTCTGCGATTTACTTTATGAGATATTATATGGGTAATGATTCGCTTCTTGGAACGTTTTCGTTATGCCAGCTCGTTCCGGTCATGATTATCCTGTCCGTGACGCCGATGCTTGTAAAAAAATTCGGGAGTATGTGGAAAATGAATTTATATGCCCGCATTATCACGCTTGTGATGGGCGTCGTCTTTATCGCGGGGGCAATGACGAAAAACCTTCCGGTCATGCTTGTATCCACGTTTCTCAGAAATATGGCCGGCGGACCGCTTACCGGAACACTCAACGCGCTTGTCGCGGAGACGAGCGACTATACCTGGCGGACGCAGGGCGTGCGCATCGACGGTGTCATGTTCAGTTGTTCTTCGATCGGCGTAAAGCTTGGGGGCGGCATCGGAAGCGCGGTTTTAGGATGGCTTCTGGCACTGGGGGGATACGATGGCACCGCGGCAGTACAGTCCGCAGGCGCAGTGAATATGATTTTCTTTATGTATGCGATCATACCGCTGCTTTTCGGTATCGTCATGGCGGTCCTTATATATTTCCTGAAAGTAGAGCAGGCGAACAGAGAATGGGATAAAGCGCATCTGAGAGGAGAAGAAGCATGATTCGTGAAAATTTCAACCGGAACTGGCAGGTCGTAAAAGGCGGGAACAGCGCGGCCGCTGCGGCTTTTCTCGGTACGGACGATATCCATACGGTACATCTGCCGCATGATGCCATGATCCACGAGGAGCGGTCGCCGGAAGTGCCAAGCGGCGCGCAGACCGGGTTTTACCCGGGAGGCGAATACATATATCAGAAATCCTTTGACGTGCCGGAAGCGTGGAGTGAAAAAAGAGTTTTTCTGGAATTTGAAGGTGTCTATCAGACGGCGATGGTTTATGTCAACGGGGCGCTGTCAGCGACAAACCTGTATGGGTATTCCGGTTTCTGTGTGGAATTAAATCCGTTTTTAAATTTCGGAAAGGAAAACCGCATCAGGGTAATCGCAGACAACAGCCTTGTGCCCAACAGCCGCTGGTATACCGGGAGTGGAATTTACCGGGACGTAAATCTGATGACAGGGGGCAGGATTTACATTCCGGCAGACGGGGTAAGAATTACCACGCTCTCGGCGGACAGGGAATCTGCGGTTGTGGAGGTCGCGGCAGAGCTGAAAAGCACAAGCCGCATCAGGGAAAGTGTGGACGTCAGCGTTTCCCTGTTAAGAGATGGAAAGACGATTGCGTCGGATCGTCAGAAAGCTGTACTGTATCCGGATACCGCAGAGACGACAAGACATATGATCTGTGTCGAAAACCCGGATCTCTGGGACTGTGATACACCAAGCCTGTACCAGTGCAGGGTTGAGATCAGAGACGGAGAGGAAATGCTGGACGAGAGTGTTGAAACGTTTGGTATCCGCACACTGCTTCTGGACGCGGCGCACGGGCTGAGGCTGAACGGAAAAGAAGTGAAGCTGCGCGGAACCTGCATCCATCACGACAACGGCATTCTGGGGGCAGCCACATTAAAAAGCGCGGAGGAACGACGCGTACGTCAGATTAAAGAAGCCGGATTTAACAGTATCCGCAGTTCACATCACCCGATGGGAAGAGCCATGCTGAGCGCGTGTGACCGTCATGGTATTCTCGTTATGGATGAACTCTTCGATATGTGGACACTTCACAAAAATCCACACGATTTTGCCCTGCATTTTAAGGATTGCTGGGAGCAGGTGGCGGAGCAGATGGTGGCAAAAGATTATAACCATCCCTGTGTGATTCTGTATTCCTCCGGAAATGAGATTTCGGAGGCCGGTTCAGAGGCCGGAGCCGCGATCAACCGCAGGATCTGCAACAAACTGCACGCACTGGACCACACCCGCTTTACGACAATCGGACAAAACGGACTGATGTCCGCCGGGATCCGGCTCAGGGAGATTATGCAGGATGTCGCGGAGAAGTTTGGCAGCATACAGGCAAAGGGCGAAGGAAACCAGGATGGCAGCAATGCGTTTAACAGTTTTATGGGGCTGATGGAGGGGGAGCGCGGCGAGTACTTTTCCAGTCACCCGCTTCTGACGGAGGCACTGGAGGGATGTTCTTCATCAAGTGATATCATAGGACTCAATTATCTGACAGGACGGCATATCCTGGAGCATGAACTACACCCCAACAAGACAGTTCTGGGAACGGAGACTTATCCGGCGGATATTGTACGGCTCTGGGGAATTGTAAAAAGATATCCGCATATGCTCGGTGATTTCACCTGGACAGGATATGATTATCTGGGCGAGGCGGGCTGCGGTATTTTCCACTATGACAACACTGCGAACTTTTCCAGCGTATATCCGGAGCGGACAGCCTACATCGGTGATCTGGATCTGATCGGATACCGGCGGCCCATCAGTTATCTGCGCGAGATCGTCTACGGACTCAGAAAAGAGCCATATATTGGCGTTGAACGCCTGAACAGGTACGGTATGACATGCACAAAGACGCCATGGATGTACAAGGACAACGTGGCGAGCTGGACATGGCCGGGATATGAGGGAAAACCGGCGGTTGTGGATATCTATGCGGACGCCGGGGAAGTGGAACTTTTTTTAAACGGGCGTTCTCTGGGGAAAAAACCGGCCGGGGAAAGAAATAATTTTACGGCGACATTCGAATTGATATATGAGCCGGGCGAACTCACCGCGGTGAGTTACGAGGGCGGAGCAGAAAGCGGCAGATTTACGCTTGTGACAGCGGGAGAAGAGACAAAACTTGACGTGAAGGCAGACCGTACGGTGCTTTGCGCCGACGGGGAGGATCTTGCCTTCCTAACGATCAGGCTGACAGATAAAAATGGAATTGAAAACCTTTCCGCGTCGAAAAAAGTCACGGTTTCCGTAGAGGGAGCCGGGAGGCTGGAAGCATTGGGAAGCGCGGATCCACAGTCACTGGGCAGCTATGACGACAGTCAGTGGGATACCTATGACGGATACGTCATGGCTGTGATCAGGGCAGGCGAGGAGAAAGGAGGGATAAAGGTCACTGTTACAGCGGAAGGATGTGCCGCAGAACACATCGTACTGGAAGTAAAATAGCAACAGAAAGGGGATAGAATTATGACGAAAGATGATCGGACAAAAACAGCGGAAAACAGGATAATCTGTGGCGCGGACATCGGATGGATGAGCCAGATGGAAAAAGAAGGTATTAAGTGGGTAAATGACCAGGGCGTTGTCACCGACCCCCTTGTCCTGTTAAAAGACAAGGGCGTGACTGCAGTCCGGCTCAGAGTATTTGTAAAACCACCCTCCGACTTTAAATGGACCAAGCCGGACGGAACGGTTGTCATACTCGGGTTTGCCGATACGGCGGGGCTGATTTATTCCGCCAGAAGAGCAAAAGCCCTTGGCATGAAAATACTGCTGGATTTTCACTACAGCGATCATTTTGCGGATCCTTCTATCCAGGATGTGCCGGGTGAGTGGGAGGGCGCTACGCCAAAAGAACTGGAAAAGTATGTGTATGACTATACTGCATATATCTTAAAGCGTCTTCTGGAAGAGGGGATTTATCCCGAATGGGTACAGACAGGAAATGAGCTGAGTCATGGTATGCTCTTTCCGTCCGGCTCAAACACGACCAACGATTTTACGCAGCTGACCCGCTATTTAAACAGTGCTTATGATGCCGTAAAATCAGTTTGCCCCGACAGCAAGGTCGTGACTCATATCACCCACGGCGGGAGCATCGACCATTTTGAGTGGTTTTTCAGCAATTTTCTGACTGTGTGCAAGGGAAAAACGGATGTGATCGGAATGTCCTATTATCCATACTGGATGGGGGCAAACGACATTGAAAATATGACATTTAATCTGAACGAACTTCCGGCAAAATACGGAAAAGACGTGATGATCTGTGAGACAGGAGATAATGAAAACGACCCTTCCGGAACCTGTCATCTGCTGAAACAGGAGATGTGGGCGCTGAAAACGGTGGCGCATAACCGGGCGATCGGTATCTTTTACTGGGAGCCGGAGGCAAATTCGGCTGTACTTCCCGATGGTTACACCCTGGGGGCGACCCGCCTGGTCGGCGATAAGACGCTGCAGTTTACGTCCGCGCTGGATGCCTTTGAGACGCAGCCTCTGTTTCTGGATCCGGCGTGCTGTTTTGAAATCCAAAACTGCAGCAGCAGAAAGGCCCTGAATGTCCAGGGAGGCTCTTTTGACAACAGGGCGATAATTGAGCAGTATGGTTTTGACCGCTGGGACAGCCAGAAATGGATTTTTGAAAAGGTGGATGGCAACTACTATAAGATAACGAACAAAAACAGCGGAAAGGTACTGGAGATCGGCGATATGTCCACGGCAGCAAATGCAGTCTGTATCCAGTATGAGTATAATGGCGGCTGGAATCAGATGTGGGAGATCATCGCGACGGCGGAGGGGCCCTATAAGATCAGAAACAGAAACAGCGGACTGTATCTTGGCATTCTGGACGCCTCCATGTACGACGGGGCGTGGTGCGTACAGATGGCCGACAGTAACAGCGCTCATCTCAGATGGTTTTTCCTTGTGACCTGAAATAATGCTTGCATTTCCTTATACAAAGTGCTATTCTGAATATGATAACATGATGACTGGGTTGAGAGAGGACGAAAGTCCTCTCTCAATTCACGTTTATGCATAAGGGCGTGCAAGGATTAACAGCTTTGTCACACGCTCTGTGCGGCGGACAGGGGTAAGAACGGTCCCCTGCGATTGGACAGGATATGGAAAACGGAAGGCAGAGGAAAGAACGGAATGTCAAAGCATGAAGCGTACGAAGCGCGCACCGAAGAATGGATTACGCCCATTCTGGAGCGGATGGGATTTGAACTCGTGGATGTGGAATATGTAAAAGAGGGAGGAACCTGGTATTTAAGAGCGTACATCGACAAGGAGGGCGGCATCACGGTAAATGACTGTGAAGCCGTTGCGCGGGAGATGAACGTGATTTTAGACAGGGAGGATTACATCGAAGAATCCTATGTGTTTGAAGTGAGCTCTCCGGGGCTCGGACGGCCGCTGAAAAAGGAGAAAGATTTTGCGCGGAGTATGGGAAGTAAGGTGGAGATCCGCACTTACCGTGCAATCGGACATAAAAAGGAATTTTACGGCGTTTTATCCGCATATGATGAAACTACCGTGACAATCGAGCAGGAAGACAAAGAGGCCCTGACATTTGAAAAATCGCAGATTGCCCTGATTCGTCTTGCCTTTGACTGGGAATAGATGCGTAATAATAACTGGACACAAAGAGCGAAGGAAGACAACGCTTTTTGTGTAATAAAATATAGGAGGGAAAAAATATGAGCAGCAGCAATGAGTTATTAGAAGCGTTAACGATATTGGAACAGGAAAAAAACATCAGCAAGGAGACACTGCTTGAAGCGATAGAAAATTCACTTGTGACAGCCTGCAAAAACCATTTTGGAAAATCGGAAAACGTGCATGTCACCATCAATCCGGCTACCTGTGAATATCACGTATTTCAGGAAAAAACGGTAGTGGAGCAGGTGGAAGATCCGGTGGAGGAGATCAGCGTTGTCAACGCAAAGATGATTGATTCCAAGTATGAACCCGGCGATATCGTAAATATTGAGGTACAGTCAAAAGAGTTCGGGCGCATCGCCACGCAGAATGCCAAAAATGTCATTTTGCAGAAGATCAGGGAAGAGGAACGCAAGGTTTTGTTTGATCAGTATTACAACAAGGAAAAAGATGTCGTGACCGGTGTGGTACAGCGCTATATCGGCAGGAATGTCAGCATCAACCTTGGAAAAGTCGATGCGGTTCTGACGGAAAACGAGCAGGTCAGAGGGGAAATCTTCCAGCCGACCGAGCGCATCAAACTCTACATTCTTGAAGTCAAATCGACTTCAAAAGGCCCCAGGATTATGGTCTCGCGGACACATCCGGAGCTGGTAAAACGGCTGTTTGAGTCCGAAGTAACGGAAGTCAAAGAGGGTATTGTGGAGATCAAGGCGATCGCGCGTGAGGCGGGAAGCCGGACAAAGATCGCAGTCTGGTCCAACGATCCGGATGTGGATCCGGTCGGTGCGTGTGTAGGTATGAACGGTGCCAGAGTCAATGCCATCGTAAACGAGCTGCGCGGGGAAAAGATCGATATCATTACCTGGAACGAAAATTCGGCAATGATGATCGAAAACGCGCTAAGTCCTGCAAAAGTAATCTCTGTCATTGCGGACGGTGAGGAAAAATCTGCAAAGGTCGTTGTTCCGGACTATCAGCTCTCTCTTGCAATCGGAAAAGAAGGGCAGAACGCAAGGCTTGCCGCCCGTCTGACCGGATTTAAAATTGATATTAAGAGCGAGACACAGGCAAGGGAGTCCGGCGATTTCCTCGATTATGAGAACGAGTATGAAGATGACGAGTATTATGACGAAGAGTATACGGATGAAGGCGGTTACGGCGACGAAGAGTATGTGGAACATGACAGCGATGCCGGGAACGAAGAGTGTTATCTGAACGATGGGGAAGAGACTGACTGTGACATCCATGACAGTGCAGAGGAAGACGACGGATATGCGGATGAAGGCTATGCAGACACTGGAACCTATGCCGGGGAAAGCATAGTCGATGAAGATAGCTGTGCGAACGACGAAAACAGCTATGCGGACGACGGAGAAAGCGGTGCAGGCGAGGACGGAGAAAATGGCGAATAAAAAAATTCCGATGCGTCAGTGTGTCGGCTGTCAGGAAATGAAAGTCAAAAAAGAAATGATGCGGGTAATCAGAATCACAGACGAAAAGGAAAACGCGGTATTTGAACTGGATGTGACCGGAAGAAAAAACGGCAGAGGAGCCTATATCTGTAAAAATGCCGACTGTCTCAATGCAGCAATAAAAAATAAGGGTCTCGAACGCTCATTTAAAATGCCGATTCCAAAAGATATCTACGAAAAACTGACAAAGGAGATGGAGGAGTTTGAAACCGGATAAAGTATTATCAGTGCTTGGCATCGCCGCAAAGGCAGGCGGTGTGGCGAGCGGAGAATTTTCCGCCGAGCGGGCGGTTAAGAAAGGAGATGCATATCTGGTTATCGTGGCAGAGGATGCGTCTGATAACACAAAAAAAATGTTTCGTAATATGACGGATTTTTATAAAGTCCCCCTGTATTTCTATTCGGATAAGGAGTCGCTTGGATATGCGATCGGCAGAAAATTCCGGGCATCTCTTGCAGTTACGAATGAAGGGCTTGCCCGTTCCATTGAGGATAAAATGAAGGAAATGTTAACAACTGAATAATGGAGGAAATCAATTATATGGCAAAAATGAGAGTTCATGAACTTGCGAAAGAATTGGGAATTGAAAATAAACAGATTATCGAATTTCTGAATACAACGGAGCATGCAGTAAAATCTCACAGCAGCAATGTGGAAGATGCGGTGCAGGATCTGGTGCGCGGAAAATTCGGTAAAGGAAAAGCGTCTGCACCGAAAGCAGACACACAGAAGCGGCCGGCGGCGAAGGCTGAGCCCGATGCAGTCACAACAGAGGCGGCAACGGCAAAAACAGAGACGGCTGCAGCAAAAGCGAAGCCCGTTTCCTCTGTCGCAAAACCAGAAAACGCAGCGCCAAAAGCAGGCGGTACTGCCTCTGCAGCCGGGACAAAGGCGGGCACCACGCAGGGAAAACAGGCGGCCGGAAAAGAAGGGTCGGAAAATAAGAGCGACAGACCGAAGAAAAAGTCCAGTATAACGGCTGTCTATAATGCACAGTATAGTAAAGGCGGCAGCGGCCGTGGAAACGGTACCCGCAAAGCCGGGCAGTCCGGCGGAAACCGCCAGGAAAGAGGCGACCGGCGCCAGAATGACCGGCGGCAGGGTGAAAAACGCCAGGGCGACAGACGTCCGCAGGGCGGTGTCAGGGCGACGGAAGCGCGTCCTTCCAGACCGATGAGCGGCTACGATGTGAGAAAAGCATTTGAGCGTGCGATTAACCCGGAGGCAGTAAAGGCTGCGGAGGAAGCAGAGCGTATTGCAGCGGAAAAGGCGCTTGAAGCAAAGAAAAAAGCAGAGGCGGAACGCATCGCTGCGGAACAGAAAAAAGAAACGAACGAAGCGGCGGAAAAACGCCCCCAGAATGTATATGAAAACGTATACCAGAACATATATGAACAGGGCGGTACCCCGCGCCCGCAGAACAATGAGCGCGGGGCCAGAAGTGACCGCAGGCCGCAGAACGACCGTCGCACGGGAGGCGGTGACCGCAGGCCGCAGGGCGACCGCAGACCACAGGAAAAAGGCGACCGCAGGCCTGTAAATGACCGGAATGTAAGAGGCGGCAGCAATGACCGCAGACCTGTAAATGACCGGAATCCAAGGGGTGCCCAGGGCGGATTCGGCGGAAACAGAGGAGGCAGAGGCGATGGCAGTCAGAGGAATTTTTCGAATGGCAGGACGAATCCGAATGGCAGTCAGGGTGACAGAAACGGCAGTCGTGGCAATTCGTATCGCGGCGGCCAATCAAATTCCGGAAGACTTGACCGCGAAATTGACCGTTTTAACAAAGAGACTGCAAACACCGCGGCAGAGGAGCTTCGCGGCAAAGAATCGCGTGATCGCGACAAAGACAGGAACAAAAACGGCAGACAGAGAAATGATTATGACGCACTTGGCAGCAAAAAGCAGGAGCGCTTCATAAATCTGGAGAAGAACGGCGGCCGGAAGAAACCTAATTCGCAGCCACAGCAGAAACAGGAAGAAGATGTCATTAAAACGCTTATTCTGCCCGAAAAACTCACGATCAAAGAGCTTGCGGAAAAAATGAAGGTACAGCCTGCCGTAATCGTGAAAAAGCTTTTTCTGAAAGGCACAATGGTAACGGTAAATCAGGAGGTTGATTATGAGACCGCCGAAGAAATTGCGCTTGAATTTAACTGCATCTGCGAGCCGGAAGAGAAGATCGATGTAATCGCCGAACTGTTAAAAGAAGAGGATGATCCAGAAGATACGCTCGCGGCACGCCCGCCGGTCGTCTGTGTTATGGGACACGTTGATCACGGAAAGACGTCTCTTCTGGACGCCATCCGTTCCACGCGTGTGACGGACAAGGAAGCCGGGGGCATCACCCAGCATATCGGTGCTTCTGTGGTATCCATCAACGAACAGAACATTACGTTTCTGGATACGCCCGGACATGAAGCGTTTACTGCAATGCGGATGCGCGGAGCAAACTCTACAGATATCGCAATCCTTGTGGTTGCCGCAGATGACGGCGTAATGCCGCAGACCGTGGAGGCGATCAATCACGCGAAGGCAGCCGGGGTGGAAATCATTGTAGCAATCAATAAAATCGATAAGCCGAGCGCCAATATCGAGCGCGTAAAACAGGAATTGTCGGAATATGAGCTGATTCCGGAGGACTGGGGCGGCAGCACCGTATTCTGTCCCGTTTCTGCGCACACGCAGGAGGGAATCGAAAACCTGCTGGAGATGATTCTTCTCACAGCGGAGGTACTTGAGCTGAAAGCCAATCCGAAGCGCAATGCGAGAGGACTCGTCATTGAGGCACAGTTAGACAAGGGACGGGGCGCCGTTGCGACGGTTCTGGTACAGAAAGGAACCCTGAAGGTAGGTCAGCCCATTGCCTGTGGAAGCTGTTACGGAAAAGTCCGTGCGATGATTGACGATCAGGGAAGAAGAGTCAGAGAAGCCGGCCCATCCATGCCGGTAGAGATACTGGGACTTTCCGCTGTCCCGGAAGCAGGGGAGACGTTTGTCTCGACCGATACGGAAAAAGAGGCACGTTCTTTCGCGGAGACTTATATTTCGGAGAGCAAAAACCGGCTGATCGAGGATACCAAGGCAAAGATGTCCCTGGACGATCTGTTTTCACAGATACAGTCTGGAAATATCAAAGAGCTTAATATTATCGTGAAAGCGGACGTACAGGGTTCCGTGGAAGCGGTAAAGCAGAGCCTTGTAAAACTCTCCAACGAGGAAGTCGTCGTAAAAGTGATCCATGGCGGTGTCGGAGCCATCAACGAGTCCGACGTCAGCCTTGCTTCCGCGTCCAACGCCATTATTATCGGATTTAATGTCCGCCCGGACCCGACGGCCAAAGTCAGCGCAGAAAAAGAAAGCGTGGACGTGCGTCTCTATAAGGTCATTTACAATGCGATTGAGGACGTTGAGGCGGCCATGAAGGGAATGCTGGATCCGGTATATGAGGAAAAAGTAATCGGCCATGCGGAAGTGCGTCAGATTTTCAAATCGTCCGGTGTCGGAAATATTGCAGGTTCTTATGTGCTTGACGGCGTCTTCCAGCGGAACTGCAAAGTGCGTATTTCCCGTGAGGGTGCGCAGATCTTTGAGGGCAGCCTGGCATCTTTAAAACGCTTTAAAGACGACGTGAAAGAAGTGAGAGCCGGATACGAATGCGGCCTGGTATTTGAAGGATTCGGAGATATCGCGGAGTTTGATATTGTGGAAGCCTATATTATGGTAGAGGTGCCGCGCTGAATCCTGGGAAGAAGCTTCGCACCGACGCTGTTATTTTAAGTGCGCCGGCGAAGAATTTCTTACTGATTATATCCCGCAAGGGGAAGTAGAAAGGGAATGCAGACGAGGTCAGAATGAGAAAAAACAGCATAAAGAATACGAGAATCAACGAAGAAGTTCTGCGCGCGCTCTCGAATACGATCCGCGGTGAGATCAAGGATCCGCGGATTCACCCGATGACAAGCGTAACTTCGGTGGAAGTCGCGCCTGACTTAAAAACCTGCAAGGTCTATATCAGTGTGCTCGGCGACGAAGAAGCCAGAAAAAGCACGCTGGCAGGGTTAAAAAGCGCAGAAGGCTATATCCGCAGAAAGCTTGCGGGAAATGTCAATTTAAGAAATACGCCGGAACTCACCTTTATTTCCGACCAGTCTATTGAATATGGCGTAAAAATGTCAAAAATAATCGACGAGGTCAACAAAAATATCCGCAGTGAAGAAGAACAGTCAGACGGAGAAAACCAGGACGGGACGGCGGGAGAAGATTATGACGAATCTTGACGAATATCTGGCTAAGGCAGAGACAGTTGCCATCGCAGGCCATATCAGGCCGGACGGCGACTGTGTCGGGTCCTGTCTGGCGACGTACAATTACATCCGGACGTATTATCCGGCGATAGAGGCTGCACTGTATTTAGAGCCGATCCCGAATATTTTTAAATTTCTGGCACGGTCGGATGAAATCCTTCATGTGTGTCCAGCCGACCGGAAATACGATCTGTTTCTCTCGCTGGACTGTGGGGATACCGGACGCCTTGGCGAAGCGGTCCATTACTTTGATGCGGCAAAAAAAACAATCTGCATTGATCACCACATCAGCAACCAGAGTTTTGCGGACGAGAATTATATTTTTCCGGAAAAAAGTTCTACGTCGGAACTGATCTACGAACTGCTCCCGAAAGAGAGGCTGACAAAGGAGATCGCGGAGTGTATTTATACCGGTATCGTACACGACACGGGTGTGTTCCAGTACTCCTGTACATCAAGGAGTACAATGGAAGCTGCGGGAGTTCTGATGGAGCTGGGCATCAATTACAGCCGGATTATCGCGGAAACTTTTTTTACGAAAACGTACAATCAGAATCGCATTATGGGACTCGCGCTGTTAAAGAGCCGGCTGCATCTGGGCGGAAAATGTATTTCCAGTGTGATCACCGCTGCAGAGATGGAGGAATATGACGTGCTTCCCCGTCATCTGGAGGGCATCGTCAGCCAGCTCAGGTCTACAAAGGATGTGGAAGCGGCGATTTTTCTGTATGAGACCGGAGACGGAAATTTCAAGGTGAGCGCGCGCTCCGGAGAACATGTGGACGTGTCCGTGATTGCAGTCGCGCACGGCGGCGGCGGCCATAAGCGTGCAGCCGGTTTTTCCGTGCAGGGCGACAGTGGCAGGCTGATAGAAATGATTGTGCATGAAATCGGAGAACAGATAAACAATGACTCTGAATGAATAGTGAAAACTGCCAGAAGAAGACGGATTTGCGGAGGCGGACGGAAAAAAGCTCCTCCTGACAAGAATCCGTTTTTCGTTGTCGGAAGAGCGTGCGCCCGGCTGGCAGGGGGAGCACTGACCGGAATTATTGCAGGGGGCACAGATTTTCTCGAACAATCAGACTGCCTTCTGCGCCGGCGGGGCAGCTACATAAGCGGGAACGGAAACAGCATCAGCGTCGCCATCGACGCCCGGCAGAGGAGGAAGGATGCAGAAGGAACGGGAGATCATAGAATACCTTGCTTCGGAAAAAGAGATCGGTCTGGAAGAACTGAATCTTCTGCTGAAGACAGAAGATGAAGAAAGTATCCGTTTTCTTGCGGAGAAGGCGAGACAGACGGCAAGGGACATTTATGGAGACCACATTTATATACGTGGCCTGATTGAATTTACCAATTGCTGTAAAAACGACTGTTATTATTGCGGTATTCGCAAAAGCAATCCGGTGAGCCGCTATCATCTGACGGAAGCTGAAATTATATCCTGCTGTGAAAGAGGATACGATCTGGGGTTCCGCACATTCGTCCTGCAAGGCGGTGAGGATATGCGTGATACCGACGAAAAAATATGCCGTCTGATCGCAGGGATCAAAGAACGCTTTCCGGACTGTGCCGTCACGCTCTCCGTCGGAGAGCGGACAAAAGAAAGTTACCGGGCCTTTTTTCGTGCGGGGGCAGACCGGTATCTGCTGCGGCATGAGACGGCCGATAAAGCACATTACCGCACATTGCATCCAACGGCAATGTCATTTGAAAATCGTATCCGCTGTCTTTATGATTTAAAGGAAATCGGGTTTCAGACCGGCTGTGGTTTTATGGTCGGCTCTCCCGGACAGACGCCTGAGACCATCTGTGCAGATCTTAAGTTTATCCGTTCGTTTGCCCCCGAGATGGTCGGCATCGGACCGTTTATCCCACAGAAAGATACCCCGTTTGGCGATCAGCCTGCAGGTACGCTTTCCATGACGCTGCGCCTGCTTTCCATCATCCGCCTGATGCACCCGCACGTCCTTCTCCCCGCCACGACCGCTCTCGGAACGATTCATCCCAGAGGACGTGAGATGGGCATTCTTGCCGGTGCAAATGTGGTCATGCCCAATCTCTCACCCGAGGCGGTCCGGGGAAAATACAATCTCTATGACAACAAAATCTGTACAGGTGCAGAAGCGGCGGAAGGACTTATGGCTTTAAAAAAACGATTTTCGGATATCGGATATCAGATCGCCGTCACGAGAGGAGATTTTATTGGGAAACGAATCAGAAAGCCACGTGCTGACTGAACATCAACGGATGTGCTGATTTTTCACATGCAGATTTGTGCCGGAGCGTCGCAAATCTGTCTTAAGGCAGACGCAGTTTCAGGATCTGTGCTGCTTCGTCGCGTAAACGCTCCGGAATGGAGATCAATATGTATAACGTGTCATCATTAAAAGCAGAAGAGTTTATTTCTGATGATGAGATCAGGGAAACGCTTTCCTATGCGGACGCAAACAAAGAAAATCTGGCCCTGATCGATCAGATTATCGCGAAGGCAAAAGAGGGAAAAGGGTTAAACCACAGGGAGGCATCCGTTCTTCTGGCGTGTGAGATGCCGGAGAAGACAGCGGAAATTTTTGCGCTGGCGGAGCAGATCAAAAAAGAATACTACGGAAACCGGATTGTATTGTTTGCGCCGCTTTATCTCTCTAATTATTGTGTCAACGGCTGCGTCTACTGTCCGTATCATCTGAAAAACAAGCATATTGCGCGCAAAAAACTGACACAGGAAGAGATCCGCAGGGAAGTGACCGCACTGCAGGATATGGGTCATAAGCGCCTTGCCATCGAGGCAGGTGAGGACCCTGTCAACAATCCCATCGAGTATATTCTGGAGTGTATTGACACGATTTACGGCATAAAACATAAAAACGGCGCAATCCGCCGCGTTAACGTCAACATCGCGGCGACTACCGTTGAAAATTACCGGAAATTAAAAGAAGCCGGAATCGGAACTTACATTCTCTTTCAGGAGACGTATCACAAAGAGAGCTATGAAAAGCTGCACCCGACCGGTCCAAAACACGATTATGCATACCACACGCAGGCTATGGACCGCGCCATGGATGGAGGCATCGATGACGTCGGACTCGGCGTTTTGTTCGGGCTTGAAATGTATCGCTATGAATTTGCAGGGCTTTTAATGCATGCGGAACATCTGGAGGCAGTTCACGGCGTCGGTCCGCACACGATCAGCGTCCCGCGTGTCAAGCATGCGGATGATATTGACCCTTCGGCCTTCGATAATGGCATCAGCGACGATACGTTTGCAAAAATCTGCGCCCTGATCCGCATATCGGTGCCTTATACGGGTATGATCATCTCCACGAGAGAAAGTCAGGCAGTCCGGGAAAAAGTACTTCCTCTTGGCGTGTCGCAGATCAGCGGCGCATCGAAGACAAGCGTCGGCGGATATGCCCGGCCGGAAACAGAAGAAGAGGTGACAAGCGCACAATTTGACGTCAGCGATCAGCGGACGCTGGACGAGGTGGTGAACTGGCTGATGAAACTGGGCTATATCCCGAGTTTCTGTACGGCATGCTACAGAGAAGGACGGACCGGAGACCGCTTTATGGCTCTGTGCAAAAATATGCAGATTTTAAACTGCTGTCACCCGAACGCCCTTATGACTTTAAAGGAATATCTGGAGGATTATGCCAGCGACGAGACGAGAAAGATCGGAATGGCGCTGATTGAAAAAGAGCTTGAAAACATTCCAAACCCGAAGGTGAGACAGACTGCCTGTGAACATATCCATGATATTTCCGACGGGAAACGAGATTTCCGTTTTTAAACTGTAACGTGGCAGTGCGGGCAGAAACAGGAATGCGCAGAAAGCGGCGCAGAAATGAGGTAAAATATGGCAGGACTGCATGAGACGCCTTCCGCCAGCCGTCTGCATATCGGCGTGTTCGGCGGAACCAACAGTGGAAAATCATCTTTTTTAAATACATTTACCGGACAGGAGGTCTCCATCACTTCGGATGTGGCCGGCACGACGACTGACCCGGTTTTTAAAGCACTGGAGCTGTATCCGCTCGGCCCCTGTGTCTTTATCGATACGGCCGGATCGGACGATGAGAGCGAACTCGGCGCGCGCCGTGTACAAAAAACCCGGCTGACAGCGGAGGAGACCGACATAGCCGTCATTCTTGTCCCGGGAGAAGTACTGTCTGACACAGAGCGGTACTGGCATCGTTTTTTTAAGGAAAAACATACGCCGGTTCTTTTTGTGGTGAGCAAAGCCGACCTGAAGGAGGACGCACAGCAGATTGCCATGAAAATCGAAAAGGAAACGAAAGAAACGGCAGTCGTTTTCAGCGCTGTGACCGGAGAGGGAACGGATGCGGTGAAGGAGGCGCTGGTGCGTCTGCTTCCGGAAGATTACGACACACGGCTGATTACCGGCGGACTTGTGGAAAAGGATGATCTGATTATGCTTGTGATGCCGCAGGACATCCAGGCGCCGAGGGGCCGGCTGATTCTTCCGCAGGTACAGACATTAAGGGAACTGCTCGATGAAAAATGCCTTGTTATGTGTGTGACAACCGACCGGTTTATAAGCGCAGTCAGGGCATTGAAACAGCCGCCAAAGCTGATTATCACGGATTCGCAGGTATTTGGCTATGTATATGAAAACAAACCCGCGGAAAGCATGCTGACCTCTTTTTCCGTGCTTTTTGCCGCTTACAAAGGAGATCTTCCCTATTATCTGAAAGGGGCGGAACAAATCGATGCGCTGACGGGACACGCAAGGGTGCTGATCGCAGAATGCTGTACCCACGCGCCGCTCACGGAAGATATCGGGCGGGAGAAAATTCCAAATCTTCTGAAAAAACGCTTTGGTCCGGGCCTTACAATAGACATCACATCCGGAACCGATTTTCCGCAGGACCTTTCCGGATACGATCTGATTATTCAGTGCGGCGCCTGTATGTTCAACCGGAAATACGTGATGTCACGCATTGACCGTGCAAAAAAGCAGGGTGTGGCGATGACCAATTACGGAGTGACGATCGCACATCTGACCGGCATTCTCGACAAAATCACCACAGGAATGGAATAAAGGAGCGATATGACGAAACCGTTTTTTGATGTTTTTCCCACGCTGCATATCGACGGTGATCTCAAAAAGCTTCTCTCGGAAGCAGAAGTCACAAAAGTGGGGATGAACCGTGAAAAAGATCATCTCCGTGTCTATCTGCAGGGAACCCGGCTGATTCCCAAAAAAAAGATTTACGGACTTGAATCGTCTATCCGGGAACAGATTTTTAAAGGCAGAAAAATCCAGGTCAGAGTGATTGAGAAATACAGTCTCTCCAGACAGTACACGCCCCGGAAGCTGATGGAGCTTTACAGGGACAGTATTCTTGAAGAATTAAAAAACTATAGCCTGATGGAATACAACCTGCTGCGGACTGCCAAAATGGAGTTTTCGGACGAAACGCATCTGAAACTGACACTGGAAAACACGATTATTGCGCAGACACGCGCGGACGAGATCGTCGAATTTTTAGAAAAGGTGGTCTGCGAGCGGTGCGGCCTGAATCTGTGTGTCGAGCTTGCCTATGAGGAACCAAAAGAGAGCAGACACAAAAAAAACAGCGATCTTCAGATGCAGCTTGAGATCGAAAATATCGTCAGAAAAGTCCGCCTGCAGGGAGAAGAGGATTCTCTTTCCGGACATATGGACAGGAAAACAGCAGAAATGCCGTCTGTGGATGCCGTGCCGCAGTCCGGCAGAACGGACGCGGCAAAGCAGGCCGCCGGCGCTGCAGACGCACAAAAAACGGCGGGCCAGGGATATCATTCCGCCGTGCGCCAGGAGCGGGCAAAACAGACAGAAAGAGGAACCTTTCAGCGGGAAGCGCGCAGGAAAGCTGACAATCCCGACGTCATTTACGGGCGTGATTTTGACGATGAGCCGATCGAAATCGAAAAAATTATCGGGGAAATGGGAGAGGTCACCGTCCGCTGTCAGGTCATGACGATGGAGACGCGTGAGATTCGCAATGAAAAAACGATTGTGATTCTGTCCGTAACTGATTTTACCGATTCCATCGGGCTGAAAATATTTGTCCGCAACGACCAGCTGGCCGGACTCACGGAAGCAGGACTTAAGAAAGGCGCATTCTTAAAGATCAAAGGCGTCACGACGATTGACAAATTTGACAGTGAACTTACGATTGGTTCCGTGACAGGAATCCGTAAAATAGCAGATTTTACGACCACCCGGATGGATATGAGCCCTACAAAGCGCGTGGAACTGCACTGTCACACCAAAATGAGCGATATGGACGGCGTATCCGAGGTAAAAGATATTGTAAAGCGCGCGATCAGATGGGGACATAAGGCGATCGCCATCACGGATCACGGGGATGTCCAGGCTTTTCCCGACGCAAACCACGCGCTGCCCCCGGACAGTGATTTTAAAGTAATCTACGGGGTGGAAGCATATCTGGTGGACGATTTAAAAGAGATTGTCGTCGGCTCCCAAAACCAGAATCTGGACGATACCTATGTGGTGTTTGACCTGGAGACGACCGGTTTTTCCCCGGACAAAGACGCGATTATTGAAATCGGCGCGGTGCGGGTCGAAAAAGGAGCGGTCACGGACCGGTTTTCCACCTTTGTCAACCCGAAAGTACCGATTCCTTTCCGGATTGAGGAGCTGACTTCCATCCGTGACGACATGGTGATGGACGCTCCTGTCATCGAGGATATCCTGCCCCGCTTTATGGAGTTTTGCCGGGGAGCCGTGATGGTGGCGCACAACGCTGAGTTTGATATGAGCTTTATCCGGAAAAACTGTGAGCGACAGGGAACTGCGTGTTCGTTTACGGTCATCGACACCGTGGCGCTTGCACGCATCCTCCTGCCGAACTTAAACCGCTTTAAGCTGGATACGGTCGCAAAAGCTCTTGGTGTTTCCCTGGACAACCACCACCGTGCCGTGGACGACGCGGCCTGCACGGCGGAAATTTTTGTCCGTTTTTTGAAAATGCTGCGCGAACGGGGTGTGGAAACGCTCGACGGAGTCAATCAGATGGGTGTCGCTTCGCCGGAGACGATTATGAAGCTTCCAACTTATCACGCGATTATCCTGGCGTCAAACGATATCGGCAGAATCAATCTTTACCGCCTGATCTCCATGTCGCATCTGACGTATTTCAGGAAAAGACCCAGGATTCCGAAGAGTGAATTTGTAAAATACAGGGAGGGACTGCTCTTAGGTTCCGCCTGTGAGGCAGGCGAACTCTACCGCGCCATTTTAGGGGGCAGGCCGGAGGAGGATATTATCCGCCTTGTAAAGTTTTACGATTATCTGGAAATTCAGCCTCTGGGAAACAATGCCTTTATGGTGGAAAGCGACAGGGAGCCGGTCAGCTCCATGGAAGAAATTATGGACATCAACCGCAGGATTGTAAAACTGGGCGAACTGTTCGGAAAGCCTGTGGCAGCTACGTGCGACGTTCATTTTCTGGATCCGGAGGACGAAGTGTACCGGCGCATCATCATGGCAGGGAAGGGATTTAAAGACGCGGACAACCAGGCTCCGCTCTATTTTCGCACGACGGAAGAAATGCTTGCGGAATTTGCCTATCTGGGAAGCGAAAAGGCAGAGGAGGTCGTCATCACTAATCCCGGAAAAATCGCGGATATGTGTGAAAAAATCGCACCGGTCCGGCCCGATAAGTGTCCGCCTGTGATCCCGGACTCCGACCAGATGTTAAGAAATATCTGTTATACGAAAGCTTATGAAATGTACGGTAAAGACCTGCCGCCGATTGTAAAAGAGCGGCTGGACCGCGAGCTGAATTCGATTATCTCAAACGGCTACGCCGTCATGTATATCATCGCGCAGAAACTTGTGTGGAAATCCAACGAAGACGGCTACCTCGTCGGGTCCAGAGGATCCGTCGGATCTTCTTTTGCCGCCACCATGTCCGGCATAACGGAAGTCAATCCGCTGCAGGCGCATTACCGCTGTGCAAAATGTCTCTACAGCGATTTCGATTCGCCCGAAGTCAGGGCGTTTTCCGGGCGGAGCGGGTGTGATATGCCGGATAAAACCTGTCCGGTCTGCGGAGCGCCGCTGGTAAAGGACGGATTTGATATTCCGTTCGAAACGTTTCTCGGGTTTAAGGGAAATAAAGAACCAGATATCGATCTGAATTTCTCCGGTGAATACCAGAGCAAGGCGCACGCCTACTGTGAAGTGATTTTTGGCTATGGCCAGACATTCCGCGCCGGAACCATCGGTACACTGGCAGACAAGACGGCGTTCGGTTATATCCGCAATTACTATGAGGAGCGCGGCGTCCACAAGCGCAAATGTGAAATCGACCGTATCGTCCAGGGCTGTGTCGGCATCCGGCGGACGACCGGACAGCACCCGGGCGGCATCGTCGTCCTGCCGGTGGGTGAGGAAATCAACACGTTTACCCCGGTACAGCATCCGGCAAACGATATGACAACGACGACAATTACAACACATTTTGATTATCACTCGATTGATCACAACCTGTTAAAGCTTGATATTTTAGGACACGATGATCCGACGATGATCCGTATGCTTCAGGACCTGACCGGGCTTGACCCGACAGAAATTCCGCTCGACGACGCGTCGGTCATGTCGCTGTTTAAAAACACGACGGCGCTTGGAATTACCCCGGAAGACATTCACGGGATTCAGCTTGGCTGCCTTGGTATTCCGGAGTTTGGAACCGAATTTGCAATGCAGATGGTTATCGATGCAAAACCGAAGGAATTTTCCGATCTGATCCGTATTTCCGGTCTTTCCCACGGCACGGATGTGTGGCTCGGAAACGCGCAGACACTGATTGAGGAGGGGAAAGCGACGATTTCCACGGCCATCTGTACACGTGACGATATTATGATCTATCTTATCCAGATGGGGCTTGACAGTGAGCAGGCGTTTACCATTATGGAATCGGTGCGGAAAGGAAAAGGATTAAAGCCGGAGTGGGAAGAGGAGATGTTAAAGCATGATGTTCCCGACTGGTATATCTGGTCCTGCAAAAAAATCAAATATATGTTTCCGAAAGCACACGCGGCGGCCTATGTCATGATGGCGTGGCGCATTGCCTACTGTAAAGTTTTTTACCCTCTGGCATATTACGCAGCTTATTTTTCCATCCGTGCTACCGGGTTCAGCTATGAGATCATGTGCCAGGGAAAAGAGCGCCTGGAATATTTTTACAACGACTTTACGCGGCGAAAAGACGCGCTTTCCAAAAAGGAGCTGGATACGTACCGCGATATGAAAATCGTACAGGAAATGTATGCGAGAGGATTCGAATTTCTGCCGATCGATATCTATCGGGCAAAACCGGACCGTTTTCAGATTTTTGAAGGAAAACTGATGCCGGCGCTCAACACCATCGACGGGATGGGAGACAATGCGGCCGTCGCCGTGGCGGAAGCTGCAAAAGACGGGGCTTTTCTGTCAAAAGACGACTTCAGGCAGCGTACGAAGGTGACAAAAACCGTCATCGATCTGATGGGCGATATGGGGCTGCTCGGAGATATTCCGGAATCAAACCAGCTCTCGCTGTTTGATTTTGTGTAGAAAACAATGCCTGCGCAGAAAATGTTCCGGCAGGGAGAAAAGGAAGTATGGAAAAGAAAAAAATGGTTATTCTCACAGGGCCTACCGCCGTTGGGAAGACCGCGCTCTCGATTGCGCTCGCAAAGCAGGTAGGAGGCGCCGTAATCTCAGCGGATTCGATGCAGATATACAGATACATGGATATCGGCTCCGCGAAAATCACGCCGGAAGAAATGCAGGGAATCCCGCATTATCTGATCGGGGAACTCGACCCGAAGGAAGAATTTAACGTGGTCCGTTTTGCCGGAATGGCAAAGCAGTATCTGGAAACAATATATGAAGAAAATAAAATTCCGATCATTGTGGGAGGAACCGGTTTTTATATCCAGGCGCTGCTCTACGATATCCATTTTTCTGAGCAGGAGTGCGATACTGCGTACCGCAGACAGCTTATGGCGCAGGCAGAAGAAAAAGGAGCCGCATATCTCCACGAAACGCTTAAGCGCCTGGACCCTGAATCCGCGGCGGCGATTCATGCCAACAATATCAGACGCATCGTCCGTGCACTGGAATATTATCACCTGACAGGGGAAAAAATATCAGAGCACAACAAAGCGGAGCGGGAGAGGACGTCCCCTTACAATTTTGCCTATTTTGTTTTAAATGACAAGAGACAGGAAATATACAGAAAAATCGACCAGAGGGTAGACGGGATGATCGCAAAAGGACTGGTGGAAGAAGTAAAGCGGCTTCGGGAGATGGGGTGCCGCAGGGAGATGGTTTCCATGCAGGGCTTAGGCTATAAAGAAATTTTCGACTATCTGGACGGTCTGCTTGCGTTTGAGGAAGCCGTGCGCATAATAAAACGGGAGACGAGACATTTTGCAAAGCGACAGCTCACCTGGTTTGGCAGGGAGCGCGATGTCATCTGGCTTGAAAAAGAACAGTTTCATTACCAGGACTCTGCGCTTCTGGATGAAATGCTGCGCGTTCTCTCGGAAAAGAATATTTACGTAAGATAAGGGAATCTATGGGAGGGCTGGAATGGACGATGTCATAAAAGCACAATATGAACGCCTTGGCATTTCGGGGGAAGTATATGAATTTGGGAAAAAAACAGAAGAAGCCTTAAAAGAACGGTTTGCCGAAATTGACCGGCGGGCAGAATATAATCAGATGAAGGTGTTAAAAGCCATGCAGGACAACCGCGTGAGCGCAGAATGTTTTCAGATGAGTTCCGGGTATGGCTATAACGATCTGGGCAGGGATACGCTGGAAAACGTATATGCCTCGTGTTTCGGCGGGGAAGATGCGCTGGTGCGCCCACAGATCACCTGCGGCACGCACGCGCTTGCCCTGGCACTGTTGTCGAATCTGCGCCCGGGAGACGAACTGCTCTCCCCGGTCGGAAAGCCTTATGATACCCTGGAAGAAGTGATCGGTATCCGTCCTTCGAGGGGGTCGCTTGCAGAATATGGCATTACCTACCGCCAGGCCGATTTAAAATGCGACGGCAGCTTTGACTATGAAGCGATAAAAGCGGCCGTGAATGAACGCACAAAGCTGGTAACCATCCAGCGCTCCAAGGGTTATGCCACCAGGCCGACGCTCTCGGTCGAAAGAATCGGAAAGCTGATTTCATTTCTGAAAGAAATCAAGCCGGATCTGATCTGCATGGTGGACAACTGTTACGGGGAATTTGTGGAGGAGCGGGAGCCTCTTGACGTCGGCGCGGACCTGATTGTCGGTTCGCTGATAAAAAACCCGGGCGGCGGACTTGCGCCCATCGGCGGTTATATCGTGGGAAAAAAGGAATGCGTGGAAAACGCAGCATACCGGCTGACTTCGCCCGGACTTGGCAAGGAGGTCGGGGCATCCCTGGGCGTAATCCAGTCTTTTTATCAGGGGCTGTTTCTGGCTCCCGTCGTTGTCAGCGGCGCGCTGAAGGGAGCCATATTTGCGGCAGATATTTATGAAAAACTCGGATTTGACGTGATTCCCGGCGCCGCGGAGAGCCGGCACGATATTATTCAGGCCGTTTCCTTTCACAATCCGGAAGCACTGAAAGCATTCTGCGAGGGGATTCAGGAGGCGGCCCCTGTAGACAGCTATGTACGGCCGGAGCCATGGGCAATGCCTGGATACGACAGTGACGTCATAATGGCGGCCGGAGCCTTTGTGCAGGGCTCGTCGATCGAACTGAGCGCGGACGGACCGCTGCGTCCCCCTTACGCGGCCTATTTCCAGGGCGGACTGACCTGGTATCACGCAAAACTCGGGATTTTGAAAACTTTACAAAAACTTAAGGAACGTCATCTTGTGAACATGGATTCGTTATGGTAAAATAATCTTTAGCATTTGCTTCCAGGGAGAGAAGGGAGCAGACATGATAAAACATTTCACGATGAAACAGCTGCCGGATTCCGAGCGTCCTTATGAAAAGTTCCAGAAGTCCGGCCCCGTCGCCTTAAGCGACGCGGAGCTGCTCGCCGTCATTATCCGGTCGGGGAGCAGCGGGAAAAAATCAGTTGACATTGCACAGGAGATCCTGGACAGAGGGAGCAGAAACCTGCTGAACCTGTACGGCATTTCTTATGAAGATCTGTGCCGGATTCAGGGAATCGGTCCAGTCAAGGCGATTCAGTTAAAATGTGTTGCGGAACTCTCAAAAAGGATCGCGGAGACGAGATATGAAGACTGCGTGCGGATGACGAACGCAAAGTCGATCGCGGATTACTATATGGAGCGCATGCGGCATGAGCGACAGGAGCGGCTTCTGGCAGCCATGTTTGACTCGGGGTGCAGGCTTTTAGATGACGAGCTTTTGTCCATCGGAAGCGTCCGTTCCGCTTTCGTCGAGCCACGGGAGATTTTTCTTACCGCATTCCGGTATGGCGCCGTCCATATCATATTGCTGCACAATCATCCCTGCGGCCTGCCGGAGCCGTCCGCCCAGGACGACGCGGTGACAGAGCGGATCGCAGTGTGCGGCGGACTTCTGGGGATTCCGCTTGCAGATCATATTATTATTGGCGATAAATCTTACTACAGCTACAGGGAACAGGGCAGACTTCCGCTGAAGTCCGCACAGTAACCAGATTATGGAGCTTTCACAGTGAGCTGCGGTGTTTGGATTCGGAATATACGTAGAGAAAAGCCAGAGGGAGAGAACAATGACGAATAATGTGTATGGTATAGACCTTGGAACCTGCAATATGAAGATTTACAGCAAAGTGACCAATAAGATTTTAAACGAAAAAAACACAATCGCACTGGTCAACAAGAATCAGATCTATGCCTTCGGAGACGCAGCCTATGCGATGTATGAGAAGGCCCCGGAGGCAATTCAGGTCACGTTTCCGGTGGCCGGCGGTGTCATCGCGGATTTCAACAATTTACAGAATATGATTCAGATTTATCTTGAAAAAAATGCGAAGGGTAAGCTGCGCGGCGCCGAATTTATCGTTGCGGTTCCCACCGACATCACAGAAGTGGAAAAGAAAGCGTTTTTTGACATGTTTTACCGGAGCAAACTAAAACCCAGAAGCGTCCTGCTCTGTGAAAAACCGATCGCGGACGCGGTCGGTCTGGGGCTTGACGTCAATGAGCCGACCGGCATCATGGTCGTGGATATCGGGGCGGATACGACGGAGATCTCCGTGATCTCGCTGGGAGGGCTGGTCTTAAGCGTTCTGCTTCATTCCGGCGGCAACAAGATTGACGAATCCATTATCACTCATGTAAAGCGCAATTACAACCTTGTGATTGGTCAGAAGACGGCCCAGAGCATGAAAGAGCAGCTCGGTTCCGGTATTCCGGGCAAGGAAGAAACGATGGTCGTGGTCGGCCGTGACGTTGTGAGCGGTCTGCCGATTGAGATGGAGATGACGGGAAGCGTCGTCTATGAGGCAATCAAGGACAATTTAAACAGCATCTGTAATTCCATCAAAATGATTCTGGAGAAAACGCCGCCGGAGCTTGCAAAAGATATCATTCACTCCGGAATCTATATCACCGGGGGCAGCTCACAGATTCATGATCTGGACCAGCTTTTCGGGCAGATCACGGGAATAAGGATCAACACCTGTGAGGAGCCCGACGAATGTGTGGTACGCGGACTTGTCAAGATTGTCTCCGATAACAAATACAGGCATCTTGCTTTCAGCATGAAAAGCAGGATATTAATCTGAGCTCCCCGCGCATGTCTGTGTCATCGCGCACAAAAGGGAGTCTAGTATCGAGGAATCCATGAAACGAAAATCAAAATTTGTACTTCCAACCAGATATATACTGATGACAATGACTGCAGTCTGTATTGCCGGAATGCTGATCAGTTTCACCTTAAACATCTCGGGAGGCCCGCTGAATTCAGTCGCCGGTTATGTTTTTATTCCGATGCAGCGCGGTATCAACACCGTAGGGACATTTCTCTCGGAGCAGGCCGGCCGGCTGAAGAATCTGACAGACGTCATGGCGGAAAATGAAGCGTTAAAACAGCAGGTGGATGCGCTTACGACGGAACTTAATACCATTAAATTAGAACAGTACGAGCTGGATAATCTAAGAGAGCTTCTTGAACTTGACCAGAAGTATCCCAGCTACGAAAAGGCAGCCGCCAATGTCATTGGAAAAAACGGCGGAAACTGGTTTTCCAATTTCACAATCGACAAGGGGGCGGAAGACGGAATCGAAACGGACATGAATGTGATCGCGGGAAGCGGCCTTGTCGGCATCGTCACGGATGTCGGGCCAAATTATGCACGTGTTTCCACGATTATCAACGACACAAATAAAGTAGGCGGGATGATTACAACGACGTCAGATAACCTGGTTGTCAGCGGAAATCTGGAACATATGAATGAAAACATGGTTATTGATTTTTCCAATCTGAGCGACAGCGACGACGAGGTCCGTGTGGGCGACGCCGTGGTAACTTCCTATATCTCCGACCGGTACCAGCAGGGGATTCTGATCGGTTATATCGCAAGTCTTCAGATGGATTCCAATAATCTGACAAAATCGGGAACGATCACACCGGCAGTCGATTTTGAGCATATAGAAGAAGTGCTGGTGATTCTGAATAAAAAACAGACAGCAGAGGATTAACCAGGGGTCATTTATGAGAAGAAAAATTATAATATTTGTCATTGTCACGGTATGCTATCTGTTGCAGACAACGCTGTTTACGCGTCTTTCCTTTGCGTCGATCACACCGAATCTCCTGATTATCGTTGTGTCGGCGTTTGGTTTTATGCGCGGGAGAAAAGAAGGACTTTTTGTCGGCTTATTCTGCGGACTGCTTCTCGACATTTTCGGCGGAATCGTCCTGGGCGCATATTCACTTCTCTATATGTATGTCGGATATATCAATGGTTTTTTCCGGAAGCGCTTTTATCCGGAGGATCTGAAACTGCCCCTGCTTCTGATTGCAGGAAGCGATCTTGCGGTAAACCTGTTTATTTATTTTTTTATGTTTCTTTTTCGTAACAGGTACAACTTTAACTACTATTTTTTACATTTAATGCTGCCAGAGTTGGTATATACCATGGTTGTGACAATTTTTTTGTATATGATTGTCTTAAAGATCAATCAGAGACTCGAAGCGATCGAAAAAAGGAGTGCAAGTAAATTTGTTTGAAAATATAAGGGAAGGGCTCCGGCTTTTTTTGAAATCCCGTCTTACCGTGGCGGCTCTCGTCATGGTGACGCTGTTCGGGATTCTGCTCTGGCGTGTCTTTTATCTGCAGATAGTAAGCGGTCAGGAATATCAGGAAAATTACAAACTGAAAATTGTGAAGGAGAGAACGCTGGGCAGCACCCGCGGCAATATCTATGACAGGAATGGGAAGCTGCTTGCCTATAACGAGCTGGCGTACTCTGTGACGATTGAGGACAACGGCACATACAGCTCCTCCAGCGTCAAAAACAAGTCGTTAAACAGCGAGATCGCCCAGGTCATTACGGCCCTTGAGAAAAACGGCGACGCCATCGTCAACGACTTTAAAATCAGCCTGAACGCAGACGGCAGCTATTCCTACAATGTGACAGGTGCTTCTCTGAAACGCTTTCTGGCGGATGTCTATGGTGAAACTTCTTATGACAATCTGAAATACGACAAAAAGCTCGGATATGACAAGGCAGATGCGACCGAAGAGCAGGTCATGCATTATATCATAAAAGACCGCTTTGATATTGACGACACATACAGTCAGAGTATGGCGTACCAGATTGCCGTCATCCGCTTTGCGATGGCGCAGAATGCATTTCAGAAATATATTGTGACGACCATGGCGACGAACGTCTCGGAAGAGACGGTGGCATACGTCAGCGAACATTCCTCCGAACTGCAGGGTGTGGAGATTATTGACGATACGATCCGCAAATACAACGACAGTGTCTATTTTGCCTCCATTATCGGTTATACCGGAAAAATTTCCACTGAAGAGTACAACCGGCTTTCCGTGGAGGACGACAGCTACACTTTAAATGACATTATCGGAAAAGGCGGTATCGAACAATATATGGACGCCGACCTGAAAGGATCGAAAGGCTATGAAAAGCTCTATGTGGATCATCTGGGCAAGGTGCTCGAAATCATTGAGCGGGAAGAGCCGAAGGCCGGACATGATGTTTACCTGTCGATTGACAGTGACCTGCAGATTGCAGTTTATCATCTTCTGGAGCAGGAGATTGCAGGAATCGTCTATTCCAATATCGACAATGGCGCCTCGGACATTCCAATTCCGGTTTCAGACGTCTATTTTGCCCTGATCGATAACAATGTAATCGATATCGAGGCATTTTCCGGCGAAAACGCTTCAGATAACGAAAAAGCAGTCTGGCAGATTTTTTCCGGAAGATGGAACAGTGTGAGAGACGAACTGGACCGCTATTTAAACGGCAGTCTGACCACTGAATTTCGAAATCTCTCAGAGGAATACCAGGATTATTTTACTTATATTATCGACCAGATGAAAAAGGAGAAAATTCTTCTGCAGGACGCAATCGACACCGGAGACGAGGTTTATCAGGAATGGAAACAGGGAAGCATCCGCCCGCAGGAGTATTTAAGCCATGCCATCTCCAGAAACTGGATTGACATAACGAAATTTTCCGTTGAAGAAAAATATTCCGATTCAACGGAGATTTATCGTGCGTTACAGAATTATATTCTCGATGAACTTGCGACAGACCGGGATTTTTGTAAAATCATTTATGAATATCTGATCAAAAACGGCACGATCAACGGGAGACAGCTCTGTCTGATTCTCTACGATCAGGGGGTGCTCCCCTATGAGGCGGAGGATGTGGCGGCTCTGGCAGGCGGGTCTGTTTCGCCGCAGAATTTTATCAAAGAAAAAATTAAAAACCTCGAAATCACGCCGGCACAGCTGGCTCTGGATCCCTGTTCCGGTTCCTGTGTTGTCACCGACACAAGGACGGGGGAGCTGCTTGCGCTTGTGAGCTATCCCGGTTATGACAGCAACCGTCTGGCAAACACCGTGGACGCGGATTATTTCAACAGTCTGCAGACGGACAAGTCCCTGCCACAGTACAACTATGCGACGCAGCAGGGCACGGCGCCCGGTTCTACTTTTAAGATGGTATCCGCAACGGCCGGTATGGCGGAGCACATGATCGACGCCTCGACACAGATTACAGACCTTGGGCAGTACGAAAATGTCGACAATCGCCCGAAATGCTGGATATTTCCGTCGTCCACCCACGGAAACATCAATGTTTCCGAGGCAATCCGCCATTCCTGCAACTATTTTTTCTATGAGGTAGGGTATCGTTTAAGCACCGGAAATTACAGTACCGGATACAACGCACAGGCCGGGATCGACAGCCTTACGAAATATGCAGGCCTGTTTGGCCTCAACGAGACAACCGGCATCGAAATTGAGGAAAGCGATCCTAAAATCGCAAATGAGTTTCCGGTTATGGCGGCGATCGGTCAGAGTAATAACCGCTACACGACCGTACAGCTTTCCCGCTATGTGACGGCTGTGGCAAACAATGGCACGGTATATGAATATACTCTGCTAAACCGCGTCGAGGATTCTGACGGCACTGTCTTAAAAACCTTTGAGCCGAAGGTGCGCAACACCATAGACGTCTTAAACAATGCCGAGTGGAACGCGATCCATTCGGGGATGCGCATGGTCGTGGAAAATACGGCGGAATTTAAGGATTTTCCGATTTCGGCGGCGGGAAAAACCGGTACGGCACAGCAGGATTTAAACAGGGCAAACCACGCGCTGTTTGTCGCCTATGCCCCCTATGAAAATCCGCAGATTTCGATTGCGACCCGGATTGCGTTCGGCTATACGTCACACAATGCGGCAGAACTGTCTAAAAATGTATTTGCCTATTATTTCCATGTGGAGGATGCAGGTACACTCTTAAACGGCCAGGCCGCGGACATCGATTCCTCATCCAACGAATTTAACGATTGAAAGGGTATGGTTATAGGAATGAATCAGGCAGTTATCATTAAAAGCAATAAAAACGGAATTACTCTGATCTTAAAAGAGGATCTGGATTTTCCGGTTCTTCTGGAAGAGATTTTAAAAAAATTCAAAGCCTCGGAAAAATTTTTTTCCGATACCGGGTTTGCCGTTATGTTTGAGGGACGCAGACTGAGCGACGCGGAAAAATACGAAATTGTAGATTCCATTATGGCACAGACATCCATACAGATTTTGTGTATTCTTGAGAGTGATGAACTGCGGGACGATCTCATCCGCAGGAAAATAGAAGAGCAGGAGCAGCGATCCCATGAAAAACAGGTAAACGGTTCTTTTTATCACGGAAATTTAAAAACAGGGGAACGGCTGGAGACGGATAAGAGTATTATCATCATCGGCGACGTCCCCAAGGGCGCCTGTGTGTTCTCAAAGTCGGATATCATCGTGCTCGGCAATCTTTCAGGATGCGCGCACGCCGGTGCGGACGGGGCAGAGGATGCGTTTATCGCGGCACTCGGATTTGCCCCGGAAGAATACAGTATCGGCAATATTTGTGGAAAACCGCTGCCAAAAGAGCGCGGCGGTTTCTTCTCAAAACGAAATAAGACCCCTACGGCAAGGATTGCAGCGGCCGAAGGTGGTTTTATCACAGTAAAGCCGCTTATGGAGGGGCTTTACAATATTATATAAGCAGGAGGTCTTCCTAATTATGGGTGAAGTGATCACTTTTACCTCAGGAAAAGGCGGCGTTGGAAAAACGACAACAACGGCCAACGTCGGCGCAGGACTTTCACTGTCAGATAAAAAAGTGGTATTGGTGGATACCGATATCGGTTTAAGGAACCTCGACGTGATAATGGGACTGGAAAACCGGATTCTTTACAATCTGGTGGACGTGCTGACCGGGAAATGCCGCTTAAAACAGGCGCTGATCAGGGACAGGCGTTATCAGAATCTGTGGATTATTCCCTCTTCCTGTTCCAAAGACACCACACCGGTGCTCAAAGAAGAGCAGATGAAGCGTCTTCTCTGCGATCTGAGAAAGGAGTTTGACTACATTCTGATCGACAGTCCGGCCGGGATCGACTATGGATTTACCCTTGCCACATCGGACGCCGATCTCGTGGCGGTTGTCACGACACCGCAGGTGGCTGCCATTCACGACGCAGACTGTGTACTGCAGATTTTAAAGAAAAAGAAAAAAGACATCAGGCTGATTGTCAACAATTTTCACAGACAGATGGTAAAGGACGGTGATATGCTGGACATCCCGGATATCTGTGATCTTCTGGACGCGGAATTGCTCGGTGTGATTCTCGAAGACGAAAATATTATCATCTGTCAGAATCACGGGGAACCGGTGATGGGAAAACACACTGTCTCGGAAGAGTGTTACCGTAACATCGCAGGAAGGATTGCGGGGGAAGACATACCCATACCAGATTACATAAGGCGTAAAAGTATTTTTTCGAGGATTTTCTTCAAAAATACAGCCGGAAAGCTGGTGTGACATGTGTCATAGATCAAGAAAAACGAACCGGATTCGACCTGCAGCGGGGGATCAGACCTCAAAAACAATTGCAAAAGAACGCTTAAAACTGATGATAGAAGCCGAAAAGCAAAAGCTGGACGACGATACGATAAATCAGATTCGGCACGAAATCGGCTCCGTGATCACAAAATATGTTGATATCGAGCCGGAAGATATCGAAGTCAGGGTCACACTGAAAGATTACAAAAAAAGGGCGTAGAAAACGGGGTTATTCATATGCTGAAGCAATATAAACTAAAGAATTTCAAATTTATATTAATCGTGTACGTTGTGACCTTGAGCGTCATCGGGGCACTGCTGGTGGGCAGTGCCAGCCCCGGTGACCAGAAAAAGCAGGTTATCGGTATTGCGTCCGGTATTGCCATAATGCTGGTATTGTCCGTGATCGATTACAGCTTTATTTTGCGTTTTTCATGGCTGATCTACTTTTTTTCGATCGCCATGCTGGTTCTTGTCAAAGCCGTCGGCTCCGATTCCAAAGGCGCACAGCGCTGGTTTGAGATTGGCGGGTTCCGGTTTCAGCCGTCGGAGCTGGTAAAAGTACTGATGATTTTATTTTTTGCCTATTATTTTATGAAATATGAAGAAAAAATTAACACGGCCGGTGTGGTCTTTGGTTCTCTGTTTCTTGTCGGAATACCTCTGGCCCTTATCGTTTTACAGCCGAACCTGTCCATGACGATTATTACCGCACTCGTTTTTGCAGCGTTACTGTTTGTCGCGGGATTAAGCTACCGGGTGGTCGGCGGCATCCTGGCTGTCAGCGTCCCATCCTTCCTGATACTGATGTCTCTGATTATTCAGGATAAAGTTCCGTTTATCCGTGTTTATCAGATTGGAAGGATCATGGGATGGCTCTATCCGGACGATTATCCGGATATCGCATATCAGCAGCAGAATTCAATTATGGCTATCGGATCCGGCCAGTTATGGGGGAAGGGACTTAATAATACGGATTCGACTTCCGTGAAAAACGGTAATTTTATTCTTGAGCCGCAGAATGATTTTATCTTTGCGGTGGCGGGGGAGGAACTTGGTTTTGTGGGAACCGCTGTCATTATAATTCTCTTGCTTTTCATAACGATAGAGTGTATATTTATTGCTAGGAAAGCAAAAGACATGGCGGGCAGGCTGATTGCCTGTGGCATGGCTGCCCTGATTGGTTTTCAGAGTGTTGTCAATATCGGAGTGGCGAGCGGAATGCTGCCGAATACCGGCGTCACACTGCCATTTGTCAGTTACGGTCTTACATCGCTATGGTCTTTATATATCGGCATCGGACTTGTCTTAAACGTCGGCCTGCAGCCAAAAAAATATTAACGACAGGGGGTTTTACATCAATGAACATCGGACTGATTGCACATGACTCAAAAAAGAAACTTATGCAGAATTTTTGTATTGCATATAGAGGGATCCTTTGTAAAAATGACCTGTTTGCGACAGGAACCACCGGAAGACTGATTGAGGAGGTTACAAATTTAAACATCCACAAATATCTGGCAGGCCATCTTGGCGGAGCACAGCAGCTTGGCGCACAGATCGAACACAACGAAATCGACCTTGTCATCTTTTTAAGGGATCCTCTGACGCCAAAATCGCACGAGCCGGATGTCAACAATGTCGTAAAAATCTGCGATACACATAATATTCCGCTGGCGACGAACCTGGCAACGGCAGAGCTTTTGATCAAATCATTGGACAGAGGAGATTTAGAGTGGCGTGAGATGTACAAATAGAAAAAGAAGAGCGGTACGGTTTTGCGCAGTCTGCATTTCGCTTGGCATTCTGCTGCAGAGCATGGGGTGCGGAAAAGAATCCGTCGCGTCTGACGACGCATTTGATGTCTATGGGACAGCCTGTGCTGTCGGGATTTCCGTGACAAAAGAAGCGACAGCGCAGCATTATTTTTCCGAAGGCCTGTGCGTGACAGACGACACGGATTTTGGCACGGAAGATACAAGTGCCGATAAAGCGGAGGGGGCGGGAATGTTTAATCTGGCTTCCAATTCGGTTATATACGCCAGAAATATCTACGGGAGACTTTATCCGGCGAGCACAACCAAGATTCTCACCGCCTATATCGCCTTAAAATACTGTGACAATCTTGACAATACCGCGGTTGTCAGTGAATATGCCGCTGACCAGGCAGCGGATTCCTCAAAGTGTGACCTGAAAACGGGAGACGTCCTTAAGATCAGGGATCTTCTCTACGGCATGCTGCTTCGCAGCGGCAACGATGCCGCGATTGTCATTGCCGAACATATCTCCGGGAGCGTGGAAGCTTTTGCCAGTCTGATGAATGAGGAGGCAAAGCTTCTGGGCGCAACGCAGTCTCATTTTGTCAACCCGAACGGTCTCCCGGATCCGGATCATTATACTTCGGTTTACGATCTTTATCTGTTTCTGCGCGCAGCCGTGCAGAATGAAACATTTGTCAATATGATCGGGGCTCAGTCCTACGATGCGTCTTATCTGGATTCGGCGGGGAATGTCGTTGAAAAAAACTGGGAAAATACCAATCAGTATATGAACGGCCAGACGGAGCCTCCGGAAGGGATTACTGTGGTGGGGGGGAAAACAGGGACGACGGGAGATGCCGGTTACTGCCTTGCGCTGTATTCTCTTAACGCCTCAGGAGAACCTGTCATATCAATCGTCCTGAAGGCTCAGATCAGGGCAGATCTGTATCAGCTGATGAACGAAATGCTGCAGAGGGCATAGCGCGTGCTGCAGTCTGCGCCATGACAGATCAGCAGAGTGAACGGTCATGGCATAAAAGATACCGGAAAACACATGTGTTTCCCGAAAAGGGAAAAAAATTGTTGTGTTTTATGTGCATATATACTATAATTATTTTACAATATCAACTGTTTTTATTCATATTTCCAAAGGATACGGATAAAAGCAGGATTACTAGGAGGAAATGGCCATGATAGAGATAATTTCAGGTGAAAAAGGAAAAGGTAAGACAAAGGAACTGTTAAGCAGGGTGAACACATCCGTAGCATCCGCATCCGGCAATATTGTTTATCTTGACAAGAGTCGTAAGCATATGTATGAACTGAACAATAAAGTGCGGTTAATCAATGTCACGGATTACCCGATCGATGACTGCGATCAGTTTCTCGGTTTTATCTGTGGCATCGTATCACAGGACAACGATCTGGAAGAGATGTATTTAGACAGTTTCCTCACAATTGCCAGCATCGAGACAGACGAAGAGATCTGCTACGCGATTCAGAAGCTGGATGTGATCAGCGAAAAATACAATGTAAAATTTGTCTTAAGCGTTTCACGGAATGAAAACAGCCTTCCGGAGAGCGCGAAAGCAAAAATCGTCATTTCCTTATAATCACACAAAATGTCATATAGACAACAGTCATATAGACAACAGTCACTGTGGCGGATATGTGAGCTTTCGCATCCTCATCCGCCACAGTGTGCATTTTTATCCTGAGGAGGTATCCGATTCCCGACGCGTTCCCCAGGATGCCAGAAAGGGCTTTCCTGTTTTATGCCTGATCAATGGAACGGATTCTCCCAAACATACTGATGAGATACAGTCCTCCGATTCCTACGACTGCATAGATGATTCTTGACAGCCATGACATGTCGCCAAAGATAAATGCCACCAGGTCAAATCTGAAAAATCCAATCAATCCCCAGTTTACTGCACCGATAATAACCAGTGCAAGCAGCGTGTAATCGAGCCAATGCGTATTCATACTGATAACCTCCTTCCACAGTAACCCCTATGCCAGCATGTGCGGCGCCGCCATACCTAAAAAGGATTTCTGTGAACCTCCGGCGGATGCACACAGCCCGCTCTGCGGTCTGGCGCCGACACGGAGTCCGCGATAAACGCGTACTCCTGATGATAAGCAATCGGGAGCTTTTACAATAAGCAGTATGCCCTTTCTGTCAATTTTTATTCCGGTATAAGTTGTTTTTTGTCAGATAAAATGATAGAATAGGTACGTTGAGTTTTTAAAGAGGTGGAAATTTTTGGGCAAAAACAAAAAGGTTGTAAAATACAAAAAACCGTTCAATATCAATATAGGTATTGTCATTTTTGTGATTATTTTTATATATCTTATTTTTAATGTATATACCTACGTGACAACTGTTCATATTTCCGCCTATGAGGTAGGGCAGGGAACGATGGCCGAAAATAATGTATACAGAGGGCTGGTGCTGCGGGACGAAAAGGTCTATTATTCCGATTATGCCGGCTCTTTAAATCACTATGTCAGGGAGGCTTCCAAGGTAAAGAGCGGTACGCTGGTATACTCCGTTGATGAAAACGGCGAGATTGCGCAGATGATCGCGCAGGCGGCGCAGGACGTCACGGCGATAGACCCGGAAGATCTGAACGACATAGAAGAGACGATTTTTCAGTTTCAGATGACGTATGACCCGCTGGACTTTCTGAACGTTTATTCTTTTAAGGAAAATGTCGACTCGGCTCTGAATGAGGCGTTAAGTTTAAGCGCTTTGAACAGTATTTCTGAATATGCGAAAAATGCGGTCGGCAGCAATACATTCCATCCCGTTTCTTCGGATATGGACGGGATTGTCGTATACTATTCCGACGGATATGAAAATGTGACGGTGGACACCTTTACGCCGGAAATGTTTGAAGAGTCCACTTATGAGCGGGTCAGCAGCAGGAAAGCGCTCTCGATTGCGACGGGGGACGCTGCTTACAAAATGATCTGCAGTGAGCTCTGGCAGATTGTTGTGCCGGTACCGCCCGAACTGGCCGATACTCTTGCGGACGACGATACCTTAAGACTTCGTTTTCTGAAAGACGAAAAAATCTCCTATGCCTCATATACGCTGATACAGCGGGACGGACAGGATTATCTGATTCTGGATCTGGCCAGTTCCATGATCCGCTACGCAAGGGACCGTTATCTGGAAATTGAGCTTCTGCTGAAAGAGGAGACCGGACTTAAGATACCCAATTCTTCAATTACAACAAAGGAGTTTTATACCATTCCCGCCGAGTATTTTATGAAAGGCGGAGATTCGGACAGCGACGGCCTTCTCGTCGAGCGCTTTGATGAAAAAGGAAAGCGCTCGACGGAATTTATCATTCCTGTCATTTATTATGAAAACGGAGAAAAATATTATATCGACGGAGAAAAAATTTCGGCTGGAGACCGGATTCTAAAATCGGATTCCAGTTCTGCCTATACAGTGGGGACAGATACCGCCACGCTGAAAGGGGTATACAATATTAATAAAGGATATGCTGTTTTTAAGCAAATTGATATCCTGTACCAGAACGAAGAATATGCGATTGTGCGGACAGGCATGACTTACGGTATCGCTCTGTACGACCATATCGCTCTGGACGGGACAAAGATAAAGGAAAATGAACTGATCTATTAAACATACAAAATGTTGCCGATCAACAGATGGAGGAATCACATGTTAAAAGAGAATCTTGCACTTGTAGAAAAAGAAATCCTTAAGGCCTGTGAGCGGGCAGAAAGGGCACGGGAAGAAGTCACTCTGATCGCCGTCGGAAAGACGAAGCCGGCGGAATTGCTCAAGGAAGCTTACCAGGAAGGTGTGCGGGATTTTGGCGAAAATTATGTGCAGGAGCTGTGTGAGAAGACCGGCCAGCTTCCGGATGATATCAACTGGCATATGATCGGCCATTTACAGCGGAACAAGGTAAAGCAGATCGTGGGTAAAGCTGCGTTGATCCACTCGGTCGATACGTATCGTCTCGCCGAAGAAATCAATATTCAGGCGCGAAAAAAACATATTATCGTTCCGATTCTCATTGAGGTAAATATGGCCGGAGAGGCGTCAAAGTTCGGTATTTCCGCAAATGACGCCATTCTTCTGACGGAGGAAATCGCCACACTGGAAAATGTGCGCATCAAAGGTCTTATGCTGATTGCACCAAATGTGTCGGATCCAGAGGACAACCGCGTCCATTTTCGGAAAATGAAACAATTATCTGTTGACATTGCAAATAAAAACATAGATAATGTATCTATGAAAATATTGTCTATGGGCATGACAGGAGATTACACTGTCGCGATCGAAGAAGGAGCCACAATGGTGCGCGTAGGAACCGGTATTTTCGGAGAGCGGAATTATAATAAGCGCAATGCATAGACACAGGAGCGAGAATATAAATGGGAGTTTTAGACAAATTTTTAGAAGTTCTGCATCTGAATCCGGATGATGATGACGATTATTACAACGATGACTATGATTATGAGGATGATTATGAAGATGAGCCGGTAAAGCCGAAAAAGTCCGCGCGCAAAGAGAAAAAAGAAGAAGAGGACGAAGAGGACTATCCGGAAAAGAATTCTTATGAAAAGCCGAAATCCACATCGAAGGTAACGCCCATTCGTCCGGTGAAAAAAACTTCCGCATCCGGTCTGGAGGTCTGTGTGATCAAGCCGACGAGCGTGAATGATGCGAGAGAGATTACGGAGACGCTTCTTAATAACCGGGCTGTCATTCTGAATGTCGAGGGGCTGGATGTGGAGATCGCGCAGCGCATCATTGATTTTACCTGTGGTTCCTGTTTCGCGATCAGTGGTAATTTTCAGAAAATATCCAGTTACATATTTATTATCACCCCGGCATCGGTTGATATTTCGGGGGATTTCTTAGGTCTGGTGGACAGTTTTGAATCCAGAGGGATACAGACGGAATTTTAGAGAAGAACAGGGTTATGAACGAAGAGGAATTGTGCAGAAAAAAACTGATTGATTTATCAAAACAGGCGGACAGAAAAGGAATTGTACTTTTCAGCGCCTTTCTGAATCTGAATGAACAGAATATTTATCACCAGTCCGGGCGGCTTTTTGTGACGAAAACAGAATGTTTCGGCGGTGTCCCCCATGCAGAGCGTCAGATGATTGCATTTATCCCTGATGCTCTTTCCTATGAGTGGGATTATCCCATTGCGGCGTTAAAAATCAGTCCGTCACATCCGAAGTTTGCAGAGCCGTTCGGCCACAGGGATATCCTGGGTGCACTGATGACACTGGGCGTGGACCGCGGAAAAGTCGGGGATATTGTAATCGACGACGGGAACGCCTTTTTTCTCTGCGAAGAGGGAATCGCAGATTTTTTTGCGGAAAATCTGGATAAGATCCGTCATACGGCTGTAAATCTGAAACGAATACCGCTGTCCGGCCTTTCCGTCCGGCAGGAATTTACAGAACAGGAGAGGACTGTCGCCTCGACCCGTCTGGATTCTGTCCTGGCGTGTGTTTATGGATTATCCCGCAGCCAGGCGGCGGAACTGTTTCGGGCAGAAAAAGTTTTTGTGGACGGCAGACTGGTCTTAAATCCGTCGCGTTGCTGCGATGACGGCAGTATTGTTTCCGTGCGCGGACATGGACGGTTTCTGTATCAGCAGACGCTGGGACAGACAAAAAAAGGACGGCTGAAAATAAGATATCTTCTTTATCAGTGAAATAAGAAAGGAGCAATCCGATTATGGCAAAATCCATACCGGTTCTGTCAGAGGGACGGCAATGTTATACAATTGAACTCACAGAGGGATTTTATGCCCTTCCGGATATACTAAGAGAACGCGGATATTGCAGGGGACAGAAAGCATGTATTGTGACGGATTCGAATGTCTGCGATCTCTATGCCGGCGAAGTGCAGCATCTGTTACAGTCCTGCTTTCAGAAAGTTATTGTTCACTGTTTTCCGGCAGGTGAAGAAAACAAAAACATAAATACGGTTGAATCCGTATATGAAACGCTGATTTTAAATCATTTTGACCGCGGCGACGTTCTCGTCGCTCTCGGAGGCGGGGTTGTCGGGGATCTGACCGGCTTTACGGCGGCGACGTATCTGCGCGGCATTGATTTTATTCAGGTCCCGACGACGCTCCTGTCACAGGTCGACAGCAGTATCGGCGGAAAAACGGGCGTCGATTTCCTCCAGTACAAAAATATGGTCGGAGCGTTCTATCAGCCGAAACTTGTGTACATGAATCTGAACGCACTCCGCACATTGCCCAGAAAGCAGATCATCTCCGGGATGGGAGAGATTATCAAACATGGACTGATTAAAGACGCCGCGTACTATCACTGGCTAAAGCAGAGCAGGGATGAAATTCTTGCATTAAATCCAGAAGTGTTGGAAGAGATGATTTACAGGAGCTGCAACATCAAACGGGAAGTCGTCGAGCGGGATCCAAAGGAGAAAGGGGAGAGGGCACTTCTCAATTTCGGCCATACGATCGGCCATGCGATTGAGAAGCTTTCTTCTTTTACACTCTGCCACGGTGAATGTGTCGCTTTTGGCATGCTTGCTGCCGCCCATATCTCATCTGATCTTGGAAATATCACGAAAGAGGAACTCACAGACATCAGACAGTGTCTTCTGTCTTTTGGATTTGAAGCGAAAGCAGCAGGATTTTCTCCGGAAGAAATACTTCTGGCGACAAAGTCGGACAAAAAGATGGAGGGAAATCAGGTGAAGTTCATCCTTCTTTCTGCACCCGGAAGCGCTTATATCTGGAAAGAGCTGACAGACGACCAGATTCTGCAGGGGATCCGGTCTGTGGTGACGGAAAGTGTAGGACAGGACTAAAGGACTGAGGCATTTATGGAAAAAAATATTGTGATAAAAAAGGGACTGACCGGCGCGATCCCTGTCATCGTTCTGATCGTCATGGATCAGCTGACCAAATCGGCTGCCGTCCGTTATCTGAAAGGAAAAAATCCGATTGTGATCTGGCAGAATGTATTTGAGCTACGCTATCTCGAAAACAGGGGAGCTGCGTTTGGTCTCTTCCAGAATCAGAGATGGATCTTTCTCATTATGACTTTTTTCGTACTGATCGGTCTGCTCTATCTCTATTTTAAGCGGATTCCGGCGGAAAGGCGTTATTACCCGCTGTATCTGATTTCGGTTCTCTTTTTTGCGGGGGCAGTCGGAAATATGATTGACCGGGCGGCGCACGGGTATGTTGTCGATTTTTTTTATTTTGTTCTGATTGATTTTCCAATTTTCAATATGGCGGATATCTATGTGTCAGTGGGAGCGTTTCTTCTCGTTGTGCTGAGTATTTTCTATTATAAAGAACAAGATTTCGATCGTATTTTGTGAGAAAGCGAGGGATTATGTCTGGAGAAAAAGAAGATACCGTTTTTCTGACAGCCGGGCCGGAACACGACGGTGAGCGTCTCGACAAATATCTGAGCATGTTGTTTCAGGACCGTGACGTATGCCAGTCGCGGTCTTTTTTTCAAAAAATTATCAGGGAAAGCCAGGTTAAGGTAAATGATTCCTGCCAGAAGGCAAATTACCATGTCCGAAAAGGAGATCGGATCGCTGTCACATTCCCGGCTGCAGCGGAGACACCCATTTTGCCGGAAAATATTCCGCTGGATATTCTTTATGAGGACGAAGATCTTCTGGTGGTAAACAAACCAAAAGGGATGGTGGTTCACCCGGCGGCCGGCCACTATTCCGGCACACTGGTCAACGCTGTCATGTATCACTGCAAAGACAGCCTTTCCGGAATCAACGGAGCCATCCGGCCCGGAATCGTTCACCGCATCGATATGGATACGACCGGATCTCTTATCGTCTGTAAAAATGACCAGAGTCATGTTCATATCGCAGAGCAGATCAAGGAACACACCGTGACGCGGAGGTACCATGGTATCGTCTGTGGGAATATAAAGGATGACACCGGGGTTATCCGTGCGCCGATCGGCCGGCACCCGGCAGACCGCAAAAAAATGGCTGTGAATCCCAAAAACGGAAGAGATGCGGTAACGCATTACCGGGTACTGGAACGCTTCTCTGATTATACTTATGCAGAATTTGAACTGGAAACCGGACGGACGCATCAGATCCGTGTCCACATGGCGGACATCGGCCATCCATTGCTCGGCGACAGTCTGTATTCCGGCAGAAAATGGGCGTTTTCCCTGCAGGGACAGACGCTGCATGCGATGACGATCGGATTTATGCATCCCCGGAGCGGACAATATGTCGAAGTCTCTGCGCCTCTGCCGGAATATTTCAGGAAGCTTCTGAACATTCTGCGGCAGCGCAGCGGGCTGTAGAGTCATACGGCTGTTTTCGCATTGCGCGCGCAAATAAAGTATTACAACAGTTTTCGTTATTTTCAAAAAATTCTTTAAATTTAACCTCGAATGTATTATAATAATAGCATAGAATTAAAGAAATCGTGAAAGGTGGTATTATTATGGGCAACAAAGTATACACGATTGGCAGAGAGTTTGGCAGTGGGGGAAAAGATGTAGGCGATAAGCTGGGAGAGAGACTTGGCATCAAGGTATTCGATAAAGAGCTTTTGCAGCACGCCGCAAAGGAGAGCGGTTTTTGTGAAGAGATCTTTGAGAATCACGACGAGAGGCCGACGAACAGCTTTCTGTATTCTCTGGTGATGGATACCTATTCGACGAGCGGTTACACGACGGTGCCGTTTCTGGATATGCCTTTAAATCATAAGGTATTTCTCGCACAGTTTGACGCCATCAAAAAAATCGCTTCGCAGGAGTCCTGTGTGATTGTCGGCAGATGCGCGGATTATGCGTTGGCAGACAACCCCGACTGCCTGAATGTCTTTATCCATTCGTCCATGGAAAACCGGATCAGGATGGTCTGTAAACGCGGCAACATGACCGAAAATAAGGCAAAAGATTTTATCATCAAGCAGGACAAACAACGCGCCAGCTACTATAATTATTATACGAGCAAAAAATGGGGAGATTCTTCTACCTATCATCTGACGCTGGACTCCGGAAAGCTTGGGATTGACGGCTGCGTCGATATGATTTTAAAATTTCGTGAAATTATGGATGCACAGAAATAAAGAAAAGCCGGTCACAGACCGGCTTTTTACTGTGAAAGCCATTTAACCCGATTTATGTGTGGACAGAAGAGAAAAAGGCAGATTTCAGCATTTATTCGCGAAACACAAGTTTAACGAATAGTTATTGCAAAAATGAAGCGCCTGTGTTATAATTTCCCTTGTTTAACAGATTTCGGCGGAATCCAGGATAATCGTAAACGGACCGTCGTTTAACAGAGAAATTTTCATATCGGCGCCGAAAACGCCCCGTTCGACGACGGAAATCTGCATCCGGCATTGTTCAATGATGTATTCGTAAAGACGGTTTGCAGGCTCCGGCCGGCCGGCATGGATAAAAGACGGCCGGTTTCCTTTTTTACAGTCCGCATACAGCGTAAACTGGGAAATCAACAGAAGGCTGCCGTTTACATCATGCAGAGACAGGTTCGTTTTTCCGTTCGCATCTTCAAAAATACGCAGGCCAATCAGTTTTTTTATCATTTTATCGGCAATTTCGGTGGTGTCTGTATCGGATATTCCGATCAGTACGAGAAATCCCTGCCGGATTTCGCCTGTCACCCGATCATCCACCGTACAGGATGCATTGCGGACACGCTGAATGACAAATTTCATGAGATATCCCCCCTGCCGGACTATTTTTATCATTATTTTTCCGGCACAGATATTATACTGCCTGTTCCCGGATTTTACAACTGCAAAGCTGACGACAGGCAAAGCATTTCGGAGGTATTTATGGAACTACAAAAGCTTATGAGTTTTGCGCGCCGCGCAATCGATGATTATTGTATGATCGAAAAAGGCGACCACATTGCCGTGGGCATTTCGGGCGGAAAAGATTCTCTCGCCCTGCTTTTTTGCCTGAAACATCTGCAGCGCTTTTATCCGGCGCATTTTACGCTCTCTGCCGTGACAATTGATCTGGGATATGATGGCTTTGATCTGTCTGCGATCAGGAAATTGTGCCATGATCTCGAGGTGCCTTACCACATTGTCCACACGGATATTGCGCGCATTATCTTTGAGGAACGCAAAGAGTCTTCTCCCTGCTCCCTCTGTGCGAAAATGCGCAAAGGCGCGTTAAATACTGCGGTGAAAGAGCTGGGATGCAATAAAGTCGCCTATGCCCACCATCAGGATGACATGATTGAAACGATGCTGCTTTCCCTGATTTACGAAGGACGTTTTCATTGTTTTTCTCCCAGGTCTTATCTCGACCGCATGGATCTGACGGTGATCCGTCCTCTGATGTATGTCTCAGAGGCTGATATCAGAGGCTTTAAAAACAAATACGAACTGCCCGTTGTGAAAAATCCCTGTCCGGTGGACGGTATTACACGGAGAGAATATGCCAAAAATCTGATCCGGCAGATCAACCTGGACAATCCCGGCGTTAAGGCAAGGATGTTTCACGCCATACAAAACGGAAATATAAAAGGATGGCCGCCGCGCAGGGACGGTGTAAAATAGTTTTCAAGGAGGTACGGACTGTGAAGGAAAAAGCTTACTATGAAAAAGTGAATATAAAAAATGAAGTCAGATTACGGAAACTTATGGAGGAGCTTCCCTCATTCAGCCGACAGTTTTTTATCGGCATCGAACCGACGACGGCTTCCCGGACCCGGCTTGCCTATGCCTACGATATCGGCTGTTTTTTTGAATACCTTCAGACGGTGAATCCCGTATGCCGTAAGCTGAAAATGTGCGATATCCCGATATCCATTCTCGAAGAAATCACTCCCATGGATATTGAGGAATATCTTTCCTATCTGAAATATTACGAAAAGGACGGCGTTGAATACACAAATGACGAGCGCGGCATTAAGCGAAAACTGGCCTCTCTCCGCTCTTTTTACCGCTATTTTTATAAAAATGAGCTGATCGGGAACGATCCGGCAATCAAAGTCGACATGCCCAAAATCCATGAAAAGAATATCATACGGCTGGATGTGGATGAAATCGCTCTTCTGCTCGATGAAGTTGAATCGGGAGAAAACTTAACGGAACGCCAGAAAAAATATCATGAAAAAACCAGGGTAAGAGATGTGGCGATGATATCGCTCCTGCTGGGAACCGGAATCCGCGTCTCGGAATGCGTCGGACTCGACATCACTGACGTTGATTTCAGGAACAACGGGATCAAAGTTCACCGCAAGGGCGGAGCTGAAGTCGTCGTTTACTTTGGAGACGAAGTGCGCGCTGCGCTGCTCTCCTATTTCGAAGAGCGTCAGAAAATCACGGCGCAGGACGGAAGTGCCAACGCACTTTTCCTCTCCATGCAGAACCGGAGAATCAACGTGCGTTCGGTGGAAAATCTCGTCGCAAAATATGCAAAACTGATCACAAATCTGAAACACATCACGCCGCACAAACTGAGAAGCACGTACGGTACCTCACTCTATCGGGAGACTGGCGATATCTACCTTGTCGCCGATGTGCTGGGGCATAAAGACGTCAACACAACCAGGAAACACTACGCTGCGATCGAGGATGACCGCCGCAGGGCCGCAGCCGGTTATGTAAAACTGCGCGAAGTATAAAAAGAGTGCTTTGCACTCTTTTTTTATACTTTTTCTACTGTGTCACTTTCAGTACTTCGTCTATTTTCTTCTGAATGCGCTCCTGCACCAGCAGAGCGATCTCCTGCGTCTTTCGCCCTCTGTATTCTTCATAAAAAATCGGTTTCAGGAAATGGACCTGTGTTCTGACCGGTCCGAGCCTGAAACTGTTAAAAACCTTGTAGGAATTGATCAGAGCCACCGGGACGATCGGCGCCCTGGTCTTTAACGCGATCTTAAAACTTCCCGCTTTAAAGGCGCATACACGGTTTTTGTTGTTAAATTCATATCCGCCTTCCGGAAAGAGGATATAGCGCTTTCCCCGCTTTACCTCTTCGGAAACTTCGTTGATAATCGTCAGTGCCTGGCGGACATCTTTTTTATCAAGGCGCTTTCCCTGGACGAGATCGACAAACTCACGGACCAGGATCGTATTTGACCTGGCCTTATCCATGACAAGAGAACAAGGCTTTTTGTGTGCGTGGATAATGCCCAGCGCATCGTATTTGCCCTGGTGATTCGGATACATCATATATCCGCCTTCTTCGGAAAGATTTTCCGTCCCGAAAGCTTTCGTGTAAATACCGCCCGTGATCTTCATCAGTCTTATGACATGCCTTGCCAGTTCATAGCGCTCTTCTTCCGGATATCGTTCGGGATGGTCAGCCTCCCTGCGCATTTTGGGAATCATATAAGGCGCGCGAAACAGGTTCATCAGTATCACATAAATAAACTTTATCATAACAGCCTCCCATACTGCCTGTTATTATATCGTATTTTAAGGAGAAAGACAACCGGGCGGTCCCCTCAGCAGTCACAGCTGAAAATATAATATCCTGCCAGCATACAGGCCGCGATCAGGATAAAACCGATCAGACGGTTATGAATGACCAGCATAACCAGCATTCCCATGGAAAAACAAAAAAGGCCAAATCCGATGATTCGTTTCATTCTGACACCAAAAAAGCATATATCACTATCAATATATGCTTTTTGGGAAGTTCACTACACTTATTCTTTTTTGTTTATGGATTCGCTTAAGATCTCTTCCATTTCTTTTCCCGCCGCTTCTTTTGCTTCCGTGCCGGCGATGTCCACCGTCTCATCCGCCTCTTTTTTCTTTGAGGTAAATCTGTTTACAAAGTCGGGAACCATATCGAGTATTTTGGTAATTCCGTCCTGGTTTTTAACGTTTACCAGCTTTGTCGTGCCGTTCTGGATGACGAGGACCGCGCTGGGCATAATCTTTCCGCCGAGCCCTCCCGCTCCGTTATTTTTCTTTTCCTGTGAAAATGCGCCCGCCGCAACCCCGAATGAGACGTCCACCATCGGTAAAATAATGGTATCGCCGATATGGACGGCGTCTCCCACAACGGTCTTTGTAGTGATAAAACTGTCCATCCCTTTAAATAAAGATTCTACGGTCGAATTGAAACTTGTGTCTGACATATCAATAACCTGCCTTTCTCTTTGATCAACTTTATTTCAAAAGCCGCTTTACAAAAACACGCAGCTCTTTTTTTCTCCACAGACGAAATGCACTGACCAGCAGATGGAGAAGGTGTGCATGTCCTTTTGCGCAGAATGTTCCGCGCGCATACCAGGTATCCGACGCAAAGTCCGGATAAACATTTACGTCATAGCGATACAGAAACGGCAGCGTGGCCAGAATGCCGAGAGCAGCTCCGGTCCATGCCGGATCGCTGAGTGAAAACGTCAGATCTGTCTGAATCTTCCGGAAACGGAAATGCCTAAAAAGAAAAAGAAGTTCAGACCACATCAGACCATAAGCCGTTTTTGCCGTTTCGTCCAGAATCTGATTCTGAATACTGTGTATTTTCTGCGGAATCTGTTTTATCCTGTTCTGGATATTTAAGACCCGCTCACTTATTGTCTCCTTTTTTCCGGATTTTTTTTCATCGCCGCCGTTTTTTGACGGGCGGATTTTTTTCCCTTTCTGCCCTTTTGCCTCTTCGCGCGCGCCGGTCTTTGTCCCATTCCCGCTTCCGGCTCTGTTTTCATCCGCTCCGGTTTTTACCCTGCCCGGCTCCGGCGCAATGTTTTTGTCTTCACTGGCCTGTCTTTTTATTTTCTGAGGGACGCCAGAAACATCTGCGCCCTCTTCTTCCGACAACACATCTTCTGTCTGTGTTTTTGTTTTTTTCCGGATTCCAAAAATACGGATTTCTGAGGTGAGATTTTTTCCTTCATAGGAAAAACGCACGGACAATATCCGAAACAGCCAGCTCACCTTCCCGCCAAGGCTGAAATGCTCTTCTGCTTTCCCATAGAACTCATAGGAGACAGGTGCAGACAGAACCAGCGCCGCAAGCAGAACCAGAAACAAAAGAACGGCAAGCAGGATGCCACCGATCACTTTTAATAGAAATAGTATTACTGCCATTCCGTCTCTTTCCTTTTCTCTCCCGCGCTCAGAAACTCCCGGACGGCGAATCCCCCCGTTTTCTGATAGACTTCATCCACGATGGAAGCCGCCACCTCAACCGCTTCGTCGTACCCTTTCGCAAGTCCGACAACACAGAGATTTTTTTTCGGGTAGGCCTTCTGCAGAAGCTCCGCCGCCGGAATAATATCTAAAAGATTGTTCCCATTTGAAGCAAGCGTAATCACATAAACACCGATCTGGCCTGCATTATGACGGATTTTCCATATGACCTTGTTTTTCTTATGTATGATACTCTCACCGACGTATAACTTTTCATACCATACCATGTAAAATCCTCACATTCAATAATATTTATGGCTGCCCCACAAATTACTTTTTTTCAATCCCAGATATTCGTTGTATGCTTTTTCAAGAATCTGCTTTTCGTTTGAAAATTTCAGCAGATGGTAAGCTTCATGAAATTTGTAATACCCGGAGTCCACAAAAAATTCCTCACGCTGTGGTTTGCTGTAATAACTGTCTGCGATCATCAGATACCAGTGAACTTCTTTCTCCACGGTATCCTCCGGAACGGTAAAACTATACTGACTCTTTCCAATATATTTGATAATACCGGCTTTTGCACCGGTCTCTTCCAGAACCTCCCTGACGGCCGTGTCTTTGTACTCCTCTCCCGGCTCCACCGTCCCTTTCGGCAGAACCCAGCCCTCATATTTATTTTTATAATTTTTATACAAAAGCAGTATCTTGCCACGGAATATTACCACACCACCACAGCTTGTCGCTTCTATCATCGCTCTCCCTCCTGATGTGGTTTCAATTTAAATCCAGTATAATACTTTTCGAATCTTCGCGCAACTGTTATTCAGGATTGCCTGTTTTTCATAACTGTTCCGCTCATTATCCGTATCGTATCAGACTGTTACTGTTTATAATATGCGTCAAAAATCTCCCTGGCAATCGGAACTGCATATTCACTCCCCACTCCGGAATCCTCCACGATCACCGAAACGGCGATATCCGCCGCTCCGTCCCTGTGCGCATAGCCCACAAACCAGGAATGACTTGCTTTTGAGGTGGATGAAAATTCTGCCGAGCCAGTCTTGCCGTACGCCGTGTAAGCATCGCTTTTTAACTTTTCTCCCGTGCCGTTTTCTACCACGGCGCGCATATAATCTTTAAGAATACCGGCGTCCTCCGGCGAGAGAAGGCTTTTGTATTCTTCCGGTTTCATCTGTTCAACCATGCCGCCGTCTGCGTCCGTGACATGATCGATGACGTAAGGTCGCATCAGAACGCCGTCGTTTGCGATGGCGCTCGTGATAAGCGCCATGTGAAACGGAGTCACAAGCGTTTTTCCCTGCCCGATAGCCGTTCCCATGACAGTGCCTGCGCCTGCGCCGTTTGTGAGAACAAAGCTGCTTTTGGATGATTCAGACGTAGTCGGCAGGGCTGTATTAAAAAGAAGACTGTCGCAGAGTTCCGAAAAACGATCCAGATCCAGATCCAGCCCCAGGGATGCATAGGATGAATTGCAGGAATTGGCAAACGATTCTTTCAGATTCTGCTCCCCATGCCTACGGTTATTGTAACAGTGGATCGTCTGGTTTCCGACTGTATGCTCTCCCGTACAATGATAAGTATAGCTTTCGTAGTCCGGGTGCTCATGGATATAAGCGAGGGTCGAAATGATCTTAAACGTTGATCCCGGCGGATACAGTCCCTGTGTTGCGCGGTTTAACAGAACGGCGTCCTTGTTTTCGTCTGAGACAAGGTTTTCCCAGTCTGCGCCGATCGTATTCGGGTCAAAGTCAGGTTTCGATACCATTGCAAGAATTTTTCCGGTGGACGGTTCCAGTACCACGACGGCGCCCCGGTAACTGCCCAGCGCGTCAAACGCCGTGAGCTGCAGTTCATAGCTGAGGGTCGTCGTTACATTATCTCCGGGGCTTTTTTCTCCCTGTATCTCGCTTAAAGCCTTTTCCCCATAAAAGATATTGGAGCGCAGCAGACTGAAATTTGCCTGTGATTCGATTCCCGATCTGCCGTTTTCCGAATAACCCACGACATGAGAAAAAATCCGCCCATATGGATATCTGCGCGTCTCGTTTCCCTCGCTGTCCGTGACGGTGTCGGCCAGAACCGTACCGTCGGCAGCCCGGATTTCGCCCCGGATGACGCTTCTTGCAAACAGATCCTGGCGCTTATTGTAGGGGCTGTTGATAAATTTTTCGCTCTCTGTAAACTGAAACCAGGTAAAATAACCCATAAGACAGAAAAACAGAGCGAGAAATGCGTAGGCGATCACGGCAAATTCACGATTTTTTCTGTTTTTCTGCTTTCCGGACTTACGAGAGGTCTTCGATGTCGATTCCGTCTTCATCCCTGCGCTTTCTTCTCTGTCGGGGACTGTCCTGCTTTGCTGTGTTCTGTTTTGTTTTGTCATGTAACTCTCCTTCATCCTGTCTTAAGATATACAGTCCCTGAATAATTGAAAACATGATCATGGTCGAGATCAGGGAACTTCCCCCATAGCTGACGAGCGGCAGTGTGATTCCCGTTGACGGAATAAATTTTGTCACTCCGCCGACCGTCAGGAATACCTGGAATCCGTAAACCGTACCGAGTCCGAGCGCGATCAGTTTATAAAACTGATCTTTCATCTGCATCGCGACGTTTAAAAACATCAGAAAACAGCTTACGCACACCATCAGCAGACAGAGTGCAAAGATACCGCCGAGCTCCTCCGAAATGGCGGAAAAGATAAAGTCCTCTTCCACAACCGGAATTTTATTGGGCGTCCCCTGATAGAGTCCCATTCCAAACCATCCGCCCGTACCGATGGCGAACAGCGACTGGCAGATCTGATACCCTTCATCTTCGATAACGCTTAAGGGATCCTGCCACGCAACCACCCTCACTCTGACATGGGAAAAAATGTTGTAGGCGATCACGGCCGCAATGCTCCCGGAGAGCAGACCGCCCGCAAAGTAAAACAGTTTCCGCGTCGCCACATACAGCATCACCAGGTAGGTGATAAAAAAAATCAGCGCTCCTCCTAAATCTTTTGAGACAACCAGGATGAGTACGTGTGCCGCGGCGACCGCCGTCGCTGCGCATACCTGTCCGAAATCCGTTTTCTCATGAAGCATGCATGCCACAAAGAAAACAAAAATGATTTTGATAAACTCTGACGGCTGCAGGGAAAATCCTGCGATGGTGACGGATAATTTTGCTCCATAGCTGGTTGAGCCGAAAAAGGCGACGGCAAGCAGGCTTAAGATTCCGACCGCCGCATAAAGCCAGGTCAGCTTTTTGAGAAACCGAAGCTTCCGCACCAGCACCGGTATAATAAGCCCCAGAACGACTGCAGCCAGAGTGATGACATACTGCCGCACAGCCTTATCCACGGAGAGTCTGGTAAGCATAATAAAACCGCATAATATCAACATGCACATATTGTTTACGACCAGTCTTGACGCCCTGCCGTAAAACATCTGATAACAGGTCAGGATAATGGAGATGAGTACTACCTGGAAAAAATAGAACAACACCATCAGGATGTCGTCCGTCACTGCATAGATGGCCAGAAACGCGCTCAGATGAATCAGATACATCAGAAAAATCTGACGATTGAAGATTCCGCTTTTTTTCTCCGCGTCCAGTTTTCCACGGAATGCCGCGAAGCATTCATACGTATAGAGTGCAAACAAAAACATCATCAGATATTTTGTGATTTCCACGATCAGATTCGTCATACGGTTATTCTACTCCTCGCTTGTAATGTCCCTTGGTATATGTCTGCGCCATCCGTTCTTTTTCCCACCTTTTTCCACAGAGAAACGTCTCATGGCAGAGATTTAAAACGGAGCGGATCTCTTTTTCGCTCTCGAGCGTAAACGCAGCCCGGTATGCCGTCATTCCCATTTTCTGCAGCTCTTCCCGCGCATCAAAAAGCATCAGCGGCTGCGAATTATAAATAACGTTATAACAGGTGTCACAGTAATTTCTGACTGGAAAATACACGCCATACCGGTCTTTAAGGTAAAGGAGGGACGATTCCTGGTCACATCGCCCGATATTGGCATGGATACACTGCGCGGACGTCATTAAAGGCAGATAACCGTAAATCAGTATTTCCGAATTGCGGTTTTCCCTCCCTGCCAGTTCGCGGCGGTTCAGCTCAAGCGGCGCCGTGTCCCTCAGCACCGGCAGTTTTGCAAAGACCTGCCTTGCCCTGTTATTGTACGTATAAAGGCTGTGATCAAGGATAAGCGGTGTACCGCGAAACAATTTTTCCGCAGCCCAGGCGGCGTCAAAGCTCTTTACAACAAAGCCGTCAATCCCAAGCGCACAGAGATTTTCGGCATTTTTCCGGTAAAAGGCATGTGTTTCGTTGCGAAAAACGGCCGGCAGAATATAATAGAACTTCTTTCCGTGCCTGTGGACAGCGGCAGTCTCTTCTGCAAGCTCTTTCAGAAGATTTTCTCTCATGCAGGCTCCGCTGTCAAGATAAATATCGTTTACAAAATCATATGCGAGCACTGCCGCAAGCTGTGTGCGCTGTTCAATCGAGACGGCAAGACGCAGTGCATGTTTCTTCTCCATGACAGGCGCAGAACCTTCTGGAAGAATGGCTGTACTTTTCGCCCTGTTTTCTCTGGTTTCGTCTGAGGCTTGCGGAAAAAACGTTTCCGCCGCACTTCTCCGATATCCTGCCGTAAGCGTCCCGGAGAGCTTCTGCAGCGCATTCCTCCTAAGGCTGTTCAGGGACTGCACAGGGAGAAAAATATCGGTTTCCGCTTCGATTGCAAGCTCCTGAAACACAAACGGGGTATTTCCGGTCTTTTTCATGCCGGTTTCAATTTTTTCCCGCGAAAGCGGCTGACTTTTCGCCGCCTGTACGATATCGCCAGAAACACAGACGGTAAATTGATTGCAGAATAATTCCAGTATAGCAGGAAAATCTTTTTTTAATCTTAAGATTCCCTTGATTTTTTCTTTTAATTCCATCTCCGGCAGATTGGGGCGTACATATTTTTCCCTGATTTCCCGGTGTAATTCTTCATTTTCTTTTTTATGGTTCGGTTTTGAAAATGTGATCATTCCACTTCCGTTTTTCCGGAAATAATACCCGTCGGTAAAACCGCTCCGGCTGCCCAGCGCTGCCAGCTTTTCTTTGTCTTTATCCGATACGTTCTCCCCTTCCCTGAGGCGGTCGAGGTAATCGCGGTAGACGGACACCGTTCCCGCGGCGTATTCTGCCTGCTTCATTCTTCCTTCTATTTTAAGCGATGTAATTCCGGCTGCCGCGAGTCTGGGAAGATAGTCGATCGCACACAGATCCTTCGGGCTTAAAGGGTAAAGCCCAGGCCCGGGAAGCTTGTTTTTACCGCTGTCGCAGACTTCATAGGGCAGCCGGCAGGGCTGTGCACAGCGTCCCCGGTTCCCGCTTCTTCCGCCGAGCATACTGCTGAAAAGGCACTGGCCGGAGTAACTGTAGCACAGGGCGCCATGTACAAAGCTCTCAATTTCAATGTCCACATTTTCATGGATTTCCCGTATTTCTTCTAAAGAGAGTTCCCGCGCCGTAACGATGCGGTCCACTCCGAGTGCCTTCATATAAGAAGCGCCCGCAGTCCCCGCAATGGTCATCTGTGTACTTGCATGTATTTTCATACCCGGAAACGCATCTCTGATCAGCGAAAGCGCACCCGTGTCCTGGACGATCACCGCGTCCAGCCCCTGCCTGTAAAACGGCAGAAGATACTGGTATAACTCCTTTTCCAGTTCATCCTCTTTAAACAGTGTGTTTACCGTCAGATAGACGCGCCGGCCATGGATGTGTGCCTCATCGATTGCCCACAGCAGCTCTTCCTCCGTAAAATTATCTGCGTATGCGCGTGCGCCAAACTGGTTTCCTCCCAGATAAACCGCATCCGCCCCCGCACGCAGGACGGCCTTAAATATTTCCATCGAACCGGCCGGTGCCAGAAGCTCCATCCTTTTCTTTTCCTGCTTCTTTTCCCCCATATCCCTTCTCCTCTTTCCCTGTATACCATATATGTACTAAAACTCATATCTTGTTGTATGTGAAAGTAACAGTCCGTCTGTTAATTCCGCACATAGAATTATAGTGTTCTTAAATTTATACTCGATTAGAAATATCTGCCTGCTGCTTACAAAAGAAAGAATAAAAAAGGAGGACGAAAATATGCTCTCCGCCCCCGTATGTACGTTCTTTAATTTTTCTTTTTCTCCGGCAGCTTTCCGAGCAGGGCCTCCTCTAAGGATGCCTCCAGCTTTGCCTTGTTGAGCAGCAGATCTTTGTTCTGCATCTCAAGCTCCTTCAGCGTCTTCTCGTCGCCCTCCGACCTGATCTGGCTGGAAATCAGATCATGCTTCAGATCGTATATTTCTTTGTCTTTTGCCTCGATTTCACGTTCCAGCTTTTCTACCTGACCCCGCGCCTTAAAATAATCGTCTGCGATATTGAGCTGGAGCAGCGTGGCCTTCATATCGGCGGAAAATCGTCTGAACGAATCCATACTGTCAAATTCATTGATCTTGCTGTTGATGTAGCTGGCCACCCGCTGCAGATACTCTTCTCCCTCATAGCCGCTGAGTGTATATACTTTACCGCCGATCAGCACTTCGGCGCTTGTCTTTTCTGGCATACCCTACTCCTCCCTAACCGGTATGTACATTATACTGATCTTTCCACGGAAAAGCAACTATTTTCGAAGATTGGCTTCAAACCGGTGCCTTATCGCCCACGGCGGAACCGTTCCGGAGTCATAGTCGTCCAGAAAAACAAAGGCCGTCTTTATATCCGGTCGTTTTTTGGGATAGATTCCCCTGCCGTCCGTAAAGTAGAGCAGACCGGAAAGATTTTTACACACCCCGCTTTTTATGAGTTCGTCGACATACGAAAAAACCGGTCTGAAGTCCGTTCCGCCACCGCCTGTCAGCTGCAGCGTTTCGAGAAAACGGCGGAAATCCGTATCGCTGGAGATGACGGTTTCCTTTTGCACCGCGTTGTCACACTGTAAAATCCGTATCTTTGCGTCGGAAAAAAAGCTGTCGTGCTGGTTTAAGATACCGATCGTTTCCTCTAAAAACTGTTCCACAAGCTCCCCGCTGGTGGAATAGCTGGTGTCAATCGCGATAACAAATTCCCGGATTTTTCTGACTTCCCTGCTCTCCATCGGCTCGATAAAAGGCAGATTTCCGTAAAGTTTCAGGCCATAAGTATAATAATTTAAATCAAACTCATCGGGATCACAGCGCAGTTCTTCCCTTAATACGGCAAATTTCTGCAGAAATTCCCGGTAACTCCTTCTGTTCTTTGTCACGGCAAGCTGGGTTTTCAACAGATCTTCTCCCTCATTGTTCTCTCTCCCGCGGCTTTCCTGCTCCATCTGCGTCTGTCGGGCAATTTTATTCCATTTGCTGCGATTTTCGGCTGCCGCCTGCTGCTTCGCTTCGCTGTCCTGCCGTTTTGGCCAGTACCTGTGGTCGTCGGTGTAAAATTCCCGCTCCAGCTTCGCAAGCTCTTCTTCCTGACAGGATAAAAGCATCCGGTAGACTGCAGCGGCCGACACGGCACTATTGTTTTCTTTTAGTTTTGCATATATTTTTTCCCGTATCCAGCTTAAAATGCGTCTGGTGCAGGGCTTTCCCATCCCGTCAATTGTGTATTCCACCGCGATATCGCATGCGATGTTCCACAGATAAACGCGCGCCGGCGCAGACCAGACGTCTTTGGGTGCCGTCCAGAGATGGGAAAAAATGCAGTGCAGGATGGTGTGCAGATACAGCCGGTTGAGAAAAGGGGCGTTCTGCTTAAAGACCCGCAGTACCTGCGCGGGCGAAACGGATAGGTATGCGCCGTCCGTGGCAAATGTCTGTATGGAATCATCTGTTTTATAAGGAAGGGCGGACAGTGCGATATCCAGAAAACGCAGATCGAGATATATTTCATTCCGGACAAATGACAGAACTTTTACTGCCATCTCACTCTCCCACTCTTCCTGTGTCTGTATGTGCTGCATCCCATCTCCTTTTAAAAATCATCAAATGTATACGGATCGCTTTGTATCTCCTGCGGAAAAAATTCTTCTTTTAACCGCAAAAGACCGGCTGCTCCTTTTGCCCAGTCCGCCTTCCCGGCCGCCAGGATACCCTGTTCGAGAGCTTCGCGCCCCATCCATCCGTTTTCACATAAAAAACGCACCTGTTCCATATCCCTGGCTTCCACTGCCATCCGGCATAAAACGGCATCATGTTCCCGCAGGAAAGAGGCGTATCTTTCCCTGGCCGTTGCACTTAAATCAGTCGGATACCTGAGGCGGCACAGCGCAAAACGGCACAATGTCCCGACCGGTTCCTCCACACATGCTTTCGGGAAAATAAGATCATACTGTGCAAAATCGGTCACATTGTCCTTAAAGCACTGTCTGGCTCTGAATCCTTCTCCTGTCACGCTCCGCCCGAACAGATGAGCCGGCGCGATCTCGTCATAACTCTCATAATATTCCGGAAAGAGCAGCTCCGCCTCTGTGTTTTTGTCCTTTTGAAACGTAATCAGAATTTCCCAGGAGATCCGGCTTAAAATCGGACGAATCCCGCTTTTCTCCCTTACGCCGCAGCGCAGAATGATCCGGCGCAGCTTCTGACAGTTCATAAAAACATCGCTCCCGGGCGATTCCATGTGTTTTCCGACTGTAAGTACTTTTAGGGAAGTACAGTTATAAAAAGCCAGGTTTCCGATTTTCTGCACGGTATCCGGAAGCGAAACCGCTTCTATATATCTGCCCGAAAGTTCACGCATATCATCCAGTTCTTCTGTCTGCGAGCGCAGAAATGTATCCGGAAGATGCCTGCTCTCTGAAAAACAGTATGCTCCGATCTCTGTCAGCGGAACACCGTCGATCTCGTCCGGAAGCACGACGGACGACGCAAAACCAAAGGCGCGCAGAAGCCTTGCGCCGCCTGTTGTTCTTTCCCAGTAAAATGCCATGCCGATATTCCCGGACCCTCCCTGACGGAATGGAGGGCTGCCGGGGGCAGAAACACTTTCGGGGTAAAACGCATGTACAGCCATATAATCCTCCATTCTTTCCTGTCAGAGCAATGGTGCAAACAGTCTTAATACGCTCTGGGCCATGCGTATCGCAAGATGCCGGTTCCGGCAGAATTCCAGCGTTATCTCTTCCGAACAGGCAAATACTTCCAGAAAGTCTTCTTTTACCTGTGTCACGGCGCGTGACTGATACAGAAATACACCACACTCAAAGTGCAGATAGAGACTGCGGAAATCCAGATTTACGCTGCCGACCGTCGCGACCGCGTCATCGCTCACAAAACATTTTGCGTGAAGAAATCCCGGCGTGTACTGATATATTTTTACGCCGCCGCGCAATAACGGGGCGTAGTAGGACTGCGTAAGAAGAAAAATGATCTTTTTGTCCGGAATCCCCGGTGTGACAATCCGCACATCCACGCCGCTCTTGGCCGCATTGCTGAGCGCTGTGAGCATTTCATTGTCAATAATCAGATACGGCGTAAAAATGTAGACGTATTTTTCTGCCCGGTTTATCATGTTCAGATAAATATTTTCACCGACGTATTCATGGTCCAGCGGACTGTCGCCATACGGCTGCACAAACCCGTCATCCGGAAACGGCCCGGTCTGGCAGACAGACGGCAGAAATGCCCTGTAATCTTCCGTGGAACGGGTAATATAATTCCACATCTCAAGAAACATGGAAGTCAGACTCCAGACAGCCTCCCCTTCGATCCGGATACCCGTATCCTTCCAGTAGCCGAAACGTTCTATTTTATTGATGTATTCATCCGCAAGATTGATGCCGCCGGTGAATCCCACCTTTCCGTCCGTCACGAGGATTTTTCTGTGATCCCGGTTGTTCATGACAACCGAGATGATCGGACGGAACGGATTAAACGCCGCACACCGGATGCCCATTGCCTGTAGTTTTTTATAGTATTTTGGCGGCAGTGTGCTGATACAGCCGACGTCGTCGTAAATCAGCCTTACATCCACGCCTTCTTTTGCCTTGCGTGCCAGAATTTCCTCGATCGCCCGCAGCATATACCCTTCATTGATAATGAAATATTCCAGAAAAATAAAATGCTCTGCTTCCTCAAGCGCTTTGATCATGGCTGGAAACATGTCTTCACCGCACTTATAATAATTGGTTCCCGTATTCCGGTAGAGCGGAAACCCGGCCCAGTCGTTGATATATTTTGACTGGGCGTACACCGAAAGATTTCTGGCACGCAGCATTTCCTGGGCCTGCCTGTCCCGCACGATACAGGCTTCCACCTCCTTGTTGACCGCATCCATCCGCTGTCTCGTCCGCTTTGTAAGGCCGGACCGGCCGAACAGAACGTAGATAAGCAGTCCGAAGATCGGTGAGAGCAGGATCAGAAAAGTCCACGAAAGTTTATTTGCCGGATTAATCCATTTGTTGACAATGACAAGCACCGCGATAATGGCCATTGCGCGGATTGCCAGGTTGGCATAGGTAAACTGGTAGGAAAACTCCCACAGTACCAGAAACAGCCAGAAGACCTGGAGCAGAATGGATACCGCCACCATGCTGAGCCTTCCCAAGAGCCGGTTCGCTAATTTTTTCATATCGTACATCCCCTCTGACCGAATCATTCCCGTATAGGATGTTTTTCATTCTAATGTTATTTCATAAAATTGTCAAATGTTGTCCTCTCCAGCCCATTTTCTGTCAACGTATAAACTGCCGTACAGACTTCATTGATATACTTTCTGTCATGGGAAATGCTGATGACTGCCCCCTGGTATTCCGCAAACATCCTGCGGATGACGGGACCTGAAAGCGGGGAAAAATTCCGGGTCGGCTCGTCTAAAATCAGCACGTCGGAGCCGAGCAGGCTTATTTTTAAAAGCAGAAGCTTGGCTTTCTGACCGCCCGAGAGTTCTGCCACCGGATGACTCATCTCATCCGCCGTGTATTTCATGCTTCCCAGAAAGGTACGGATTCTGCTGATTTCTTCTCTGTTTCCGCTTTCCGAGAGAAAACCCACCGGCGTGTCGCCCGGTTTAAGGATGTCTTCATAGTTCTGCGGCATATAAAACGCTTTGATATCCCTGCGCCCCAGGAGTTCTGCAGCGATTTCCTTTAGCAGGGTCGTCTTTCCCACGCCGTTTTTTCCGGTGATGCAGATATGCTCCGGCCCCTGCGCCGAAAGGCGGATTTCCCGCGCGAGCACCCGCTCTCCCGCCCTCAATTCCCTGCGGTAAAAATCGAGAACGCGCTTCCCGTGTGGTATGGCCGCTTTTTCACTCAGTCTGATAAACATCGCGTCTTCTGTGTCGGGAATTTCTGTAAACGCTTCTGCCTCCTTCTGAAAACGGCGTTCCATGGATTTGACCGCGTGCATCTTCTTTTTCAACAGGCGGCCGCCATGTGGATTCTGCCTGGTAATGACTCTCTGCTCATGTTCCACCTTCTGCTGTATCTGCCGGAAATGTTCCTGCTGTTTTTCGTATTCACTTCGCTCTTTTCGTGCAATCTGTTCCTGACGTGCGAGCCCTTGGCTTCTTTTCTCTACATAAGTCTGGTAATCCATGGCCGCGATCGTATGGCGGCATTCCGTCTTCCGCTTTATCTGTTCCAGGTGCACGATTTTATTTGCCGTCTGTTCAAGCAGCATCTCATCATGAGAGATAAAGAGCACCGGCACATCCGCTTCTCTGATAAACCGTTCCAGCCATTCCAGCATACGGATGTCAATATCGTTTGACGGCTCATCCAGAAAAAGTGCGTCCGGCTCTTCCATCAGGAGCGCAGCGAGCTGCAGTTTGACTTTTTCGCCGCCCGAAAGCGAACCGACCGTCTGATCCGAATAAAACAGTTCCATGGAAAGCCCCAGCTTTCCGGCAATTGTGCCGAGTTCCTTTGGCGTCCGGGAGTAAAATGTTTCATTTTCGGCAAAAAAAGAATAAATACTTTTGTTCTTCTGTTCTTTTGTCAGTTCCTGTGCCAGATATCCGATGCGCGCGCCGTTTGTTCTGATTTCACCTGTGTACTCTACGTAATCTTCCGTCAGAGACGGATCATACAGGAGTTTTAAAAGCGTCGACTTTCCGTTTCCCTCTTCTCCGATCAGAGCCACTTTGTCACCTCTGTTCAGTACCAGGGAAAAATCTTTCAGAATAACCCGCAAATCCTTGCGGTGTGTAATTGTCAGGTTTTTAATCTGTATCATAATCCTCCTTCTGAAATGAAAGAGACAGCACCAGTCTGTGCAGGAAAACACTGACATTTAAATTCACCGGAAATCGCACCTTATGGCAGCCGGATCTTTCCTGAAAACAAAAAAAGATGTAATTTCTTACATCTTTTCAAGAAAAACACTGCCTGCTTCCGGAATACACGCTGCCATGCATCGCACGCCGCGTACTTCCTTCTATATTTTTCCAGTAAAAAAGATTTTAAGAATTTCCTGCACAAAACATACCGGACAACGCCCCCGATAAAGATGCGTCATCACAGACAAAACATCGCCCTTCCGCTTCACCGCTGCGGCTCTGTATGGCACTGTCTCTTCGATATGCGATTCTGTTGTCTTACTTACAGGAAATCCGAAACATCTTTTCACCTGCCTCTCTGGTTTAAATTTATCTTTTTTATTTATACCGGAAAACGGCGGCAATGTCAAGATATTTTTTGTACGCGTATCATTCATGGTTAAAACTTTTTTCTTTGCTTTTCTTTGTATTTCCCCGAGCGTTCTGTCGGAAATGGAACAGTCTTTACACCTTACAAACTTTTTGATATGATGTAAATACCAAAACTTTCATACCAGATTTTCGCGGCGTTATTCTTTGACAGATAAGCAGGACGTTGATCTGAAAACGAAAATAACAGAAGCCTGGGTCCTGCTCTGACAGAACAGGACAAAATAAAGGAGTAACAATCAGAATGGAAAACGAACACATCAGACAGATTCTGACACAGATCGAAAACGGAACTCTTTCCGCGGACGAAGGCTACAGCCGTTTAAAACTGTCCCCTTTTGAAGATTTAGGTTACGCCAGGGTCGATCACCACCGCAGGATACGCCAGGGCGTCCCCGAAGTCATCTATGGTGCTTCCAAGACCAGTGAACAGATGGAGGGCATTGTCAGAAGTCTTATCGCTCACAGTCCGGACAATATCTTAATCACGCGGCTGTGCAGGGAGTCGGCAGATTATCTCGCCACGCGCTTTTCACTGTTTTATGATGAGCCTTCCCGTATCGGCATCATAAACCGGAAAGAAAATATCACTGCAAAAGGGACGATCGTTGTGACTACAGGCGGAACCAGCGATATTCCCGTTGCGGAGGAAGCCGCCCTGACTGCCGAAGTACTCGGAAACTGTGTCGTGAGGCTTTATGATGTGGGCGTCGCAGGCCTTCACCGCCTGCTCTCCAGTATGGACATCCTTGTGGACGCCAGTGTCATTATCGCCGTCGCCGGAATGGAAGGCGCGCTCGCCAGCGTAATCGGCGGACTGACAGACTGCCCCGTAATCGGAGTTCCCACGAGCATCGGCTATGGCGCCAGCTTTCAGGGAGTGTCTGCCCTGCTCTCCATGCTCAATTCCTGCGCAAGCGGCGTTTCTGTGGTCAATATCGACAACGGCTTCGGTGCAGGATATCTTGCCAGCATGATCAACCATATCGGAGGTTAAACAAATGAAAACACTATTCTTTGAATGTAATATGGGCGCTGCGGGAGACATGCTGATGGCCGCCCTCTATGAGGTCTGCGATCAGAAAGAGCTCTTTCTGACAACAATGAATGAGATCTTCGCTCCCCTGCAGATTTCAGTTGAAGCGGAACCTGCGACAAAATGCGGTATCGGAGGAACGCATATGCGTGTGTCTGTCCACGGCGAAGAGGAAGCCGCCGCGCTCCGCCCGTCTCATGCGGTGCGCTCCATGACACTGCATGACAGCATCAAAAACGCGGCGCCGAAAAATAAAGTCATCCAGGGCATTTCCGGTGACATGGAGCCTGTTCCGGAAGATTTATCCGGCGATGCGGGAAAACAGGATGCCGGGTATTCTTATTCCGGGCAGGAAGCTTCTGCGCACGGACATCATCACGGGCAGGAAGACGGACAGACAGCCGACGCTTCCCATGACCATACACACGAACATCATCACACCGATTACCCATCCATCCGGGCCCGTATTGATTCCTTTCCGCTTCCGGACGCAGTGAAGGTGGCGGCGGGCGCCGTCTATCAGATTCTGGGCGAGGCTGAGGCAAAGGTACACGAAACCGATCTGGAACAGATTCATTTTCATGAGGTGGGAACGCTTGACGCCGTCGCTGATGTCGTGGGATGCGCGCTTTTAATTCACATGATCGCGCCAGATCAGATTTTTGCCTCCCCCATTCACCTTGGAAGCGGCTTTGTTCGCTGCGCTCACGGCGTTCTTCCGGTTCCTGCGCCTGCGACAGCCGAAATTTTAAAAGGCATTCCCTGTTACACCGGTTCCATTGCAGGAGAACTCTGCACGCCCACAGGCGCCGCCATTTTAAAATATTATGTACATAAGTTTTTTTCCATGCCGTCCATGCTGCCGCAGGCCATCGGTTATGGCATGGGAAAAAAGGACTTTGACATTGCAAACTGTGTCCGCGTATTTTTAGGGGAAACGTTTATCGAAGAGACGCCGGAGTGGCAGGATCCTGCCGTTTATACCGCAGCGGCAGAAGAAAGCATGGCTTCCCGTGAAGCCGCAGAGGAAAGTAATGCCGTGCCGGCAGAAGAAGAAAAAGAAGACGAAGAAGATTTTGAAGACGGCTTTCCAAGTGACGATTCGGTTCTTGCAATCTCCTGCAACATCGACGATATGACCGGAGAGGCGATCGGGCTGGCAACCGAAATTCTCATGGCCGCCGGTGCGCTTGACGTCTATACGGTTCCGATTCAGATGAAAAAAAGCCGCCCCGGTATTCTGCTCACCTGTATCTGCGAACCGGAAGAGCGGGATAAATTTACCGGACTGTTTTTCCTGCACACGTCCACGCGCGGTATCCGCTACCAGATCTATGAGCGTTCCACGCTGGAATCTACCTTTGTGACGCGCCCTACCGCTTACGGAAATATCCGCATCAAAAAAAGCTCCGGCTACGGCATCGAGAAGGAAAAACCGGAATTTGAGGATTTAAAATCGGTTGTGTTAAAAAACGGATGTTCTCTTTCGCTGGATGACGTTGCGAAGACATTGCGGCAGAAATAACCGACAGGAGAACAGCGGAGCGAAACAGAAGTCCTTAAGGCGGGATCGCACTGCGGCGGAGATGAAGTGTGCCGCGAAAGCAGCCCGCCTAAGACAAAGAATCCTGCAAAGCAGGATTTTTCTGTTCTCAGTCCTCAATCCGGAGCATTCCGGGACGTACATCCAGATAAATACTGCTCTTATCCACTTTATACATATCCAGAAGAAGCACCCACAGATGATGAATCTGATCGAGAAGTACCGCCGATGCCTCCACACTGTGCGGCAGCAGCGTCCTGAGATCAAAAAACCGGACGCCAAGCGGCGGCAGAAATACCATATTGCTGGATGTCGTCCTGCCCTCCGACGTCTTGATCAGTTCATAGGTGATCATGCAGAATTCTTTTCCTTTGTGTATACAATAATAGGAGACGTAGCATTCATCCACAGTCCAGTCGACTCCGTTTTCCTGTTCCACAGGCTTTTCTGCAGGATCATTCGCCTCCGTCGTCTGGACTTCCACGTTCCAGCGGATTTTCCCTTCCTTTGTTTCTCTTATCAGTTCTGTCAGTGTATGACTCAGTTCTGTCTGCTTTTTCATGACTTTCCTCTTTTCTGTCGTTCCTTTTTCTTAATCTTACCTTCAAAACAGGTTCTGCACAAGGCTTTTTACGAAAAAATCCAATTTATACACAATCGCTCACCCGTTTGCAGGAACCGTACGCTCACACTTTTTGCGTCTGCCGGCGCAAGGCGCTTCTGACTCACGAGGAAGCGGGTGAGACGATCAGATTGTCGACCATTGTAAACACGTCTGCTGCCCCTCTGTAGCAACACCACTGTGGCATCTTCTCATACCGGCGGGCCACAAGCCTGAAACAGCCGATCGTCCGGCGGACCGGAAGCGATACGTCCTGTCTGGCAATTTCTCTTTCACACGGCTTACAGGGCAGCTTAATCTCTGCCGTCAGACTTAAATCATCTTCATGCATTCCGGTATACAATTGTATGGATTCCGGATAAATAATGCCGGAACGGTGATGGGATAAAAAGCCGACCGTCACATCTGCGACTTTCACAGGCTGTTTAAGCGTTCCGCATATGATCAGATCCGCAAGCGTTCCTCTCCACCGGCCGTCCAGATAATCAAGAGAGCCGCGTTCCGGTCTCAGCAGATCGGTAACACCATTCCCGCAAAAGACCGGACGGGAATCAAAAACCGTAGGACTCATCAGATAGATATCCGGAAGACCAAAACGGTATCCGGCCTCCATGACTTCACTGCTGCGCCCGTCCGGCAGAAACAGTGCGGCGCGAAGCGTCGCGTCTTCACGCAGCTCAATGGCTCCGGTATAAAGCGCTGCCTGATCTGTAGGATTTGTTCCGTCCAGCGTGTAGCGAATCTCCCCCTGTTCCTTTGATGTAAGCTTTACGAATGCAGCCGTTCCCGCCGGAAACACACAGGCGTCCGGCCTGGCCTGCGGCGCCATGGGAGGGAGCTTCTTTCGGCATTTCCCCGTCGGTCTGTTCTTCCTTCGTTCCTCTGTTCCGGTTTCCGCGGACCAGACTTTTCTTCCTGCAAAGAGATCGTCCCGGCTGACGGACGGCCCCAGTTTCAGGGAAATTTTCCCCTCTGCAGGCCAGATTTTCAGCCCTTTGTGTCCGTTCCCGGATATCCGGCCCTCGCTCACTTCAAAACCATAGGAAAAACCTTCGTGAATCATCTGCACCCGGCCTGCTTCACAGGCAAAAAAAACGGGGAGACTGTCAAAACTCAGACAATAGGAACCGCTCACCTGCATGTGATCGGGATACATGGTAAAGACTGCCAGAGGCCTGCCGTTTTCCGGATCCACAAGCTTTGCTTCCGCCGTCAGTTCATCCACCGCCCGGTAACAGATTTTTCCCTGCGGTTCCTTCCCGTTTTCATCCAGCAGACGAATAAAGCACCTCTTCTCCGCTGTCTTCATCCACTCCTGCGCATACAGCACCGGAAGTGCGTCGAACGTACTTTTTTTCCCGGTCATGGCCTTGTCAAAATATCTGGACGCATACTCCGGGCGGTACAGAAAGAAATCCCGGATGCGCAGAAAGCCTTTTTCACCAAGAAAACCGATACGGTAATTGCAACAGGCATACCACTGCGCAGAAAGCTCCCAATTCCTGTTCCAGTCCCCGGATGCCTGAAACGTCATGGGCGGCGTCATCCGATAATTCTTTAAAAACCAGGCCGCCGAGTCGGCCATCGTCTCCACCCGCACGGTCCCCTCTTCCAGAAGTTTTTTTAGCTTCTCCATCTGGGGCTCCATGCCCGGGCGGATATTTTCCCAGAGAAAATTGTTCTCCTGCCCGACATGGGCATATCCTACGCCAAGCGTATCTTCTTTTGTCAGACATCCGAAAAACCAGTCGATCCAGTCCGGATCTCTGCCGGTCAGCCAGGAGGGTTCCAGCGTATAGACACCGTGAAGTCCCGGTCTTACATCCTGTTCAAAGCTATAAATGGGATCCGGACCGAGCAGACGGAACATGGGAACCGTAAGCTGCCCGTCAATGGTATCTGACGGAATATTTTCATTCTTCCGGCCTGGGTAATAAATACCGTTTGGAAATCCGCCCCACAGAGTAAAACCATCCGTTCCCATTTGGTCCCGGCAGATGGCGGAGCCGGTCACTTTGTATCGCTCCGCGGCATGAGAAATTGTCACCGTATCCAGCACCCAGGAGCCGATGGTCTTCGGATAATATCCAAAAATATTGCGGAAATCATCCATATAGGCATCGACTAAAAGCATGCGCTCCCCGGGCTCGTAGCCAATGCTGTAAGCGCTGTTTACGCGCTCGTCGTACTCCTTCGTCTGGGCAGAGCCACGAAAACGAACGCCTGCTTTCCGGCAGAGCTCTTCCGTAATCTCCCACCATGCAGATATTTCATCATTTTCTCCTGCATACGTCTGAATCAGTTCCTGATAACGCGGCTCCGTCAGCGCATCGTATTTGAGGGCATACGTCGCCGGAAAACCATACTGCCCGACCAGTATCATCTGCTTTTTCACGGTTTCAAAATCATCCTGGATAAAGACACTCGGCTCCACATGAGACATACGGATAAAATTATATATATTTACGATCACGGTCTTATTTTTCATGGATTTTTTCTCCTGTTTCAGTGATTCTTTTTCCACAGTCCGCTTGCTGCTTTCGCATATATTTTATCATATTTCGCACGAACACAGTTTTTTTAACAATTCTAATACTGTCTGAAGCTCCTTGGGCTTCACCTTATCCGGAAATGTCCCCTCCTTTACGCAGTCCGCAAAATACCGGATTTCTTCAGCGTAGGCATCGCTCTTCGGCAGATTGATGGAACCGGTGTCTCCCACCGCCTGGTCCGTCAGGTTGATCACAGTGCCATCGTCCTCATAAATGCTGCATTTTCCACCTTCAAAAGAAACCACCGCATGCTCAAACTGAAACCGGTATCCGGCCTGAAAAGGATAGGATCCCGCATACCAGGCCGCCTCGGCTCCCACATAAAAACCGTCAAACTGGTATACGGCGTTCATACAGTCCTGCTCGGGACGCTTCCTCCTGTGGCAGGTAATCTTTTGGGGTCTCCCAAAGACGTATACCATATAATCCAGGTCATGAATATGCAGGTCAAAGGGCACAAGACCGCTTCTTGTTTCATCTGTCATCCAGCCGTCCCAGCTCCAGGCGGGCGTATTGCCCAGCCGGCTCATGTATCCCGACAGAAGTTTTCCATATTTCCCCGTTTCATATAATTCCTTCAACATAATATACTCCGGCCAGAAGCGCACTACCTGGGCTGTCATGAAGCACACCTTATTTCGCTTTGCCGTATCGTATATCCGCTCCACATCTTCCACGTTTAAAGAAATCGGTTTTTCACAGAGCACATGGATTCCCTTGTTCATGGCCTTTATCGCGAAATCCGCATGAAGGTAAGTGGGCAGACAAATATCCAGAATGTCCAATTCCTCCTTTTCCAGCATTTCTTCAAAATCCAGATACCAACGCTTCTCTGGACAGAGTTCCATCTGCTCTCTGCGGATGTCGCACAATGCCGTCAGTTCCACATCCTCCATAGCCTCCCATGCAGGTATATGTGCACCGCTGATTCCACCAGTTCCAACCAATCCGACCTTTAACATCTCATTCAACCCCCGTATATCTCATTTATCAGTTTCTGTAAATAAGCCCTGGCATTCAAAATATCCCGAAGCTGCTGTGAACTTCCATCGGCGATCTCCCGTTCAATGGTAAGATGGGAATCATATCCCAGCTCATAAAGCTTTAGAAAAAGGGCCCTGAAATCCACCTTGCCCTCCCCCAGACGTCTCTCCTGCCCAAGTTCATGTCCGTTTGCGGGATAACAGCCGTCCTTGGCATGAATGTTTTGAACATACGGACCAAATACCTCCAACGCATCCACTGGATTGGCCTTGCCGTATAAAATCAGATTGGCCGTATCCAGGTTGACTCCCAGATTATCCATTCCCACCGTTTCAAAGCACCGCAGCAGGGTCACCGGCGTCTCCTGTCCGGTCTCGAATAAAAGATACTGACCATTTTCCTTTAAATGCTGTGCCACTGTACGGACTGCAAGACAAAACGGCGCGAAAGCAGAATCATAGGGATTCTCCGGAATAAAGCCCATGTGGGTAACCACATCCTGAATTCCAAGCATATGGGCAAAGTCCCCGCCGTCGCAGAGATTTTTGATACGCTGCTGTCTGTAATCGGCAGGCACAAGCCCCAGAGTAAGTTGTCCCTCATAAAAATTCCACACACGCGGCCCCTCCCAGCCGCACCAGAATGCAGACACCGCAATGCTGTTTTTTTCCAGCAGACCATTTAAAACTTTTGCATTCTCCTTTGTCCAAACCTCCGGATTCCAGCTCACCAGCTGGCAGGTCTCAAATTCGTTCTCCCGAAGCATTATTAATTTTTGTTCCACTCCCTCCATAGTATCCAGGGAAACGCAAGTACCGATCTTCATATGAGCCTCTCCTTTTTCTCTCTGATAAATACAGCGATGTTTTTATTTACTTTATCATTTTTGATCCGCTTTTTAAATATGATTTTTGACTTGAATTTGTAAAATTTTGACTTTTAAACAGATGCATGTTATGATAAAGATATCGTGTGTATCCTCACTGGGCGACGGCACTTTCCTGCTTTAGAAATATTTGAAAGGAGTATTCGAAATGAACGCTTATAGAGAGTTTACGCCTGTCAATTACGGAAACAGCAGCATCAATCATCTCCACTTTCGTTTCGCCGCCAATGAAATGTGTGTTTCCGCCCACTGGCATGACAGAATTGAACTGCTGCAAATTGTATCCGGCAGCCTGGATGTATATTTAAATGATGTGCACTCCTGCGCCGGACCGGGGGATACAGTCATTATTCTGCCCAATACCATTCACTGCGTCTTTGCCGGCAATGAAGGCGCAGACTATCATGTAATCGCCTTTGACCCTAAAAAATTCTGCAACAGCACCCCCGCCTCCGAAAAATATATACAGCCACTGTTTTTGCAGGAGGCGGCTTTTTGTCCTGTCGTGAGCCATCCAAAGATCGCCGAAACCATAAAGGAGCTGATCGGCCTGCTTTTATCCCCGAAGGAGCATAACCCCCTTTATGCCATGGGCAAAATTTACGAGCTCATAGGACTATTCCACCAATACTGCACAATTGATCCGACTCTGGCCAGCAAACCGGACGAACGTTTTGGCGCCGTACTTTCTTACATCAACAGTAATTACACTGAAAATATTTCCGCAAGGGACATCAGCAAAATTTTCGGCTATGAAGAATCCTATTTCTGCCGCCGCTTTAAGAGCGCCACAGGAATAAGCACCACAAAATATATTCGCTTCTTACGCATGGAAAAAGCCCAGAGTCTTCTCCGGGCCAGTAATGAAAGCATTCAAAGCATCGCTCTGAAATGCGGATTTTCAGATATATGCTACTTTTCCAACTGTTTCAAGCGACAATTCGGCGTATCTCCTACGGGGTTTCGGGAAAGAGAAACATAATTATTCAACTAAACTCTTTTCCATAACCGGAACATCCCTGACAGCATGATTTCCTTTCCAAATCTGCACGTTTCCGTGAATTCCGGACTTTTCAGGCCATTCATGCTGCTTCGGACTTCCTGGAACAGAAGTCTGTTCTCAATATTCCGGTATTGGTCGATTGACAAAGAAATCGTTTTCATTCTTTAAATTGATATGCTATGATATTAGCAAAACGAAGATTGGATGGATAACAATGCAAAGTGTAAGAATTTATGAAATGCCAGCCTGTAAAATGGTTTCATCTGGAACAGGTATGTTCGGAGAGGAAAAATTCAATCTATTTGACGAATGGCTGTCTTCACAAAAAAGAGGGTTATTTCCAAAAGATTTCCTATTCTGGTCAGGAGATGGTTTTGTCTGGTGGTATATGTATGAAGATGGAATGAATGTTCCAAACGAATTTGAAATAATAGATTTTCAAGGAGGTCTCTATGCTGTAGCAACCGACATAGACCAGAAAATAGATAAGGAGCTTATGAACACAGAGATAAATAAGTTTCTAAGTGAAAACGGCTTTGAACGTGACACATCACGTTCGGAATTAGGAAATATAATTACGTCACCACTTGCGAAAAAAATAATAGGATACGAACAGATGGACTATTACTTCCCAATAAAAGCAAAATAAATCCCAGTTTTATGCAGGATTGAAAATAAATGCAAATGGGTATTTTTGTTTTTTGCGTCCATTTTCGGCTTTTGAAAAACTACAGTATTTCTGTTATCCTTTCGCACAGAAATGCAGATGTAATAATATATAACGCCTTGATATCGAACATTCGGGCATGTGAAGTTTTTCTGTAAAAAGTGTTTTGCAGGGCAGGTTCCACTATGCTCGAATTGTCTGTTACCTCAATGACAGCTGCCTTAAATGTCATTTCCTGTGCACTGTCTCCAAAAGCAGGCATTTCTGTTCGTTCAGGCAGCAAAAAGATAACTTCCGCAAATAAATACATAGGCTTCCCACTCCTTTATGCCCAGGATAAATTACTCTGTACATCACTTGTATAGATATATATATCAGGAAATCTGCAAATAAATTACTTAGTCCTCATTCAGATAATCAATATAAAAATTTATGGCTTTTTCAATTTTCTCCCAATATCTATTAATTTCAGTAAATAATCCTGTTTCGCCAAGCCCAATCATATTGTAGAGT
>CANSSP010000004.1 GCA_947649645.1 uncultured Roseburia sp. | reverse complement strand
TGGAGGCCCGGGTGCGTCTGTGGGTGGATAAGCCGGAGGGCGATCTTTACCGCAGCGATGTCTGGGACATTCATTTTCTGTTTATGGGGGCCATGGTCGAGGGCGAGGAAAACATGTTCCTGACGCAACCGCTTGAAGGGACGGGGTTCAGGGTTGTGGATGATTTCGTAGAAGCGGAAGAGATACAGGTGGGGGCGGAAGTCCCGGAAGTCAGAAGCCTGTGCGACCTCGCTTACTTTGAAAGCCTGCAGGTTCTTACGATTGACACGGATTATCTGGGATGGATTGTGGATATTACAGGTTTGGAAAAATGCGAAAATCTTTCTGTTTTCCGGCTTTTTGGAAATGCGCCGGAACATCTGGAAGTGATTGCGGAGATGAAAAATCTGGAGTTCCTGGCGCTGGATTCCGTGGAGGATATGGATCTGACGCTCGTGCAGGGCCTGGAAAATCTGGAAATGCTTTATTTTTACGATTCGTCTTTTCCTTCCCTGGAACCGGTCGCGGGAATGCCATTAAAAGTTTTCAAGATAAGCTGCGGTATCAACACCCGTGATCTGGTCGATGTGGACTTCGCCCCGCTGGCGCAGCTGACGGAGCTTCGCCGACTCGATCTGTGTAGTGTCGACAGCTTCACGCTTGAGGATGTGGTATATCTGAAGGGGCTTTCACATCTGAAGATGCTTGACCTGGTCGGCGCAAAGCTGGAAAATGAAGTGGACGCCGTCCGCAGGGAGCTTCCGGGGGTGAGCGTGCGGGTAATGCCGTGACCGGACTGACGGAAATGTGTCATGTTTCAGAAGAAAGTTCCTCCACCAGCGCTTTGCTGCAGAGAGGAACCGGGAAGGGGGAAGTTTATGGAACAGTATCTTAAACGGCTGTTTTTTCTGGCTCTTTGCGTCGTTTTTCTGAGCGGATGCGGCGATCCGATGGGATCGCAGGGAGGGACAGAAGCCGGAACGGAGGCGGATTCCGTTGTTTCTGATTCATGGACAGATCCGGATTCGATTACATTTGACAATATATCAAATATTTTTGTAGAGTATGTTGCGGTGAACCACGGCGCGGACGAGGTCATTCATTTTTCGGATCCGGGGATGGAGGCCCGGGTGCGTCTGTGGGTGGATAAGCCGGAGGGCGATCTTTACCGCAGTGATGTCTGGGATATCTGCTTTATAAATGTCGGAGTCGCAGCTGAGGGTGAGGTGGGTGTGGTTCTGGAAGCGCCGCTGGAAGGGACGGGGTTCAGGCCTGTGAGCGATTACATTGAATCGGAAAAAATAAGAGTGGGAAAGGATGTTCCTGCGGTCAGAAGTCTGTGTGACCTTGTCTATTTTGAAAGCCTGCAGATCCTTAAGATTGGCAGTTATCTGGAGCGGATTGAGGAAATCTCGGGTGTGGAGAAGTGTGAGAATCTTTCTGTTTTCCAGTTGGGGAGGAATGGAGGAAAGCCGCCGGAGGATCTGGAGGTGATCGCGGAGATGAAAAACCTGGAGTTTCTGTCCCTGGATTCGGTAGAAGATATGGATCTGACGCTCGTAGAGGGCCTGGATAAGCTGAAAGTGCTTTACATAGGCAGGTCATCTTTTCTTTCATTGGAACCAGTCGCAGAGATGTCATTAAACATTTTGGGGATAGGCTGCGATATCAATACCCGTGATCTGGTCGATGTGGATTTCGCCCCGCTGGCGGAGATGACGGAGCTGCGGTTGCTAGACCTGCATGGTGTCGACAGCTTCACGCTTGAGGATGTGGCATATCTGAAGGGGCTTTCACATCTGAAGATGCTTGACCTGGTCGGTGCAAAGCTGGAAAATGAAGTGGACGCCGTCCGCAGGGAGCTTCCGGGGGTGAGCGTGCGGGTAATGCCGTGACCGGACGTGGAAACGGAAATGCGTAATAATGCAGCGCGGAATGGATGATAGTGTGGACGTGATGCCTTTGCAGAATCCGCTCCGAAAAGGAGGGCTTTATGAGACGACTTATGAAACGATTATGTACGAGGAAGAATGAAGTCATTGCGGCTCTGGCGGGAGCGGCGGCTGTATTTGTTCTGGCGCTGTCGGGCTGCTCGGGTCGGGAGAGCGCGGTACTAAAAATTTATGTGGACGGCTCTGTCGTCGGTGATACCGGTCTGCTCGCAGAGCAGTTCCATCTGCAGTATCCGGAAATCGAGCTTGAATTTGAAGTGCTTCCTCAGGTGAGACACGATTCGGTGATTACGGAAGAAGGGATTTCGACCACGGTGGATTCGGACAGTCTTGCCGCGCGGACTGCGGCTCTGCAGCGGCAGCGTACGGCGATTATGGCGGGAAGCAGCGACGGAGATCTCTTTCTTGTGGGCGGCGGGCTTTCCCAGTATGATGAATATAATGGCGGCGCGCTGCTGGACGACCCGAGGCTTCTGACAGGCAATGGCGCTCTTGCGGATTTATCGGCGATTTTTGAGGGAAAAGGAGCGCTGGATTCCCGGGCGTATGTAGAGCCCGCTTTTTCAGCGGGCAGCGATGAGGAAGCTCTGTATCTTGTACCTCTTGGAATTGGCGTTTCGTGTGGTGTGATCGCAGAGGCGGACGCGCCGGCCGTGCAGGCTCTGGGAGAGGCGGAGAATATGATGGATTTTTTTTCTGTTCTGGTGCAGCAGTATCCGGAAGAACTTGGCAATCTGAGCGCTTCCTGGAATCTGCCGTTTCTGGCCCTGAGTCATCCGGCTGTGGATAAGCTTTCACGGACGCTTTACGCAGAAGATGTGTCTTATCAGGAGGCATTTGATATCTGTGCGGAACTGATTGCTGCCGATGCTGCAGATAAAGGGGAAGGAAACGGGAGCGCGCTTCTTATGCAGTCCTGTCATCCGTATGCGCTGGGAGCCGCCGCGCAGGAGGCGGCGGGGAAGAGTGAAAGGGATGCGGTTATTCTTCCGGTTCCGGATGAAGAAGGCGGCATTACTGCATTTGTTGAATTTTATGCGTTTGCGCCCGCTTCGTCGGGCAATGTCGAAGCGGCTGTCACATTTTTGCGATGGATGCTGGGCGTGGAAGTCCAGTCGCTTGGGACGGGCAGTGCGAACGCTGCGATGCTCAATACGGCGACATTCTTTCCTGTGCGGAAGGATTGTCTGGGGACGGCGCTTGCGCAGCACCTGGGTGATCGTGCGGAAAGTCTGGGAGAAACCCTGCCGGAGAGTCTTGTGATGCTTGGGGAGCGCATTACGGCGGTGCGTTACGCAAATCGCTATGATTATGAGCTGTTTGAGGCGGTGCGGCAGTGTAAGGAGAATCCGGACACAACTGTGGATGAGGTGATGGAGCCTCTGCTTGCGGAATGGAGGCTTTATCTGGACGAATGAAAAGGACTTGTATGATCTTCCGGCAACGAAAACAGGTTCCGTGGCTGTTTCTTTCACCTCTCCTTGCGGGTGTGCTGTTATTTTTTATATGGCCTTTTGCGCTCACTGCAGAAGAAGTTTTTTCATCCGGTGCAGAGATTTTTCACGATCTTTTTTCTTCGTCATCATTCTGGCTCGCCGTGAAAAATACGATACGGTTTCTATTTACCGCGGTACCACTCAATATTTTTCTGGGACTGGTGCTTGCGCTTGCACTGCAAAAGCAGTTCTGTGGCGTGCTTTTTTTCCGCTCCGCGCTGCTTTTTCCACTGGTGGTGCCTGCCGCATGTATCGTTATGACAGTCCGTGTGTTTCTGGCGGAGCGGGGAATTGTGAACGCACTTTTGTTTTCCATGGGACTGCCCGTGGCCGGATGGACAGGAGGCCCGGCGGCGTTTTTGATTCTGGTTCTGCTTTATCTGTGGAAAAATTGCGGCTATACGATGGTTCTGTTTCTGGCAGGTCTGAATCTGATCCCACGGGAGCAGTATCAGTGTGCGATGCTGGACGGGGCGGGCGCATGGCAGCGGCTTCTTTTTGTCACACTTCCGCAATTGAGGCAGACCGGCTTTTTTGTGCTGATTGTCAGTGTGATCGGCGCTTTTAAGAGTTTTCGCGAGGCGTTCCTGTTGTTTGGGAGACATCCGCATGAAAGTATCTATATGCTGCAGCATTTTATCAGCAATAATTTCGACAATCTCAATTACCGCCGCCTGAGCGCGGCGTCCCTTCTGCTGCTGGCGGGATTCCTTGCAGTTATGGGCATTGTTTTTTTTGCGTACAGAAAGATTCGGAGAGGATAGCAAATGAAGGATGAAAAAATGCGAAACTGCAGAAGGGCATTGTATGCCGCCCTATTTGCCGCCGTGGCGCTGTTTCCGGTGGTGTACCTGTGCTGCAATGCGCTGATGTCTCCGTCCGAGATCGCAAAATATTATGAGCCAGTCCGCCCGGATTATGACGGATCTTCGTGGGCTCATCTTCATCTGATACCGGAGAAAATATCGCTTGAAAGTCTGTATGGGGTTTTTCTGAGCCGCCCGGATTATCTGCTGAAATTCTGGAAGAGCTTTTTGCCGGGTGTGATCGTAGCTGCGGGACAGTGTGTGGTCAGCTGTATGGCCGGATTTGCTTTTGCCAGATATGAGTTTGTGGGAAAGAAATCATTGTCCGCGGTTCTGCTTGTGCTGATGCTGCTGCCGGTTCAGGTCACTCTGGTGCCGCAGTATCTGGTTCTGGAACGTTTACATTTACTGGATACCTGGGGGGCCGTCGCGCTGCCGCTGATTTTTTCGCCGCTTGGGACATTGTGGATGCAGTATGTTTTTCAGAAAATGCCGGATGCCCCGCTGGAAGCCGCCAGACTGGACGGAACGTCTGATTTCGGATTTTTGTTTCGCATAGCGGCGCCGATGAGCAAAGGGGCGATCCTCTGTCTTTTTACAATCAGCTTTATTGACGCCTGGAATGTGGTAGAGCAGCCCATGACGTTTCTTGAGAATCAGCGCCGGTATCCGCTCAGCGTCTTTTTGTCTGTTGTCAATGATACAAATTTTTCGCTGAGTTTTGCGGGCGGCGTGCTGGCGCTCGTTCCGGTATTCCTGTTATTTCTGCTGACGGGGCGTAATCTGGCGGAAGGTCTTGACGCGCATGGGGGAGAGTCGGATCCGGTGATCCGGCGGAAAAATGTCCGACGGATGGAAGGCGGCGTGTGGAGACAGAGGAGTGGAATGCGCAAGAGGGGCAGGATGCGGAGCCGGGCAGGAGTGTTTTCGGTTCTGGTTCTGCTCGTCCTTGCAGTCTGTACGGGGACGTCTTTTCTGATAGAACAAAGAAATCTTACGGAGGTAACGGTGGCGGAGCCTGAACGTCAGGTTTTGTCCGACGGGCAGGCATATGCGAATGTAGTTCCGACGGACTGTGTTTTTCAGCTGGCTGACGGCCGCAGCGCCGTGTATATTATTGAACAAGGCGAGGGGCTGTTCGGGCCACAGACGGTGGTGCGGGAGCGCATTGTCACGGTTTTAAGACGGGACGGCGCGAAAGCCGCTCTGAATGGTGCATATTCCGGCGGGATACAGATGGCGCTTTCTTTCGGAAACCGGCTCAGGGATGGACAGGCGGTCAGGGTGAGGCAGCTCTGACCGCTTTTGCCGGCCCTGGCCGGCTGTTCTGTTTCGCAGATGGTGTCAGCGACTGAAATAAACGGTGCGGTATCGGAAAAAGGATATGAAATCGGTATATCGGGTTGAAAAAATGAAAAATTTGTGTTATAAACAAGTTATATAATCTGATTATATAACTTGTTTATTTTTTTGCAGGGAGTGATGAAAAGAAATGCCAAAACAGCGTATCACAAAAGAAATGGTTGTGGATGCCGCCTTTGAAGTTGCAAAAAGCAGTGGAATGGAGCAGGTTCTGGTCAAAAATATTGCCGACAGGATCGGGTGTTCTGTGCAGCCGATTTACAGCTATTGTAAAAATATGGAGGGGCTGCGCCAGGAAGTCACGGAGAGGATGAACCGGTTTGTGCGGGACTATGTGGCGGCCCGTGCTGATAAAGACAATCTGTTTCGCAGTACCGGGCAGGCATATGTCTGTCTGGCAAAAGAAGAACCGCATCTGTTTAAAATGTTTATTCTGCAGAGGCGTATGGGCATTGCCTCGCTGGACGATCTGTACCGGTCACAGGCCAGCCCGGAGACGGCGGGGGTGATTGCAGATTCCTTAAACATCGGTATCGGGCAGGCGAGGGAGCTTCATCTGAATATGCTGATCTATACGATCGGTATCGGCACCATTTTTTCCGTGACGACGCCTGGAATCGCGGCGGAAGAGATCTTCGCACGGCAGGAAACTGCTTACAGGGCGTTTCTTAGGCAGGCGGCGGATCCGGCGGAAGGTGTGCAGGGGGAGCAGGATAGTGCGATTTTACGGGAGGAAGATTCCGGGAAAAAGGAGTGAGACGCAGAACGTCTGCGGCGGTAGGGGAGGAGTTATGATGAAAAAAGGAATCATTGTTTATCGGTCCAGGTACGGAGCGACAAAAAAATATGCGGACTGGATAAAGGAGGAGACGGGTTTTGACCTGGTGGAAATGAAAAATGCGGTAGCTGACGAGGTGATGCAGTACGATACGGTAATATTCTGCGGCGGGATATATGCTTCCGGCATTGCGGGGCTTTCTTTTCTGCGAAAAAACAGGCGGAAACAGTCGGAAAGCCGGATCTTTGTGCTGTGTGTGGGCGCGTCTCCGTATGATGAAAAGGCATTTCGTGAACTTAAGGAGCACAATCTGAAAGAAGATTTGAAAGAGATTCCTGTTTTTTACGGGCGGGGCGCCTGGGACGAGAGCGCAATGACCTTCATCGACAGAACGATGTGCGGCATGTTAAAGAAGGTGGTCGCGAAAAAGGATCCTGCCTCCTGCGAGCCGTGGATGAAGGCATTGCTCGAAGCGTCCGGGAAAAACTGTGACTGGACGGATAAAAGCTATCTGAAGCCGCTTTTTGAGTGTATGGAAAACGACTGACAAAAAAGAGTCATTGATACGGTATGCGCCTCATACAATATAATAATCAGTAATCTGGAGGCCAAGGGTGAGTGCAAAGACAAAGATTGTAGTCCTTCATATGAAAGAACTCATTTATACCCTGATTTTTGCGGGGCTGGGGATATTGCTTGTGATTCTTCTGCTGTTTATGTTTCTGCCCAGAGAGAAGGACGGAGAATCGGTGGAGACGATGCAGTATGTGGCGGGTGTCTATTCATCGTCGATCATGTGCGGCGACAGTACAGTGGATGTACAGGTAATTGTGGATGAAAACAGGATACAGTCTATTTCCATGGTTAATCTCGACGAGACGGTGACGACGATGTATCCGCTGATGGAGCCGGCGCTTGAGAGCATCGGAAGTCAGGTGATCGAAAAACAGACGACGGAAGGAATTACTTACAATGCGGAAAACCAGTATACGTCCATTGTGCTGCTGAACGCGATTGAGAATGCGGTTTCCAAGGCGAAAATCGTGGAGGGGGAAGCGGCGGAATAGTATAAAAATATCCCAGAGCGTGAGATGACTCACGGCTTTGGGATATTTTTGTGCTGCTTATTCTTCTGTGCTGAGTGTCGCCATGTAATCGTTGATGGGATCCAGATTTGCATAGACGGTCTCCATCGGCCGGCTGTCCTCATAGATACCATAGGCCGAATATCCGGCCCATCCGATAAGCGCGGCGGCAACAGCCCATCCGCAGACGACGGCGATCTTGTGGTTACGCTTTTCGCGCGCCATGATCTGTCTGCGGTTTGCCTTTTCTTCTTTATATCGATTTACTTTTGCCTGGCTCATGGTAATCTCCTTTTGTCCTGCCCTTATCCGGGTCTGTCCGAGTACTACTATAACGCATCCGCCGGGAAAATGCAAGAGATCTGCCGGGGTATTCTAAAGTTCGCGGATCGCATTTTCCGGTTTTGAAAACCACGTCAGCATCTTGCCAATTTCCTTAAAATCAGCTACAATGATATTTCGACAGAAAACCTCCGGTGCTTATCGTGTTGTCGGGGATGAAGGGGGTAGGAAAATGGAGGAGCGCAATGAGTTACGCGGATAAGATTTTTGTGGATATGTGCAGGGATATTCTGGAGAACGGGACGAGTACGGAGGGCGAAAAGGTCCGCCCCCGGTGGGCGGACGGGACAAGCGCTTATACGATCAAGAAATTCGGGGTGGTCAGCCGCTATGATCTTTCAAAAGAATTTCCTGCGATTACGCTCAGAAAGACGGCGATAAAGACCTGCGTGGACGAGCTCCTCTGGATCTGGCAGCGAAAGTCCAACAATATCAGGGATCTGAAAAGTACCATCTGGGACGAATGGGCGGACGGGGACGGTTCCATCGGAAAGGCGTATGGTTATCAGCTCGCCGTCAGACATCAGTACAGGGAAGGCATGATGGATCAGGTGGACCGGGTTCTTTTTGATCTGAAGAACAATCCGTTCAGCCGCCGTATTCTGACAAATCTTTATGTGCACCAGGATCTGCACGAGATGAATCTGTATCCGTGCGCTTATAGCATGACGTTTAATGTGACACAGGAGAAAGAGGGAGGGCTTATCCTGAACGGGATTTTAAATCAGCGCTCCCAGGATGTGCTCATGGCCAACAACTGGAATGTGTGTCAGTATGCGGTGCTTCTGCACATGTTCGCGCAGGTCAGTGGTATGAGAGCGGGGGAGCTGGTACATGTGATCGCGGACGCGCATATTTACGACCGGCATGTTCCGATCATAAAAGAGCTGATCACGCGGGAGCAGCATCCGGCGCCGTCGTTCAGACTGAATCCGGAAGTTACAGATTTTTATCGGTTTACGCCGGATGACGTTACGATAGAAAATTATGTGACGGGGCCGCAGGTAAAGGATATCGAGATCGCAGTGTAGGGGGGATGAGCATGAATGTGATTGCAGCAGTCGATAAAAACTGGGCGATCGGGATGAAAAACCGGCTTTTAGTCCGCATTCCGGCAGATCAGAAGTTTTTCAGGGAGACGACGACCGGAAAAGTGGTGGTGATGGGGCGCAGGACGCTGGAGAGCTTTCCGAACGGGCTTCCGCTGAAAGACAGAGTCAATATCGTTCTGACGCATGATCTGTCTTTGCATGTGCAGGGAGCCGTCGTCCTGCATTCGACAGAGGCTCTTTTTGCGGAGCTGAAAAAATATCGGTCCGAAGACGTCTATGTGATCGGCGGGGAAGAAGTATATGCGCAGCTGATTGACAAGTGCGACACGGCCTTTATTACGAAGATAGACTTTGCATACGACGCGGACGCTTATTTTCCGAAACTGGACGGGCGGCCCGGGTGGCGGATGACGGAGGAGAGCGAGGAACAGACCTATTTTGATCTGGAATATTATTTCTGCAGATATGAAAGGTCTTAAGGCTGGTGGGAGGTTTTACAGAGTGTCGGTGTGACGCGCCGGGTTTTTCCTTTAAAGACGGCAGGAGTTTTATCGATGAAAAAGCAGGGAGGACGACATGGATATTACAGGCAGGAAATTATTTGTGAAAGCTTTGCAGGAAGAGGGCGTGGATACGGTTTTTGCGTATCCGGGCGGCAATGTGACGGATATTCTTGACGAATTGTATAAGCAGGATGTGATCGACGTCGTCCTGCCGCGGCACGAACAGGGGCTGGTGCACGAGGCGGAAGGATATGCCAGGGCCACGGGAAAGGTGGGGGTATGTCTGGTGACGAGCGGGCCGGGCGCGACAAATACGCTCACGGGGCTTGCGGACGCTCATTACGACAGCATCCCGCTGGTCTGCTTTACGGGACAGGTGCCGCTTTCCCTGATCGGGAATGACGCCTTTCAGGAGGTGGATATCGTGGGGATGGCCCGCGGTATCACGAAGTATAGTGTGACAGTGCGTAAAAGAGAGGATCTGGGGCGCATTTTAAAGATGGCGTTTCACATCGCGGCGACGGGCAAGCCCGGACCGGTTCTGATCGATATCCCGAAAGATATCCAGACGGCGGCGGGGCCGTCGGAATATCCTTCGAGCGTCCAGATCCGCGGTTATAAACCAAACGAGGGCGTCCATGTCGGGCAGCTGAAAAAGGCGTACAAGCTGCTGCGCGGGGCGAAGCGGCCTCTGATTCTGGCGGGAGGAGGCATTCATATCGCGGGAGCCAATGACAAACTGCTCGCTTTTGTGGAGAAGACACAGGTGCCGCTCGTCACAACGATTATGGGAAAGGGCGCCATCCCGACCGGGCATCCTCTGTACGTGGGAAACAGCGGCATGCACGGGCGGTATGCGGCAAATATTGCAGTCAGCCGGTGCGACGTGCTCTTTTCCATCGGCACGCGCTTTAATGACCGGATTACAGGAGATCTGAATGAATTTGCCCCGAAGGCGAAAATAGTACACATTGACGTGGATACGGCTTCCATATCGAGAAATGTTGTCGTCGATGTTCCGGTTGTCGCCGATGCGAACGTGGCACTGGAGAAGCTTCTGGAATGGGCGGAGACGAAAGATACGGAGGACTGGCAGAGACAGATTTCGGAGTGGAACAGGGAAAATCCACTTGCAATGCGCAGGGATCACGGCATGACGCCGCAGATGGTTTTTGAGCATGTCAACCGGACGTTTGGCAGCGCTGTCTATGTAACGGATGTGGGACAGCATCAGATGTGGGCTGCCCAGTATCTGGAGCTCGACGACTGGCATAAGCTTGTCACCTCCGGCGGCCTTGGGACGATGGGGTTTGGCTTTCCGGCTGCAATCGGCGCGGCGATCGGCAGCCCGGACAAAGCGGTTGTCTGTTTTACCGGGGACGGCGGTTTTCAGATGAATATCCAGGAGATGGCGACGGCGGTGACGCAGGAGGTGCCTGTGATTGTCTGCCTGTTTAATAACCAGTATCTTGGCATGGTGCGGCAGATGCAGCAGTTTTTTTACGGAAAGCGCTATGAGGCGACCTGCCTGCGCCGGAGGAAGGGATGTCCTGCAAACTGTAAGGGACCGAACCCGTCCTGTCCGCCTTATACGCCGGATTTTGTGGCGCTGGCGGAGAGTTATGGGGCGCAGGGGATCCGCGTGGAGCGCGAGGAGGAGATTCAGCCGGCGCTTGAAGCGGCGCGCAGCTTTTCGGGTGCCCCCACGGTTATTGAGTTTGTGATCTCTTCCGACGAGAATGTGCTGCCGATGGTCAAAGGCGGCAATCCGATGAGTGAGATGATTCTGAAATAGAGAAGAGCAGAGAGAAAGGAAGATTTCATGAAAAACAGATGGATTGCACTCTATGTGGAGAACCAGGTCGGTGTCCTGGCGAAAGTTTCCGGTCTTTTTTCCGGGAAATCCTATAATTTACAGAGCCTTACCGTCGGTACGACAGAGGACGAGACGGTTTCCCGTATGACAATCTGCGTCACGAGCGATGATATTACGTTTGAGCAGATCAAAAAGCAGCTCAACCGTATGGTCGAGGTCATAAAAGTAATTGATCTGACGGACGTGCCGCTTCACATGAAAGAGATTTTGTTTGCCAAAGTGCTGAATATCAGCGCGGAGGAGAAGCAGGAAGTATTCCGGATTGCGCAGGTATTTCACGTTGAGGTGACGGATATCGGAAATGACAGCGCGCTTCTGGAGTGTATGCTGACGGAGCGCAGGAATAACGAGCTGATTACGCTTCTTCGGAAAAAGTTCCGGCGCATCGAAGTCGTCAGGGGCGGCGCGGTGGCGATTGAATCTATCAGTACGTCGTGCAGATAAAGGACGGCCGAGGGGGAAAATGTATGCCGGAAGAGACGATTTCAACAAAGTGGCAGGCTGACAGGGACGAGGCTGACAGGAAGCTGGTCCAGGTGGTTCCGAGTGAACGTCAGATTGCGTTTCAGCAGGTCGGGTTCTATGCCTTTATTCATTTTTCAGTCAACACTTATACCGATAAGGAATGGGGCGACGGAACAGAGCCCGGGCATATTTTTTTGCCGGAACGGTTTGATCCCGACCAGTGGGTGGAATCCGTCAGGGCGGCCGGTATGAAAGGGCTGATTCTCACATGTAAGCATCATGACGGCTTTTGTCTGTGGCCGAGCAGATATACAACGCATACGATTGCGGCAAGTCCCTTTCAGAACGGGAAGGGTGATATTGTAAAGGAGGTGTCTGCGGCGTGCCGCAGGGGCGGTATCCGTTTTGGCATATATCTCTCGCCCTGGGACCGCAATAATGAAAGCTATGGTTCCGGAAAAGCGTATGATGATTTTTTTGTGAATCAGCTGACTGAACTTCTGACGCTCTACGGTGATATTTTCTGTGTATGGTTTGACGGCGCCTGCGGAGAGGGCAGAAACGGAAAAAAGCAGCAGTACGACTGGAACCGCTATTATGAACGGATCCGCAGATTACAGCCGCAGGCCTGTATCTGCATCTGCGGCCCTGATATCCGCTGGTGCGGCAACGAGGCCGGATATACCAGGCCTGCCGAGTGGAGCGTGGTGCCGGAACGTCTGCGCGATACGGAAAAGGTGGCGGCGGAAAGCCAGCACGCTGACAATACGGCTTTCAGGATGCGTGACATCCGTTCGTCAGATCTGGATCTGGGAAGCAGGGAGGTTCTGGCGGGTGAGGAGTCGCTGGTCTGGTATCCTGCCGAGGTCAGCACATCCATCCGGCCGGGCTGGTTTTATCATGAGAGGGAAGACGGGGATGTGCGTCCGCTGGATGAATTGCTGCGCATTTATTTAAATGCCGTTGGCGGAAATGCAACGTTCCTTTTAAATATCCCCCCTGCGAAAGACGGAAGGTTTCATGAAACGGACGTAGCGCGTTTAAGAGAGCTGGGAGAAAGCATAAGAAACATGTTTTCCGTGAATCTGCTTTGCGAAGCGCTTATAGAGGCTGACGTGTGGGAAGAAGGGCATGAGATTGACGCCGTGCGGGAGGACGGGTACGAAACATTTTATAAGACGAAAGACGGAATACGGTCAGCAGAAATTGTGATCCGGTTTCCTGCGGCCACACGTGTCTCGTGTGTCGTGCTCAGGGAAAATATCCGGATGAGTCAGCGTATTGAGGCGTTTGACATCCGGGATGAGAAAGGAGAACTCCTGTACAGAGGTACTACAGTCGGATATCAGAAAATTGCAAAGTTTGCGGCGGCCAGGGTGAAAGAACTGTATATCCGGATACGCGATGCCAGGATATGCCCCACGTTATCCTTTCTGGGGGTATATTGACGGCTTGAAAAAGCTGCAGAATCTGGTATAATAAAGGAAGTATGTGAGGGGAAGGATCGTCGGGTGGAGAGTACGTTTTCCGGTCTCACATAGGAAGGAGAGCCAGAAAATGGAAGAGAGAAAGAAAAAGTCGATGTGGATCAGGCTGCTGATGCCCATCGCCGGATTGATGGCGGTGCTTCTGATCGCGCAGATCATTGTGCTGAAGCTGCTGGAAAACGGGATCATACATACCACGATTGCGATGCTTCTGCTGTGCGGCTCGCTGGTGCTGGTTTTCGGGTTTGTTTTTATCATCGTCAAGACGGTGCTGGATCAGATCAGCACAGTGCTCTACAGCCGTCCCGCGGACAATGGCCGGATTACAGAGCGGACGCAGAAGCTGGCGGAGAGCGACGGCGAGATCGGCCAGCTTATCCGCACGATTCAGTCGGCTGCAAATGCGTTTGCACAGGTGCTGGCAGGGATTAAGAAGGCGTCCGGGGAGCTGAATGATGCGTCGGAGGAATTTCAGGCGATATTTGTGAGTATGGCGGGCGCGCTTAACAACGCGGGTGAAGCAGTGACGGAGATTACCGAGAATACGGTTTCCCAGGCGGATCATGTTGTGGACATGAAGGAGAAGATCGAGGCGGTCAGCGCTTCCATCGACCGGATTGCAGACAATATTGCGGCGCTGACGAAGAGTGCGGAGACGATGCAGTCCTGCAATCATTCGGCAGAGCAGATCATGCAGGAGCTGGTGGCGATCAGCCAGGAAAGCGGTATTGCGATCGAGAATGTAAGAAAGCAGACGGACCGCACCAATCAGTCTGCGCAGCAGATTCAGACGGCCACGGAGATTATCGCCGGGATATCGGGCCAGACCAACCTGCTTGCACTCAATGCGAGCATTGAGGCGGCGCGGGCCGGAGAGCACGGCAGAGGTTTTTCCGTCGTGGCGGAGGAGATCCGTATTCTTGCGGATCAGTCCAAGGAGTCGACGGAGCAGATCAATAAGATTGTCAATGACCTGATTGAAAATTCCAATATCAGCGTGCAGATTACGGAGCAGGTTTCCGAGGCGTTTACCAGACAGAATGAAAAGATCCATGATACCGAAGAGATTTTCCGCTCGCTGAATGCCGAGATTGCGCAGGTCGGAGATTCGATTGACGGAATCGGAGGCGAGGTAGCGGAGCTTGGCGGCCATAGGAACATGATAGAGGGCGGGATTATATCGCTTACCACTTTTGCGAAAGAGAATGCCGACAATGCGCGCCAGACTTCGGAGAGTATGGAAGAACTGCGGCAGATTGCGGATGAATGCAGCCGGACGACGGACAAGGTCGTCGGCGTATCGGAAGAACTGGTCGGATATATCCAGAAGTTTGATATCAGTGAGATCAAAAAGCGCTTGTAAAAACAAAAATTGTGCCGTTTTACCTAAAAATAGTTAGGGAAAGCAAAGGCATTTTATGGTAAGATCAATATGTCGGATTCAGAAACAGCCGTGGAAACCACGGCTGTTTCTGAAGGCCGGCATTTCGGCAGGGCGGTTCAGCCTGTGAGGCGGCGAGGCCGTGGGGGCCGGATCCCTGCGGCATTTATCAGCTGTCTGTTTTGCAGCTGTCTGGCCGGGATGGGAATAAAAGGAGAAGACAAAAATGGGAGGGAAACAACGTGAGGGAAATTTTTGATTTTAATACGAAATGGGCGTTTACCAAGGATGCATCCGGTATTCCGGAGACAATGCCGGAAAAATGGTACTGGGTAAATCTTCCGCATACCTGGAATGCGATCGACGGCCAGGACGGCGGCAATGACTATTATCGTGGGACCGGTTATTATGCCAAAGAGCTGCAGCGGTCAGAGCTGCCGAAAAACGAGGACAACAAAACTCTGTATTACCTGGAGCTGCGGGGCGCCAATTCTTCCGCAGACGTCTACGTAAACGGCAAAAAGCTGGCGCATCATGACGGGGGGTATTCTACCTGGCGTGTGAATATCACAGAGGTGCTGGAGGATAAAAATCTGTTTGTCATCGCGGTAGACAACAGCGCAAACGATACCGTCTATCCGCAGAATGCAGATTTTACATTCTACGGCGGACTTTACAGAGGCGTTTCCATTATTGCGGTCGGGGCGTCTCATTTTGACCTGGATTACTATGGAGGCCCCGGAATTAAGGTTACACCGGAGATCTGCGGAGCGGATGCAAAAGTCGTGACGGAAGTATATCTGACAGACGCAAAACCGGGACAGAAGCTTCATTTTGTGATAAAAGACAAAGAAGGCGGGATTGTCGCGGAAACAGAGACGTCGGCGGATGTGACGGAGACGGTATTAGAGATCCCGGCGGTTCATCTGTGGCATGGAAGAAAAGATCCATATCTCTACACGGCGGAAGTCACGCTGACAGAAGGTGAAGAGACGCTGGACGCGGTGAAGACACGTTTTGGATGCCGCAGTTATGAGATCGACCCGGAGCGCGGATTTATCTTGAACGGCGAAAGCTATCCGCTGCGCGGTGTGGCGCGCCATCAGGACCGCCTGGGATACGGCAACGCGCTGCTTCCGGAACATCATAAAGAGGATATCGGGTTTATTATGGAAGTCGGTGCGACTACGATCCGTCTTGCGCATTATCAGCATGATTCCTATTTTTATGATCTCTGTGATGAAAATGGTCTTGTGATCTGGGCTGAGATTCCCTACATTTCCAGTCATATGCCGGCCGGGCGCGAGAATACGATCTCCCAGATGAAGGAACTGATTACGCAGAATTACAATCATCCGTGTATTGTTGTATGGGGGCTTTCCAATGAGATTACGATGTCGGGAAGCTCCACGGAAGATCTGCTTGAAAATCACAGAATATTAAACGATATGGTACACGAGATGGACAAGACGAGGCGCACGGTGCTGGCGGCTGTCTCTATGTGCGATATTCACGATCCGTATATCCAGATTCCGGATGCGGTTTCCTATAATCACTATTTTGGATGGTATGGCGGCGATACTTCGATGAACGGACCGTGGTTTGACAATTTCCACAAAGAGTTTCCGGATATTCCGATCGGTATCAGTGAGTATGGCTGCGAGGCGCTCGACTGGCATACTTCCGATCCGAAGCAGGGAGATTACACGGAGGAATACCAGGCGTATTATCATGAGGAGCTGATCAGACAGATTTTTGCGAGGCCGTATCTGTGGGCGACACATGTCTGGAATATGTTTGACTTTGGTGCGGATGCACGAAATGAGGGCGGAGAGAACGGGCAGAACCACAAAGGACTTATGACGATCGACCGTAAATACAAAAAGGACGCGTTTTATGCATATAAGGCATGGCTGTCGGACGAGCCGTTTGTTCATATCTGCGGAAAACGGTATGTGGACCGCGTGGAGGAGATCACCAAAGTGACGGTTTACTCCAATCTGCCGGAAGTGGAATTGTTTGCAAATGGGACGAGTCTCGGAAAACAGGCGTCGCCGGATCATTTCTTCTATTTCCAGGTGCCGAATGCAGGCGAATCGCGGCTTAAAGCGGTTGCAGGAGACTGCACAGATGAGAGCTTTATCCGGAAAGTGGACAAGTTCAATGAAGATTATCTTTTAAAAGAGAAAGGGGCGGTTTTAAACTGGTTTGACATCACGGCCCCGGAGGGATGTTTTTCTCTGAACGATACGATGGCCGATATCATGAAATCAGAAGAAGGAAAAGGCGTTCTTTCAGAGCTGCTGAAAAATGCGATTCCGGATTCTGGCGCCGGCGTAATCAATGAAAGCATGATGACGATGCTTGGGGGGTTTACGGTGCTGCGCATGTTAAATCTTCTTGGCGCGGCAGGGCCGAAGCTTTCGTTTACCAAAGAACAGCTTCTTGAAATCAATGGACGGTTAAATCAGATCAGAAAGTAGATGGTTGTCAGATCGGAATACCCCGCAGGCGTGCTGCGGGGTATTCTGGCATGGAGGATAAATATGCAGAAAGAGCAGAGCAAAACAACGTTGTTTGAGGAGACGCCGGTGCCGAAAGCCGTGATGACGCTGGCGATTCCGACGATCATCAGTTCTCTCGTCATGGTGATCTATAACCTGGCCGATACTTACTTTGTTGGTATGGTAAACGATCCGGTCCAGAATGCGGCGGTGACGCTGGCGGCTCCTGTGCTGCTCGCGTTTAACGCGGTCAACAATCTTTTCGGAGTGGGAACTTCCAGTATGATGAGCCGTGCGCTCGGCAGCAGGGATTATGACACAGTCTACCGCAGTTCAGCGTTCGGATTTTACTGTTCGTTGTTCAGCGGGATTTTGTTTTCCGTTCTCTATACGGTGTTCCGGACGCCGCTTCTGGCGACGCTCGGCGCGGACGCGACGACGACAGCCGCGACGGGGGCATATCTGCACTGGACGACGACGTTTGGGGCAACGCCCGCCATATTAAATGTGGTGCTGGCGTATCTCGTGCGCTCTGAGGGCTCGTCGCTCCACGCCAGCATTGGCACGATGAGCGGGTGTCTGTTGAATATTATTCTTGATCCGGTTTTTATTCTGCCGTGGGGATTTGGCATGGGAGCAGAGGGGGCGGGGCTTGCGACGTTTCTCTCAAATTGTGTGGCGTGTGTTTACTTTTTTGTATTGTTGTTTGTAAAGCGGAAAAATACGTATGTCTGTATCAGACCGTCGATGTTCGGCTTTAAAAGGCAGATTGTCCTCGGCGTGTGTGGCGTCGGCATTCCGGCGTCCATTCAGAATCTTTTAAACGTCACGGGGATGACGGTGCTCAATAACTTTACCTCATCGTATGGTTCCGATGTTGTGGCGGCGATGGGGATTTCACAGAAAATCAATATGGTTCCGATGTATGTCGCGCTCGGACTTTCACAGGGGATAATGCCGCTGATCAGTTACAATTATGCGAGCGGAAATTCGGACCGCATGAAAAAGACGCTGGTTTTTTCCGCCCGCGCCTCCATCTCATTTCTGATTCTTATGAGCATCTGTTATTACCTGTTTGCGGGAAATCTGATGATGCTGTTTATGAAAAATGAGAGCATTGTCGGTTACGGAACACAGTTCCTGCGCGCGATGTGTTTTGCCCTTCCGTTTTTGTGCATGGACTTTCTCGCAGTCGGTGTGTTCCAGGCGTGCGGTCTTGGAAAAATGGCGCTGATGTTTGCGATTCTGCGGAAGATATTGCTGGAAATTCCGGCGCTCTATCTTCTCAACACGATTTATCCGGTGTACGGGCTTGCCTACGCGCAGCTTTGTGCGGAGCTGGTGCTGGCCATTGCCGCGGTGTGCATTCTTGCCCGGCTGTTCCGGCGTCTCGGGAAAAGAACACAGTCACAGGATTCGTTGTAAAAAGGTAGTATCATAATATGGCATTCTGTGGTAGAATAAGAAAAAGCGAGACGTTTGGAAGGAACGCATAGGGAGGAATAGGTATGGAAGAGCGAAGACGAAACGTGCGAACCGATCTGGAAGGAGAACTGGTCATAAAACGGCTGGATGACAGGACAGGCGATAAGGTATTGATTCGCGTCAACGACGTGTCCAAGACAGGAATCGGATTTCAGTGTGATGAAGAACTGGAGATGGGCTCCGTATATGAGTGCTTTCTTACGCTGTGGACAAAGGAAGTCATGCGCACATTTATAGAGATTGTGCGGGCTGTAAAAAAGGAAGAGGAAAATCAGTACGGCGGAATTTTTATCGGAATGACAGAAATGGATGCATATCGGATTGAGGTTTATCAGACCGTCGAAGAATATAAGCAGTGACGAGGAAATCCCGACAGATTTTTGTCCGCGTTTTTATGGGGCGGGAGGCAGGAAAAATTATGGGCCGGTTTTTTGTGCCTGCGTGCCGGCGGGAGAGAAGATTGGACGCAGAGCGTCTGTGGGCTGTAAAAAGCCTGGAAAGGTGACAATAAAGTCGGGAAAGCTCAAAAGCGTCGGCAGGAATACGTTTAAGGGGAACCGGTCTGACGCGTGGATTAAGGTGCCTTCCGGAAAGCAGAAAAAATAGCAGAAGCTGTTTAAGGGAAAAGGGCGGGAAAGCCGGGTGCGGATTGAAAAGTAAAGCAGTAAAGTGTTATCGGGAAATTGTAGAGGAAATCGGAAAAAAGAGACGTTTTGGTATTCTGCCGGGAGTCGCGCTCACCGGCAGAATGCTCTCCGCTCTGGGCATTGCGCCCATGAAGGGAAAGCTGATCCATATAGCAGGGACGAACGGAAAAGGTTCCGTCTCTGCTTTTTTGTGCGCCATTCTGCAGGAGGCGGGACTTAAAGTGGGTATGTTTACTTCCCCGCATCTTGTTGATTTCAGGGAGCGCATAAGGGTTGACGGGGAGATGATTGCGGAGGCTGACGTGGTGCGCATCGGGGGATGGCTTCTGGAGCAGGATTTTTCCGATGCCCCGGCCATGTTTGATTACTGTACTGTGATGGCGCTGATTTATTTCAGGGAACAGTGCTGCGACGTCGTCGTGGCGGAGGCCGGGCTGGGCGGAAGGCTTGATTCGACAAATGCGATCGGGACTGCGGATGTCTCTGTCATCACAAAGATCGGATATGATCACACGGAGATTCTGGGGAGCACGCTTGCGCAGATTGCGTCGGAGAAGGCCGGGATTCTGAAAAAGGGGACAACCCTTATTTTTGAAAGCCAGGAGGCGTGCGTGCGGGAGGTGCTTGTGGAAGCGGCCGCCGGTACGGGCGTACCCTGGAAAGAAGTAAAGCCCCGGGAAATAAAGGATTGCCGCTGCCGGGACGGGGAACAGATTTTTTCCTTCCGGCAGTATGAAAACGTAAGGATGCGGATGCTGGGCGTCCACCAGTACGAAAATGCGGCGGCGGCCATACTTGCGGCGGAGACGTTTTTAGAGCTGCGGTATCCGCAGAACGGGGCGGAAGGGCGGCCTGCAAAGGAGAGGGACTATATCGGCCGGGGAATCGCACGGGCGCGCTGGCCGGGGCGGATGGAAATTTTGTGCAGGGAGCCTTTTTTTATGGTGGACGGGGCGCACAACTGCAGCGGCGTTGCCGCGCTGCGGGACAGCCTTATGGGGTTGTTTCCGGGCGAAAAATTCTGCTTTGTCATGGGGGTGCTTGCGGATAAGGATTATGAGGAGATGACTGAGCTGCTGCTGCCTCTGGCGGCGGAGTTCAGGACCGTGACGGTGGAGAGCAGCCGTGCGCTTCATGCGGAAGCGCTCGCGGAATCCATCCGCAAAAAAGGAATAAAGGCGGAGGCCATCGGAGAAGTATCCGATGCGGTTTTTGACATAAAAAGCGGTGATACGGGGATAAAAACGGTGGCGTTCGGCTCGCTTTATTTTATCGGCGCGCTGATTGCGGCGCGGCAGAAGCGTTAAACGGAAAAATTACAGAATCGTTACAGATTCGACGGATTGTGACGAAAATAATACATTTTCGACAATTTGCTTAATAGATGGTTTTTTCTGGATTATTTGGTCTATAATGGGGCATAATGTAAGGAGCATAACGATAGAGAAAAGATACGGATGATAAGAAAGACACGGAAATATGGTATTCAGTAGTTTTGAGTTTCTGTTTCGGTTTTTACCGATTTTTTTATTTTTTTATTATACGGCGCCAAAGCGCTGGAAAAATTTTATATTGTTTGCAGGCAGTATCGTGTTTTACACCGCAGGAGAGGCAGAATATGTGCTTCTTCTGTTTGTCTGTGTGATCGTCAATTACCTGTTCGGGCGTATCATGTATTTAAATATCGACGAAGGGAGAGGACCCAGGCAGAAGCTGCTGCTGATTCTGGCGCTCTGTTATGATTTCGGAGTGCTGTTTTTCTTTAAATACAGCGGTCTGACGGATAAATTACCGCTGGGCATCAGCTTTTATACGTTTCAGATTGCGGCGTATATTATCGATGTCTATCGCGGAAAAGTCCCGGCCGAAAAGTCGTTTGTAAAGCTGGGAACATATCTGACAATGTTTCCGCAGCTGATCGCGGGGCCCATCATCAATTATCTGGAAGTGCGGGTGAGTTTGAAGTATAGGACGGTGTCGCTGGCTGATTTTGAGGACGGATTAAAGACGCTGATCATCGGACTTGGCGCAAAAGTCATCATTGCGGACCGCATCGGGCTTCTCTGGAATAATATCCAAAGCATCGGTTTTGCGAGTATTTCTACTCAGCTTGCCTGGATGGGGGCGTTTGCCTATTCGATCGAGCTTTATTTTGATTTTGCAGGGTATTCGATGATGGCCATCGGGCTCGGGAGGATGCTGGGGTTTCAGATACCGGTCAATTTCAGACAGCCCTATGTGTCAAAATCCGTCACGGAATTCTGGCGCAGATGGCATATCACACTGGGCAAATGGTTCCGTGAATATGTATATATTCCGCTGGGCGGAAACCGCAGGGGAAAGATGAGGACGATTTTTAACCTGTTTGCGGTGTGGAGCCTTACGGCGCTCTGGCACGGCTCGGACTGCAATTTTCTGATCTGGGGCTTTTCGCTTCTGGTGCTGCAGGGGCTGGAAAAATTGTTTCTTCTGCGTTTTCTTGAAAAGAGCCGGGTTATCTGTCATGTGTACGTTCTGTTTTTTGTACCGCTGACGTGGATGGCGTTTGCGATTTCGGATGTGGGTCAGCTCGGGATTTATTTTACGAGACTGTTTCCGTTTATCCGGGAGGCCGCGGCGACTGTAAACCAGACGGACTATATCCGGTATCTCTGGGATTACGGACCGCTGTTTGCAGCCGGGATTGTATTTTCAACGCCGCTTCCGCTCTGGCTTTACAGGAAGGTAAGGGAAAAATGGGCGGGGAGTCTGATTGTGGCGGTGATTTTAGTGCTGGACGTTTATTATCTGGCAGTTTCCACGAATAATCCGTTTTTGTATTTTAATTTTTAGTGAGAGTGTAAAGAATGAAAAAAATATTGCGGTGCAGAGTGACGATGTTTCTGATTTTTGGATGGGTGTCGCTGTCTGTGGCAGGATATATGGGAAAAGACAGTCTGTATAAAAATTATACCATTGACGGACGGTATACACCGTATTTTGTCCTGGTCATGCAGGGCGTGCACGACGGTATCTTTCCGTGGAGCAGCGAGCCCGTCGATTTCTGGGAGAAATGGAGCTGGCAGGGAAAATGGCCGGGCGACGAGGTGCTGGCGGCGCCGGGGACGGAAAACGACGGCAAAAATGCAGGGGCAGAAGAAGAGAGCGATGCGGCGGATGAAAATCCTGGGGATGGAGAAAGCGGCGATATGGAGGGGAGCAATCCGGAAAAAGCCGCGGATAAGGACGATGTGACGGCCAAAAATCCGGAAAAGGCGCCGGAGAGTGGCGGAACGCAGGGCGAAAGTCCGGAAAATGGCACAGGGACAGAAAGTGAGAATCCGCAGGCCGGGGAGAGGCCGGGGAATGTGGCCGATACGCAGAGCGGGCAGCAGGAGGAGAAGGGATTTGTCAGCGTGGACGAAAGTTATTTTGACGACGCCGTTTTTATCGGCGATTCCAGAACCGTCGGACTGCACGATTACAGTGGATTAACGAACGCGTCTTTTTTTGCGACGGTCGGGATGAACGTCTATGATATCTGGACGGAAGCTTTCTGTGAGGTGGATGGCAAAAGGATGACGCTTGAGGAGGCGCTTTCGCTGAGGCAGTACAAAAAGGTCTACTTTCAGATCGGCATCAACGAGATGGGAAGAGGAACGGTGGACACCTTTATGGAGGCGTATGCGCAGTCTGTTTCAAAGTTCAGAGAGCTTCAGCCCGGCGCCATTATTTTCGTGCAGGGAATTATGCGCGTGGCGAAGGAAAAATCCGACACCGACCCGATTTTTAATAATCAGGGCATCAACGAGCGCAACGCGAGGATTGCGGCGCTCTCCGATAACCGGACGATTTTTTACATTGATGTGAACGAGGTGGTATGCGATGAGGAGGGGAATTTAAGATCAGAGCTGACTTTTGACAATCTTCATCTGCTCGGCTCAAAATATGGTATCTGGGTTGATTTCTTAAAAACGAAGGGAATTGCTGTTGAAAATTGATAATCCCGGTTATTCATGGACATACTAGTGGGGAATTGAAATCCGAAACATGGTATGTGAAAGGGGAAAAGGATGTCTTTGATTATCAAGATTACAGATGTACATGCAAGAGAAATCCTGGATTCCAGGGGAAATCCCACCGTCGAGGTCGAGGTCACGGCGGAGACGGAGACGACCGGAAAGAAGATCACGGCGCGCGAGTCGGTTCCTTCCGGGGCGAGCACGGGAAGGTTTGAGGCCATTGAGCTGAGAGACGGGGATGAAAAGTATTTTGGCCTGGGTGTGCAGAAGGTTGTGGATCATGTGAACACGAAAATTCGCGAGGCGCTTGTAGGAAAAAATGTGCTGGAACAGGGAAAACTGGATCGTGCGATGGTGGAACTGGACGGGACGGACAATAAGGGGAGTCTCGGCGCAAACGCGATTTTAGGCGTTTCCCTGGCCTGTGCAAAGACGGCGGCAAAAGCGCTTGACATGCCGCTCTACCGCTATCTGGGCGGTGTGAATGCAAAAAAGATGCCCGTGCCGATGATGAATGTGATAAACGGCGGCGTCCATGCAAAAAATTCTCTGGATTTTCAGGAATTTATGATTATGCCGGTCGGGGCAAAGACTTACCGCGACGCGCTCAGGATGGGGGCGGAGATTTATCATTTCCTGCGCCAGATTTTAAATGAGGACGGACTCGGAACGGCAGTCGGGGACGAGGGCGGTTTTGCGCCGGATTTTGATGAGGTGAAAGATGTGTTCCGCTATCTCGGCCGTGCGGTGGAAAAAGCGGGTTATCGCGTCGGGGAGGACGTGGTTTATGCGATGGATGCCGCCGCGAGCGAGCTCTATGACGAGGAGACGGGCGTTTATATTTTTCCGGGTGAGACGCGTGCAAAAGCCGGATGTGGGTGCCGGGACGGACGCGCGGCAGGGGAAGGGGAACATGAAACTGCGGCGAAGCAGAATAAAGCAGAGACGGCGGACGGACAGGGCGAGGGTTCCAAAAAGGATGCCGGTTCGTGCAGCATAAAGCGCAGCCCGGAAGAGATGATTTCCTTCTACGAGGAGCTGACGAAAGAATTTCCGATCGTATCCATCGAGGACGGACTTTTTGAAGACGACTGGGAGGGCTGGCAGAAACTGACAGAACGTCTGGGAGAGAAAGTGCAGCTCGTCGGCGACGATTTATTTGTGACAAATCCGAAACGGATCAAATGTGGGATTGACATGAAGACAGCGAATGCGGTTCTGATCAAGGTCAATCAGATCGGAACAGTGACGGAGGCGCTCGACGCGATTGAGATGGCGAAAAATGCGGGGTATCATGCCGTCATTTCGCATCGATCCGGGGAGACGGAAGATGCGTTTATCGCAGATCTTGCCGTGGCGGTCAACGCGGGACAGATTAAGACGGGCGCGCCATGCCGTGCAGAGCGGACCAGCAAGTACAACCAGCTTTTAAGGATTGAAGAAGAGCTGGGCGTACAGGCAGAGTTTGGCTGAATGGCTGTCGCGGCGCAGACATGAATATTTTCGGGAAACGGTGTAGCCTGCGGGCTATGCCGTTTTTGTGTAATTTATCGTTTTCTGCCAAGATAGCGGCAGACCTTTTTCTTATATTGCAGATACGCATTTCCAAATGTGGCAAGCAGAAAATCCTCCTCCACTCTGACAATCTGCAAATGGTACATGATGACGGCGAAAACAGTCAGAATACATAAAATCCAGTTAAAAAACATCAATAATATACCGATATACAAAAGATCAAATCCCAAAAAGGCGGGATTGCGGCTGATCTGATAAATACCGTTTGTTACAAGCTCCGTTTTATCGGTTCTGGAAACGCCGGCCCGCCAGCTGTCACGCATGGTCTGTACTGCGGCAATAAATGCGATTGTTCCCGCAACACTCATCACCGCGCCTGTAACCCGGACAGCGACAGGGCCATGACCTGTCCCGGTGAAAATACTGACAAGTCCCGCCGCGAAAGCAAGGACAGCGGCAATCTTCATTGTAACTTCCACGAATTTCACAAAACCGACTTTGTCCTTTCCGATCTGGTCCGTCTGTATTCCCTTCTTTTTCTGACAAAGCATTTTTAAAAAATAGCAGCCATAAAAAGCAATCAGGACTGCTATGGAAATCAGCTTAAATTCCATTGTTTTCCCTCCGGATTCCGAGTTGCTGAACCGATTATAGCACAGGATTTCCTGTCCGATCAATGGGCTTTTGGGGAAACCGCCGAAGTGACAGCCCTTCAGTACAATTGTTGACTTGATGGTCTGCCGGCAGTATAATAAAAGAAAAGAAACCGGGTGGAATCGTTCCCGGGGGCGGGGAAGAGGATATGGGAGCGGCGATGGATGTCAGAAAACTGCAGAGACAGGCGGCATTCTGCACGGATGAGCTGGTGGAGATCAGCCGGGAGATCGGGAAATATATTGTCGACGTATATGGGACGGTTCCGCAGGAGATGACTGACCTGCAGTGTCGTGTGCAGCGGGAGCGCTGCAAGCGTCTGGCCGGAAAGCTGCGGGAGATTTCGGCGGCACTGGGGCGGGGGCAGGAGTGTGTTCCGGCAGGTGAAAAGGCAGGAGGAGAGGAAGAGAGCCTGGCTGTCACCAGGCAGATGATCGCACAGAATCTGGTGATTCTGGAGCAGAAAGAGAATTTTCTGACGGAATTTCTCGCGCATTCCGGTCTGACCGGCGCTCAGCTGAAAGATTCCAGGGAAATGCGCGAAACAGCCGAGGTTGTCCGGCTTGCGAATATATTGAGAGGAGAGCTCGATTTATGCCGGAAAGAAAACAAAAAGTAAAATTGATTTATGTCATACTGATCGTGGGACTGTCTGCCATGGCCTGCATTTTTCTGCATGTCAGGATGCATGCGATCGTGATTCGCTTCGGGATACGGTTTTACCGCAGTCTGCGCAACGCTGTATGCGCCGTGGGCGGCGTGGCCAGCCTTGTCGTGATTCTTTTGTATGCGTTGGATTTTATGGGGCAGAAAAAATGGCGCGATGCCAGAGACGAGGAGATCGCGCGGGATGAAGTAATCCGCCGGGAGATTCTTGAGGAAACGGAACGGCACAGAGAGGTTCTGTCGGTTTCCAGGAAGATGGATTCGAAGCGGATCAGGGGGCTTCTGACCGATTATGCCGCAGAGAAGTGGAGCGCCCTGTCACAGCCGCTGCTGCAGCTTAAGCTGCAGCTTGACATTATGGATGAGCATCAGGATAAGCTTTCACACCTTCTCGATATTAACGGAGCCGACGCCCTGGCCAACACGGAGGATATTTTAGACCGGGTGGAGCAGTATCTGTGCAAAAATGTCCGGAAAGTGCTGAACTACCTGGATGTGGCCGATCCGGTAAAAGATGTCGGACTGGTCAGAGACAAACTCGCAGAATGCCACGAGGAAGGAAATAAGCAGCTCACGCAGGTGCAGGAATTTCTTTTTGCGCTGGCAGATTTTCTGAACCGGCAGGGCGAAGACGACAACAGTATGGAACTGCTGGATATCTATAAATCTACCATCCTCTCGTCGATTGAGGATGACAGGAGAAAGGAACCATGAGTATGAAAAAGCGAAGGAAAAAAGGTCTGTTTCTGGCGTTATTTCTTTTGACGGCTTTCCTGTGCGGATGCGGCGGCGTCAGAACAGAGCGGAATGAAGGGTCGCTCAGCTATGAGGATGCGCAGGCAGAGATCGCCTCTATGCTAAAGGAGGTCAATGTCACCAGAGTGTCGGAGCCGGCGCTGGATATCTATTCGGACGATTTGTCGGAGGCGGAAACGCTGGCGGATATTTCTACTTTCCCGATGACCGTTACGGGTGACGGTGAGATCAATATCGAGATTGCCGCCGCCACGGAGCTTACCGCCGAGGCCCCGGACGACTGGATCAATATAGTGGCGCAGGAGTTTAACAAGGCCGGGTTTACCATAGGTGACAGGCGTGTCACTGTTTCGGTGCGCAAAATCACTTCCGGTGAGGTCGTTACGTATATGAATGCGGGGGCTTATCAGCCGCAGCTTTTTATCCCGTCGAATGATGCGTGGGGAATGATGCTGAAATCATCGGGTATCGGGACGGAAAAGATAGCTGACCGCATTGCAGGAAACACAGCCGGTATTCTTATCAAAAATGACGTTTACGATTCTTTTATCGAAAAATATGAGGAACCCACGCTTGCCAATGTTCTGGAAGCCACGCTGGCAAAAGATCTCACGTTTGCCTACACCAATCCCTATACGTCCAGCACGGGACTGAATATCCTGACGGCGATGCTCAAGTCGTTTGACGAGACAAATCCGCTGTCCGATGCGGCACAGGGAAAGCTTTTAGAGTATCAGAAGTCATCCCCTCCGGTGGCATATACGACCGCGGTGCTTCGCAGCCAGGCTTCCAAAGGGATCATCAATGCGATGGTGATGGAGGAGCAGGCTTATATCAACACGCCGGAGCTTGTCAATTATGTCTATATTCCCGCCGGAATCCGTCATGATCATCCGGTTTACACATTTGAGTATTGTTCCGGGGAGCAGAAGGAAGCCGCAAAGCTGTTTGTGGATTATTGTCTGACGGATGAGAGCCAGAAGCTTGCGACGGAGAAAGGGTTTAACCGCCATGATGCGTATGTTTCCCAGGATCCCGGGCTGGACGGTACGGGGTATCTTACGGCGCAGAAAGTCTGGAAACAGAATAAAAACGGGGGAAGGCCGATTATCGCCGTGTTTGTGGCCGATGTTTCCGGCTCTATGGGCGGAGAGCCGTTAAACGCACTCAGATCGTCGCTGATCAACGCCTCTTCCTATATTGGTTCCGAACATTATATCGGACTGGTCAGTTTCTCGGGCAACGTCACAGTCAACCTGCCGATCGCCCAGTTTGACGCAACGCAGAAGGCCTATTTTTCGGGAGAGGTAAAGAATCTGGCGGAGGGCGGCAGCACGGCTACCTACGATGCGGTTCTTGTGGCGCTCGATATGCTCGCCGAAAAGGCCAGGGAGGTTCCGGAAGCGAAACTGATGCTGTTTGTCCTTTCCGACGGGGAGCAGAATGAGGGTTACAGCCTGAAAAGGGTGACGCCGATTGTCGCAGGAATGCAGGTGCCTGTTTACACGATCGGGTACAATTATAACGATGAGAACGGGGAGCTGAATCTGCTCTCTGATATCAACGAGGCCGCGGCGTTAAATGCCACGAGCGATGATATATCCAATCAGCTGAGAAATCTGTTTAATGTGACAGTGTAAGGCGGAGGAGAAGACACGGTGCCGGAGGATTCCGGCGCCGTGTTTTGGTTATTATCTGACTGGGAGGACGAGATGAAAGAAAAGATGAAAATGCACCGCCCCGTTCCGGGGCTGAGCCGTGAGGAAGAGGAAAAGCAGCTTGCAGAGGTGATCGGTGTGGCGCAGAAGAATCTTGAGCGGACCGAGGCGTATATCAGGGAGCTCTCCGGCGAGCTGTACGATCTGATGGAGACTTATGGGCCGAAGGATAAGGAAGCACTGTCGCTTTTGCACAACACACAGTCACAGCTGAGGGAATACAGACGCGATCTGCTGCGGCGGCAGAAGGCGCGGAGCAGGCCATATTTCGGACGGATTGATTTTAAAGATGCAAAGGTGCCGTTTGAAGAGTCTTATTATATAGGGCGTGTCGGTATAGCGCAGCCGGGTGAAGAGCCGCTTGTCATTGACTGGAGGGCGCCTGCGGCATCGGTCTATTATGAGAGTACCGCAGGGCCGTGCAGTTATGTGGTAAAGGATGAGGGAGTCTATGAGATTGATTTAAAGCGCAAGCGCACCTACGAGATCGCGCAGGACAGGCTGATTGACGTTTATGATTCTGACGTGGTGGCCAACGATGAACTGCTGACACAGTATCTGGCAAAGAACAAGGGCGCAGTTCTTGGGGAGATTATCTCTACCATCCAGAAGGAGCAGAACGAACTGATCCGCAGGTCGCCGAAGACGAATCTGATTGTACAGGGGGTGGCGGGGTCGGGAAAGACGACGGTGGCCATGCACCGCATTTCCTATATCCTGTATAATTATGGGGACGAATTTCGCCCGGAGGATTTTTATATCATCGGGAGTAACCGGATTCTTCTGAACTATATTACCGGTGTGCTGCCGGATCTGGATGTCTACGGAGTTTCACAGATGACAATGGAGGAGCTGTTTATAAGGCTGTTATATGAGGAGTGGGATCCTGCCGTCTGCACGGTCTGTCCGGTAGATAAAAAGAACCGTAAGGCAACCGTGAAAGGGAGCCGTGAGTGGTTTTATGATCTGGAAGCTTTCTGTGCGGCTTACGAGGACGCCAGGATTTTGAAGGAGGACATTTATCTGGAGGACACAGGAGCGCTTCTGTTTGAGGGAGCGTCAATCGGGCAGTACCTGGAAAAGCATCGGAAAGTATCCATGCAGAATAAAATCGGTATGCTCAACGAGATACTTCTGGCAAGGCTGGAAAATGAGCTGTCCGGAAAGGAGGTTTCTTACCCTCCGGAGACGAAAAAGGAGCTGCGGCGCAGGTATCGGGAGTACTTCGGGAAGAAGAAATGGAAGGGGTGCGTGTATGAGATTTACCAGGAGTTTCTGCAGGCGCAGGCGGTAAGGGGAAAAGAGGTTCCGTTTCCGGAGCATGCATTTGACGTCTATGATCTGGCGGCGCTGGCTTATCTGTATAAGCGTATCGGGGAGACGGACGCCGTGCGTGAGGCAAGTCATGTGATTATCGATGAGGCGCAGGATTTCGGCATGATGGTATATGGGTCGCTCTCATATTGTCTGACGGGCTGTACCTACACGATCATGGGGGACGTTTCGCAGAATGTTTACTACGGATACGGACTGGAAGGCTGGAAGGAGCTGCAGGAGCTGATTCTGACAGGAACGTTTGACACGTTTGGCCTGCTGCAGAAGAGCTATCGGAATACTATTGAGATTGCCGGGTTTGCCACAGAGATTTTACGTCACGGGGGTTTTTCCATATATCCGGTGGAGCCGGTCTGCCGTCACGGAAATGATGTGCGGGTGACAGAATGTGCCGGTGAGGCGGAATTGCTTGGTGAGGCGGTGCGCACGATAGAGGGCTGGCAGCAGAGCGGGCGGGAGACGATCGCAGTGATCTGCCGTGATGAGGATGAGGCGGCAGCGGTGAGGGCAGGTCTTTTAGCATATCTGACACTGGCGGATGTCAATCTGGAGACGGCGGAATTTGGCAGCGGTGTCATGGTGCTGCCGATCGTGTATACGAAAGGGCTCGAATTTGACGCTGTGCTCCTTTTCAATCCGTCGGCAGCTTCCTATCCTGCGGAAGATGCGTATGTGAAGCTTTTGTATGTGGCGGCCACGCGCGCGTTGCACGAGCTGGTGGTTCTGTATCGGGGGGAACTCACGGGGCTGATTGCAGAACCGGTTCCGGAGGAGAAACGCATGCGGTCGCTGGAAAACGAGATGCGAAAAGAAGTCAGACGTTATGCCGTGAAAGAAAAAACGACCCGGGAGGAAGAGCGGCTGAAGGCGCTGCACGGAGAGCGGGAGCGGATGGACAGAAGCAGTCTTGGGCCGATGCCGGTTGCCGTACCGCGGGCGAAAGAAGAAAGCGAAGCGGGCGTGTGGAACGCAAGGTCTTTACAGACGGCGCCGTGCGCCCGGGAGCGAAAAGTCGTGCCGGATGTGCAGACAGTACGGGATACCGGTGAAATCAACGTGTCGCCATATCGTTTTGGTGAGATTCCGGAGAACGGCAGACTGCGTCCGCGGGGACACAGCCGCATCGACAGTTCCGTGCGAATCGTAAAAAAGACAAAAAAATATATTGATCTGACCGGCAGATACGGCGTTCTGCGCCTGACGCCGCTTTCCTCTGCCATTGTCCGGGTTCAGTTCACAAGGGAAGAAGCGGTGGGGCAGAACGGTTGGGACGATCCGTCACCGATTCCGGTATGGACGGCGAGAGAGGGAAAAAACCTGGTGGAGATTTCGACGGAAAAGCTCACTGTCCGGATTGAGAAAAAAACAGGCGCGCTCCAGTTTCTGGACGCGGGCGGCAGACTGCTTCTTGCAGAGCGGGCAGCGCAGCCGCGGCAGATCGATGTGACAACGCTTGAGACATGGGTTTATTTTGACTGGCCGAAAAAGGAGAAGCTGAAAGCGAAGGGGGTTCTTGGCGATGATTTTCTGCGGATGAGCCAGAAAGCGGCATATATCAGTTTTGGCGGAAAGAAACGGCGTATGCCCCTGCTGATTTCCGAATATGGGTATGGAATCGGTGTGGCCGCGGGAGGAGCCGTACTGTGTTGTAATATTCCGGCTTACGGGCCGTATCTGTATGCGGACGGCATGAAGGAGATTGATTATTACTTTCTCTATGGCGGGGATACGCAGGGGGTGCTCGGACAATATCGGGAGATTGAGCGTGGATGGCAGAAGATACGGTAGAGGGAGATTTGGGCCGTGGTCTGTTGTTATTTTATGGATCAGTCATTAGATTTTATGTGTCAATCTGTTTTGCGGAAATTACTCAAAATAAATATTTGGTCAAAAAAACATAATTTTGTTTTTTTGTATTTGTGCAGATTGACGGGAACATTTTTTTGGTTTGTGACAATGTGATGACAAAACAAGCATTTTGCGCCATCTGACAGTTTTTGGAATGGTGTTTTCACATAGACAAAAATAGAGAATATTGATATAATTCATGAGCTGAAAAGTGTAATGAGATACGATAAGGAATTGGCATTAGAATGAATGAAGTCATGAGAAACGAACGGAAGTTTCTTTTGTCACTGGATGAATTTTACCGGTTCAGCGGTTATTTTTCTAAATTTCTGACAGAAGATCCGCATAATGGATGGGATGGTTATACCGTGCGCAGCCTGTACTTTGATACCCCGTGGGACCGGGATTTTTATGAGAAAGAAGACGGTCTGGAAATCCGAAGGAAGATAAGGCTGCGGATTTACCATCCGGAGGACGAATTTGCAGTCCTTGAGATGAAGCAGAAGCAGGGGACGAATCAGCGGAAGCGCTCTCTTAAGATCTCCAGGGCAGATGCGACGGCGCTGACACAAGGCCGGTATGAGGTGCTTTTGGGGTATGCGGAGGATTTTGCCGCAGAATGTTTTGGCGTGATGCAGATGCATGCGTATCGCCCGAAAAGCATTATTGAATATCGACGGAAGGCGTTTATCGCAAAGGAAAACCGCATCCGGCTGACGTTTGACCACCATATCGTATCGAGTGAGACCAATATGGATATTTTTTCCGGCAATCCGGGTCTTATTCCGGTCTGGGATCCGTATCTTGTCGTGTTTGAGGTAAAATATAACGGATTTCTTCTGAGTTATATCCGGGATGCGATCAATGTTGTACAAAAGAGCGAGACGTCTGTAGGGAAATATTGTCTGGGCAGGAGTGTTTCGCTGCATTATCTGTTTTAAACCAGGGAGAAAAGAAATGAAGCAGACAATTTATTCTATGCTGGAACAAAGCGGATCACTGACTACTGAGGAAGTGGTCCTGCATATTCTGGTGAGTGTGGTTCTGGGCGGGTGTATTTATCTGTCTTATTATATCACGCACGCGGGTACGGTATACAGCAGGAAATTTAATATATCGCTGCTCACGCTTACCATTCTGACCGCTACGGTCATGACGGTAATCGGCAACAATATTGCGTTGTCGCTCGGTATGGTGGGCGCGCTCTCCATCGTCCGTTTCCGCACGGCGATCAAGGATTCCAGAGACACTACATATATATTCTGGACGATTATTGTGGGAATCTGCTGCGGAGTCGGTGATTATACGGTGGCGGTCGTCGGGAGCAGTGCGGTTTTTCTTGTATTGCTGGTTCTGGGGCGGGTAAAAAACGATAACCGGATGCTTCTGGTGATCAGAGGTCAGAGAAGTGAAGAACAACAGATTGAAGCCGTCGTTTTTCAGGGCTTTGGAGGAAAAGCGTCCCAGCGAGTGAAAAATACGACGCAGGACTCCGTGGAACTGATTTATGAGATGGCGAGGAATGTGTATCTGGAAAATCAGAAACAGGAAAAGACCATCACGGAAGCACTCTATGAGATTGAGAGAATGGAATATGTCAACATCGTGACGCAGAACGATGAGATAAGCGGGTAGAAGTTATGAGATACAGAATCATCAGTCTCGCGGCGGTTGCGGCAATGTTTCTGCTGGCCGTTCTTCTCGGTTTAAGTCCGCAGACAGGCCGGCGTCGGGTACATCAGCATCGGACCTGGGAAAGGGAGCCGCAGAGTGCGGCGGTTACAACAGAGCCGGGAGAGCTGGTTTCACACCTTCCGATCGTGGAGATCAACACTGGCGGTCAGAAAATCCCGGGAAACTGGATCAGGGATAAGGACGGCGTAAACATCGGTGTGGAGATGAGCGCGTCCGGTGAAAAGACAATCTGCGCGTCCATAAGGATCCTTGATTCCGGCACAGCGGAAAACCGGGTGGAGGATGAGGCGGCGGTGGAGACAGAGGCACGTTTCCGTATCCGGGGAAATTCTTCCAGAAATTTCAGCAAGAAGAGTTACCTTGTGAAGTTCATCGATAAAGACGGTGATGAAAATCCGCAGGAGGTCATGGGGATGAGTGCACATGACCAGTGGGCGCTGTACGGACCGTTTCTGGACAAAACGCTCATCCGCAATTACATGTGGATGAATCTTTCTGCGGAGGTGATGGGTTATGCGCCGGATGTCCGGTATTGCGAAGTTATTCTGGACGGAAAATATCAGGGATTATATCTGATGATGGAGACGATCGCCAGGGGGGAAGGCAGAGTGAATTTAAGTGCCTATGAGGAAGGAAAGTCTTATACGGAATACATTGTAAGAATGGATAAGCCAGACCAGGATATAAGAGATCTGAATACGTTCAGCAATTATACGCTTCGCACAGTCGTCGGTGAAAATGAACAGACGGTGCTTTCGGTCGTATATCCCGGCACAAAGAAACTGAACGAAGAAATCTGCGATTATATTGAAAAAGATTTCAGCCGTTTTGAAAAGGCGCTGTATTCCTCTGACTACAGAGATCCGATCCGGGGATATCGAAGATATATTGATGTGGATTCTTTTGTGGACTATTATGTTCTGCAGGAATTTCTGTGCAATAACGATATGTGCATCCGATCCACTTATCTGTACAAGGACCGGCTGAATAAAATCCATATGGGACCGGTATGGGATTATAATAATATGCTGGACAATTATTTTACGCTGCAGATGGACGGTTCCGAGTTTCTTTACGTAGAGCGGCTCTGGTTTGACCGGCTGCTTTCCGATCCATATTTTAACCGGAAGGTGATCGACCGTTACCGTGAACTCCGCAGGACGGTACTGGATGAGGATGATCTCATGAACTATATTGACGAGACGATCGCCTACCTTGGAAAAAGCATTGAGCGTAATTACGAGGTCTGGGGGTATTCTTTTGACGCAGGGCAGCTGCATGTGAATGAACGGCTGACTCCGATTGAGCGGAATCCGGAAAGCTTCAAGGAGGCCGTCGAAGATATGAAGGATTTTATCAGGGTGCGCGGAAGGTGGCTGGACAGTCATATCGATGCGCTGGCACAGTATTGCCATGAGTCAAAAGCAAAGATATATGATAACCGGTGATAGTTGTAGTGAGAAGGCAGGGGTATGAAAAAATATCTGACGATCAGTATTGTGCTGATTGTATGTTTGGTGGGCTGGATTTTTATCAGGAGTCATTTTTTTGTGCAGATTTATCTGGGAGGGGAGCAGGAAATAGAGGCCGGCCCGTTTGTGGCGGAGGGCAGGGAAATCTATCGGCTCACAGACGGGAAAAAGGAGCGTTTCCTAATGCGCGGCGTCAATGTAGAAAGTTTTCTTCCGGGCCATTTTGTGACCGACTATGCGGCCGGCAGGAAGCAGTATCAGGAGTGGTTCAGGCTGATTCAGGAGATGGGGGCCAATACGGTACGGATTTCGAAAATATTTGACAATGACTTTTACGACGCGCTGTATGATTATAACACGAAGCGGGAGGCGGAAGGCGGCGAACCGCTGTATCTTCTGCAGGCGCTCTGGGTGACAGATTATGCCCAGGATTCGAGAGAGGATGCATACTCTGCTGATTTTTACGGGCAGCTTCAGATGGATCTGAAGAATGTCGTGGATATTATCTATGGAAACACACTGCTTCCTTATGCGAAGACAAGAGGCAGCGGCTGGTATCGGTCGGATATATCGGACTGGGTGGCAGGGATCACACTCGGGACGACGTGGCGCGGCGATACGTCTGCCTATACCAATCAGATGAGGAACGAGCCGCTGTACAGGGGAAAGTGGTTTTGCGCGTCAGAGGATGCGAGCCAGTTTGAAAATATGCTGGCCAGGCTTTTAGACACACTGGTGGATTACGAAAGCAAAAAATATGGGCGGCAGCACCTGGTATCCGTCGCCAGTGAACCGATGACGGATCCCTTTGCGTATGAGAGTCTGATAGAAATTCAGATGGAGAAATATGACCGGATTGACGCGGAACATATTCTGGCACAGGACAGCGTTCTGAGCGGATTTTTTGTCTCATACAAGCTATATTCGCTTTCGGAGGATATGGTGGATTATCTTACGCAGGAAGAGCAGGAACGTCTGGCAGGTATTCTCAAAGATCTCTCGCGGCAGGGGAGTTCTGGCGGTTATCTCAACCTTCTGGCGAGATACCACAGTATGCCGGTTGTTGTCGGGGAATGTGGTTATTCCAGCTCCCGCGGAATGGCGAGAGCCGTGGAAGCCGGTTTTAAGGGACAGACGGCTACCCATGGACGGACGGAAGAAGAGCAGGGGGAGGCACTGGTAAAGCTCTGGCGGGAGTGCACAGACGCCGGGCTGTCCGGTGTGCTGTTTGCGGGCTGGCAGGACGACTGGTCACAGACGGACTGGAATATTTATCCGATGACGGCAAAGGAGCGTGAGATCGTCTGGCACAATGTCCAGTCAGAGGCGCAGGGGTATGGGCTTCTGGCTTTTGAGCCGGGGAGCGGACCGCAGGTAACTGTGGACGGAGATCCTTCGGAATGGGAGGGTGAGGAACCGCTGACCGTAAATGAGTGGGGCAGACTGTATGCCAGGCAGGATGAAGCGTATCTCTACCTTTATCTGGACACAACGGACGCTGTAAAAGAGCTGCCGGATCACATTTATATTCCCATTGATGTGACGCCGAAGTCCGGGAGCAGAAGCTGCCGGAGTAAGGGTGTTTCATTTGAGCGGGAGGCGGACTTTCTGCTGTGCCTGGACGGGGAAGATAATGGGCGTCTTCTCGTGCAGGATTACTATGATCCGTGGCGTGCGGCGTGGAACCAGAGAATCGAGCATATCGACGCCTATACGATTGATGTTCCGGAAAAAGATTCGGAAGAATTTGTTCCGCTCCGGATGGTTCTGGACAGTCCTCCGGTCGATCTGGTGGGCTGGAATCAGATGAATGCGGTTACGGCGGATACCGGGCAGCTTCGTTTCGGAACGGCGGATCCGGACGATCCGGCGTATGATTCCCAGGCCGATTTTTTTTCGAAAGGAAACGGTGTGGAATGCAGGATTCCCTGGGCGCTTCTGAATTTTATGGATCCCTCGCAGGGGATTGTTCATGATGATTATTATAAGCATTACGGAATCCAGGGGCAGAAGGTCAGAGAGATTTATCTGGGGCTGGGAAGCGGCCAGGGGGCAGGGGAGATTCCCATGGCTGCATTCGCCCTTGAAAACTGGGGGCGCCGCATTGATTTTCACCAGAGGCTGAAGCAGTCTTATGAAATTGTGAAAAACTGCTGGGTGAATGAGAGGAATGTGGCGAAAGAAAGCTGGTCCGAATGAAATGCCATGCCGGGTATAATGGAACTGTTGACAGGATGCGAAAGAGGGTGGCATGATGCGGCTGGACGCACAATTATTAATTTATGTATATATGGGGATCTGTGTCAGTCTTCTGGCTTTCAATCTGTGTTACATATTTGCCGATGCGGCAAAAGGGCGCCGGATTAAGAATCCGGGACGGGATATCAGCCTCCTGCGAAAGAGAGTGATGTCGTATGCGCAGACCGGCCAGATTGCAAAGAAGGAGCACAGAAAGAATCAGAGAATGCTTTCACACGTTGGGAAACTGGAACGGTTTCACTGGTCCGCAGAGAAACTGATGCAGGAAATGCCCGATGAGACGGCGGCTTATCTGTCCGCCTGTGAGGGAGATTCCCGCTATCTGGCGCTTGTCTATCAGAAGAAGGACGAATTGCAGAAGGCGTATTTTGCACGGCTTTTAGAATTGTATGGGATGGGCGGGGGCGAGAAGTATGACGAGCTGAAAAAGGTTCTTGTGGAAATGACGTGCAGCCCTTCGGTTTATACGAGAGAGAATGCGCTGCGCGTCCTGTATCATTCCGGGAGCACGGAAGCGGTGGTGCGGGCGTTTGTGCAGATGAGCGGAAGGGGGGTTTTTCATTATGGAAAGCTTCTGACGGACGGTCTGCTCTCGTTTTCGGGCGATCACGGTCAGCTTGTGTGGGAGTTGTGGAGACACAGACAGCAGCTGTCGGATGATTATACGCTTGCCGTCATGCAGTTTATCCGCATGAGCCAGGACGGATATGAAGAAGAATTTGGTAAGCTTTTAGAGGAAGCGGGCGAAGATCAGGAGCTGCGGCTGGAAGCTCTCCGGTATTTCCGGAAATACCGGTATGATCCGGTATACCCGCTGCTTTTAGACATTATGAAGGGAAAGCAGGACATGGGGTGGGAATATCAGGCGGTGACGGCTCTGACGCTGGCAAATTATCCGGGAGCAGAGACAGAGGCCGTTTTAAAGGGCGCACTCTGTCATGTAAACTGGTATGTGCGGTACAATGCGGCAGATACTCTGGTTGCAGTGTTTGGGAATGAGGAAGAACGATTTGCGGATGTGCTGGAAGGAAAAGACCGCTATGCGAGGGAAATTCTTTTATATATGCTCAATCGCAGCAGGCAGAGGAAGGGAGAGCGTGGATCATGACGGGGATGATGCGGGAGCTGCTGGTTTACACGGGATATTTTTTTATTCTCTATCTGATTCTTTATTCCTCTTTTCTGTTTCTTTCCGTGCTGACAGGGTCTCTTGAGCTATATCGGCAGAAGCGCATGAGCCGGCTGAAAAATGAACTGGATGACGATTACTATATTCCGGTTTCCATCCTGGTGCCTGCTCACAATGAGGAAGTAACGGTGGTGGATACGGTGCGCTCGCTTCTGGGACTTGATTATCCGCTCTATGAGATTGTGATCGTGGATGACGGTTCGAGCGACCGGACGGCGGAAAATCTGATTGCTGCGTTTGATATGAGAAAAATTGCCCGTCCGATTCGCAGGCAGATTTTCTGTCAGGAAGAAAAGGCGGTCTATGAAGCTCAGGCCGGAAAAATTTCTGTGACCTTGATCGTAAAGAAGAACGGAGGCAAGGCGGATGCCCTGAATATGGGAATCAATGTGTCGCGCTATCCGTATTTTATCTGTATGGACGCCGATTCTGTGCTTCAGTCGGATTCCTTAAAAGAGATTGTAAAGCCGGTATTGGAGGATGATCATGTTGTGGCATGCGGCGGACTGGTCCGTATTTCCAACAGTGCGAGGTTAAAAGACGGGAAGCTGGTGACTTACCGGATGCCCTGGAATCCCGTTGTGGGAATGCAGATTATGGAGTATGACCGTTCGTTTCTGGCATCGCGGCTGATGATGAACCAGTTTAACGGCAATCTCATCATTTCCGGCGCCTTTGGCCTGTTTCAGAAGAAAGCGGTGGTGAGCGCGGGCGGTTACGATGCGTCTACGATGGGAGAGGATATGGAACTGGTGGTCCGGCTCCACGTGTTCTGTCGGACGAACCGGATTCCGTATAGTATTCAGTATACGCCGGGTGCAATCTGCTGGAGTCAGGCGCCGTCTTCCATCGGAGATCTGATGAAGCAGAGAAGGAGATGGCATCTGGGATTGTTTCAGAGTATGGTAAGACATCGTCAGATGTTTTTAAACCGGGAATATGGGATGGTCGGCTTTGTATCGTACCTTTATTACCTGCTCTACGAGCTGCTTTCGCCTTTGATTGAATTGTTCGGCGTGTTTACCATGGCGGCAGCCGTGTGGTTCAATCTGATCAACGTGCGTTTTATGCTGTTTTTCTGTCTGATCTACGCGCTGTTCGGGGCAGTCATGACGCTGACTGCTTTTTTTGCCCGTATTTACACGCAGAATATCACGCTGTGTGTGATGGATGTCGCAAAAGCGGTGCTGATGTGCGTGGCGGAGGCGGTGGTTCTCCGGTATATCCTGGCTTATGTGCGGATTGTAGCGTTTGTGGGGTACAAAAAGAAGGGAAGACAGTGGGGAAGTATTAAGCGGGAGAAGATCAATGTGGAATAGGTGTCTGTGAAAAAAATCTGAGAAAAAATGCAACTTTTTTTCCTTTGTTCCGTCTTTCTCTGTAGAGCTGCTGTTTCCTTTTTTGTCATAGAAGAAAACAGGTCCTGTACGATGAAACGCTTTCCGGGAGGATGCGCACTGCGGCGGAGACGAAAAAAGCCGGTATGGGGACTGTGTCAAAAGTCAGGAAACGAAGGCTGGCCGGCATGAGAAAAAGCCGGAGATATGCGTAAAGGGGGCCGTCCGTTCTGATCGGGCCGGCAGAATACCTGGAGGAGGAATCATATGGACGACAGTAGGATCATTGATCTGTACTGGCGCAGGGACCAGGAGGCGATTGTGCAGACAGAACGAAAATACGGAGGATACTGCAGGCATATTGCGCACAACATCCTTACCGACCGGCAGGATGCAGAGGAGTGTCTGAACGATACCTGGCTTCGGGCCTGGAATTCGATGCCCGAGGAGCGGCCGGGGATTCTGTCTGCTTTTCTGGGGGCAATCACGCGCAACCTCTCTCTGGACCGGTATCGCAGAAAGTATGCGAAAAAGAGGGGAGAGGGTCAGACGCCGTACATATTGGATGAGTTGCGGGACTGTGCGGGCAAAGATGAGCCCGCCGCGTATGTTGAGCGAATGGAACTGGCGGAGAGCATCGGCCGCTTTCTGGAAGAGATGAATGTGAAAAACAGGGTGATTTTTGTGCGCAGGTACTGGTATATGGACAGTATCACTGCAATCGCGGAACGGGTCTGCTGCAGTGAGAGCCGGATAAAATCATCTCTGTTCCGCTCCAGAAAAAAGCTGCGTGCGCATCTTGAGCGGGAGGGATGGATGTGAAAATCGAAGAACTGACGGATGCGATCGGAGCGATCGATTTAAAATATGTGGAGGAAGCAGAGCGATGGCGTGGGACAAAGAAGCGTCTTTTGTTCCGCACAATGATTCCGCTGGCGGCATGTCTGTGTCTTGTGGCGTATGGAATATACGGAATGCCGGGCCGCAGAGGAGCGACGGGAGCGGGTGAAAGTGCGGGCGGCGTGGAATCGGCCGCGGAGCAGACGGCGGACAATACGTGGGAGAGCGCGGGACAGAATGCAGACGGCGGCGCGGCGGAAGCGGGCGGTATGGCAGACGGGGCAGAGTCTGGCGGAGGGACGCCGCAGACGGGCGGTACAGGGCAGGGACAGGAGGCAGACGATCTGGCTGCAGGCTGCGCTGAAATGGCTGTGGAAGAGGGGCAGAAAGCGAAGGAAGGCGCAACGCAGATCAGGTTGAATGAAGTGCAGACATTTTCCAGTACGATCTATGACATCGCTGCGCCGGAACGTGTGGAATGGTTTCAGGCGGAGGAGCTTGCGCAATACTACGGGACCGTGGTTGTGCCGGAACGTCTGCCGGAGGGACTTGTACCGGAAGGCGCTGATGAAGCACGTTATGCAGTGGCATATGATGCGAAGGATAAGGTGGTGGACGATAATAACACGTTGACTTTTTCAGATGAGAGCGGCAGACGCGTCCTGGATATCTCGGCGCGTACCGTAGAGCGGGCGGGCGAGGTTGTTTCATTTGCAGATGACGGCCTTGCGGTTTCGCTGATAAACGGACGGGAAGTCACGATCGGGCATTACCGGGGAAAAGACGGGGATGATTATTTTCTTGCTGTCTTTGAAGTCTGCGGCGTCAGGTTTACCGTGCAGAGTACCAATCTGACGGAGGCGGAGCTGGCCGACGTTCTGTCCATGCTGGCGTAAGAAGGGCGGCAGGAGCGGTTGCATAACCTGGAACTATGCTGTATATAAGCCTTTGGAATAATCTTGACACAAAAAAAAGAAAGTATCATAATGTGTTCAGAGATAACAAGGCGAGGAAAGGAAGGGTTATGAGAATGGATATCAGATTTGAGAAAAAAGATGTGTTGAAAGAAAAACCGGACCAGAAAAACCTTGGCTTCGGCAAATACATGACAGACTATATGTTCGTGATGGACTGGACGAAGGAGGAAGGGTGGAAGGATGCGCGGATCGTGCCGTACGCGCCGATCACGATGGATCCGGCGTGCGTGACGCTCCACTATGCCCAGGAGACGTTTGAGGGAATGAAGGCGTACCGCACTGCCGTGGGAAAGATTCAGCTGTTCCGCCCCGAGATGAATGCAAAGAGAATGATCGTCTCGAACGAGAGGCTCTGCATGCCGGGATTTCCGGTGGATATGTTTGTGGAGGCGGTGAAAGAACTGATCCGGGTGGAACAGGAGTGGGTTCCGTCGGAGCCGGAGACGTCCCTGTATATCCGCCCGTTTATGTTTGCGACGGAGAGCGCTCTCGGCGTACATATGGCGACGGCATACAAATTTATGGTTATCTGTTGTCCGGTCGGCGCGTATTACGCCGAGGGGATCAATCCGGTCCGTATCCTTGTGGAGGACGAGCTGGTGCGCGCGGTGAAGGGCGGAACGGGATTTACCAAGTGCGGAGGCAATTATGCCGGCTCCATCTTAGGCCAGGTGAAGGCGGAGAAGATGGGGTATTCCCAGGTACTCTGGCTCGACGGAGAGCATCGGAAATACGTGGAGGAAGTCGGTACGATGAATATCATGTTCAAGATTGCGGGTGAAATCTACACGGCGCCGATCGAGGGGACGGTGCTTGCAGGTGTCACCAGGGATTCCATGATTCATATACTGAGAGACTGGGGTTACAAGGTAAACGAGACGAGACTCTCAATCGACGATCTGATGAAGGCGGGGCATGACGGAACGCTCGAGGAAGTGTTCGGAACAGGGACTGCGGCTGTCGTATCTCCGGTCGGAGAGCTGCGTTACAGGGACGACGTTGTCACGGTGAACGATTTTCAGATCGGGGAGCTGACGCAGAAGCTCTACGATACGCTGACAGGTATCCAGTGGGGCAGGATTCCGGATAAATACGGATGGACAGTCGAAGTATGTTAAGGGCAGACCGGTGCAGAGCGCTGGTCTGATAAGGCCTGCACAACAGAAGACAGGAAAGCGCCAGCGATGGTGCTTTTTTGTTTTATCCCGTGAATGAAAGGGAGTTCGCCAGCCTGTGACAGAAGGTGCAGAGAAAGCAGGGGATGCCGGAAAACTGGCCGTTTCCATATCTTTGGATTTGTGCTACAATGGGAAGGGAAGAGTAATGGATCAGAATCTGACACAAAGGGCGAAAAGGAACGGAGGCATTATGAAAAAAGTAGTGGCGGGAGCGGGATTTGAAATTACAGGAGCTTTGATGCTGTTATTGTCATCTTTAATCGCGAGTCTGAATCTGGAAAAAACGACAGAGTGGGAAACCCGGCTGGGAAGATACTGGCAGACGGTTTTTAACCTGGGTCTGCTTCCTCTGATGATTGCAGGCGCTGTTTTGCTGATAACAGGCATTGGGTTTTCTTTATGGGGGATTTTCTCAAAAGCAGATCAGTAGGATCCCGAGTGGAAGAGGAGGGCCGGCGTCTGCGTGCACGGCAGGACGCTGGCGAAGACGACTTACAAGGCATATTTTACAAAAATGTAAAAAAGAAATTGACAGATATTATCATATTTGTTAAAATTAATTCATACAAAAGGACAGGGAGTGGTAAAAATGCTGATTACAAGAGAGACGGATTATGCACTCCGTATTCTGTCGATTCTGGCTCTGGGACAGCAGTTTACGGCAGGAGAGCTTTGCGAGCAGGAGCTGGTTCCCCGCCAGTTCGGGTACAAGATATTAAAAAAGCTGGACCGTGGCGGACTGATCGAAATTACCAGGGGGAAAAACGGCGGCTGTCGGCTGGCCTGTGATCTGGAAGAGACTACTCTGTATCATCTGATGCGGGTTATCGGGGAAGATATCCGTATCTCTGCCTGTATGATACCGGACTATGAGTGCCGCAGGAGGGACAACAGGGGCGGGTGCTGTACGATGAATCAGAAGTTTGTGTCGCTTCAGAAATCTTTGAACCAGGAGCTGAAGCGCTGTACGTTGTCTGAGCTGGTGAGACAGACCAGTCCGGACAGCAGATGACAGAAGTCATGCTATAAAATATATAGTTTTAACTGTAGGTTTCTGGCACTTTTATGGTGTAAAGTGGATAAAAAATGTCGAGTTTTAGAAAAGGAGGAAGTGCGATGTATTTCAAAACGACAGAGGCCCATGAAGCGTTCCGCATGCAGGTCCGGAAATTCGCCGAGACGGAGGTAAAACCGCAGGCGTTTATGATGGATCAGAACAATGAGTTTCCCACGGAAGCAGTGAAAAAAATGGCGGAGATGAATCTGATGGGGATTCCGTATCCGAAGGAGTACGGCGGCGCCGGACTTGATGTGACAAGCTACGCCATTGCGGTCGAAGAGCTGGCGAGAGTGGACGGCGGGACCGGCGTCATCCTCTCGGCGCACGTATCGCTGGGGAGCTGGCCGATTTTCCAGTATGGAACGGAAGAACAGAAGCAGAAATATCTGGTTCCTCTTGCAAAGGGAGAAAAGATCGGCGCTTTTGGTCTGACGGAGCCGAACGCGGGGTCTGACGCGGGCGGGACGGAGACGACGGCCGTTTTAAAGGGCGATCACTATCTGTTAAACGGCGGTAAAATCTTTATCACAAACGCGCCGAAGGCGGATACTTACGTAGTGTTTGCGGTGACGACGCCGGATATCGGCACGAAGGGCATATCGGCCTTTATTGTGGAAAAAGGATACGAGGGTTTTGAGTTTGGTGATCACTATGATAAAATGGGAATCCGTTCTTCTTCCACGGCCGAACTGATTTTCAATGACGTAAAGGTTCCGAAGGAGAATCTGCTCGGGAAAGAGGGAGACGGCTTTAAGATCGCGATGGCGACGCTCGACGGCGGACGCATCGGTATCGCCTCCCAGGCTCTGGGAATCGCGCAGGGTGCTTTTGAGAATGCGCTGGAGTATTCAAAAGAGAGGGTACAGTTTGGAAAACCGATCTGCCGTCAGCAGATCATTTCGTTTAAACTTGCGGATATGGCGACAAAGCTTCGCTGTGCGCGGATGCTGGTGTATAGCGCGGCGGAGTTAAAAGAGCACCATGAGCCGTATGCGATGGAAGCTGCGATGGCCAAACAGTATGCAAGTGACATTGCGCTCGAGGTGACAAACGATGCGCTCCAGATTTTTGGCGGAAGCGGTTACTTAAAGGGAATGGAAGTAGAACGTGCATACCGCGATGCAAAGATCACGACGATTTACGAGGGCACAAATGAGATACAGAGAGTAGTCATCGCTTCGCATCTGATCGGCCGGATGCCGAAATCATCTTCTGCGCCGAAGAGTGCGTCGCAGAAGAAACCAGCCGTGACAGGGCTCCGGAAAAAAATGATTTTCAAAGGCGGGAGCGCGGAAGAGAGAGTGGCATCCCTTGTGGAGAATCTGCAGAAGGACGGGTATGATTTTACGGTGGGGATCGACATTGATACGCCGATTACACAGGCGGAGAGAGTGGTCAGTGCAGGTAAGGGAATCGGTGCAAAGGAGAATATGGCGCTGATCGAGAAGCTGGCAGCAGCGGCAGGTGCGGCGGTCGGTTCGTCGCGTCCGGTTGCAGAGACCTTGAAGTACGTTCCGATGAACCGCTATGTCGGCATGTCGGGACAGAAGTTTACCGGAAATCTTTACATAGCCTGCGGGATTTCGGGCGCAAGCCAGCACCTGAAGGGAATCAAGGATGCTGCGACAATTGTGGCGATCAATAAAAACGCAAACGCGCCTATCTTTAAAAACTGTGATTACGGCATCGTAGGGGATGTGATGGAGATTCTGCCGCTTCTTGCCGCCGCGCTTGACAACGGCGAACCAAAGAGTCCGGCGCCTGTTCCGATGATAAAGATGAAACGGCCGGCGCCTCCAAAGCCAGAGCCCGTCGGCAAAAGCTATGTCTGCAGCGGCTGCGGATATGTATACGACCCGGATCTCGGTGACGAGGACGGAGAAGTATTGCCGGGAACGCTGTTTGAGAAGCTTCCGGAGGAGTGGGTATGCCCGGAGTGCGGAGAAGACAAAGAGCAGTTTATTGAAGAAGCCTAAAGGAGGATGAGCCATGTATTGTGTGAGAAATGTAACGGAAGATTTGTACTGGATCGGTGCGAACGACCGCCGTCTGGCTTTATTTGAGAATATCCATCCGATTCCGAGGGGAGTTTCCTATAATGCCTATGTGCTGACGGATGAAAAGACGGTTCTTTTTGACACGGCTGACTGGTCCGCCTGCCGTCAGTTCCTGGAGAATCTCGAGCACGTTCTTGACGGGCGCGATCTGGATTATATGGTGATCAATCATATGGAGCCGGATCACGGAGCGTCACTGGAGGAAGTGCTGCTGCGCTATCCGAATGTGACGGTGATCAGCACGCAGAAGGCTTTTATGCTGATGCGGCAGTTTGGCTTCCATATCGACGGTCATACGCTCGATGAGGTGCACGAAGGCGACACGCGCTGCTTTGGAGCACATACCGTGACATTTGTTGCAGCTCCGATGGTGCACTGGCCGGAGGCGATGGTGACATTTGACGTGACAGACGGAGTGCTGTTTGCGGCGGATGCATTTGGTTCGTTTGGCGCACTGGACGGAAAGCTGTTTAACGATGAAGTCAGTTTTGACAGGGACTGGATTGACGACGCCAGAAGATATTATACGAATATTGTAGGGAAATATGGTCCGCATGTGCAGCTTCTTCTGAAAAAAGCAGGGGCAATTGTCGATAAAATCAAATATATCTGTCCTCTCCACGGACCGGTATGGCGCAATGACTTCGGCTATCTGATCGATAAATATCAGCACTGGAGTACATATGAGCCGGAAGAAAAAGGTGTTATGATTGCATACGCCTCGATGTACGGGAACACTGAGGCGGCGGCAAATGCGCTGGCGGCGAAGCTCTGCGAAAAGGGGATGACCAATGTTGTGATGTACGATGTCTCCGGCACGCATGTTTCTTATCTGATTTCCGAGACATTCCGGCTGAGCCATGTGGTGCTGGCCAGCGTGACTTATAATCTTGGCATTTATCCGGTAATGCACAATTATCTGATGGATATGAAAGCGCTGAATCTGCAGAAGAGGACGTTTGCCATTATAGAGAATGGTTCCTGGGCGTGCAAGTCCGGCGATCTGATGGAGAAATTTATCCAGGAAGAGCTTAAGGGAATGACGGTCCTGGGGAGCAGACTCTCGCTTGCGTCGTCACTGCAGGAGGAGAAAGCAGGTGAACTTGACGCCCTGGCGGATGCGATTCTTGCGTCCATGGCGGAGGAGACGAAGTAAAAGATGGACGGCGTGAGATACGAGCCGGCGGATATTGTCATATATCTGCAGGGTGAAGGGATGGTGTTAAAGGAAAAGGCACTTATAGCGTATGAAGAAGCGACCGGGAAAATCGTGGCATATGGAGCGGAGGCGGAGCGTCTGGCCGGCGGACCGGCAGAAGTTACGGTTGTCTCTCCTCTGCGGCGCGGCGCGATCGCGGACTATCGGGCGGCAAAGGTGTTGATTTCGCATCTGCTTCGCACGGCCCGGGGGAAAAAATCGTTGTTAAAGCCTTCGATTGCCGTCTGTGTGCCCAGGGGATTTACGGAAGTGGATAAGAAGGCAATGGAGGACGCCATGTACCAGTCCGGAGCCAGGGATGTCACGTTCTCCGACGTTCCTGTGAAGCAGTTTGTGGAAGAGCTTCCGGAAAAGTATCCGGAACGGCACCGCAGATGCAGAATCGTTGTGGGGATCACGAAGGAGGAGCCGGAGCGCTATATTGCAGAGGAATTGCAGGAGATCCTGCGGTTTGCTGAAGAAAATAAGATTTCCGCGGAAAGAGTGGCGGAACTGCTGCGGCAGGCAGACTGAGAATAAGGGCCGATGCACAAAAAGAATGTGCGTCGGCCCTTATGCAATTACCTGTTGCAGTCGGGCCGTATTTCCTGCTATAATAGAAAAGGCGTGTGTGCCGGGATAAAATCTGTAAAAAAGAAGGAGAAACGAAATGAAAAAAAAGGTTGTGAAAAAAGCGGTGGCCGCGGCGATGGCCCTGGTCTTGTGTCTTTCGATGGCGGCCTGTGGCTCAGGGGCAAGTGATAAGGCGTATCCGGTGAGCGTGGACGGAACGGAAATCATTGTGGGCGAGACGACCATGAGCGCGCTCTATGACGCGGGCTATACGATTGTGGCATACGGGGGAAGCGAATCGGTGGAAATTGATGCCACGGAACAGCTGGAGGCGGACAGCTACTACAGTCAGGTTTTCGCCCAAAAAGAGGATGAGAGTCTGGTAATGCTGGCTGTCGTCACGGAAAAAAACGCGATTCCCATATCGGAGGCGGTGATCGCCGAAGTGGAGTTTTTCAGTGAAGAAGGACTCGCGAAGGCTTCGTTTGATGGTGTGGCCCTTGCTGATCTGAGTCTTGACACGCTCAAAGAACACGTTTCCGGCATATCTGTGAATGAGGAAGCGGGGCTTGCGAGTCTGGCGGGGAATAATTATACGCTTTTTGTTTACTATGAGAATGGAAAGGTTACTTCACTGGAGATGAAAAAGAATTACGATGTAGATTATAGTTCATAGGGAAACAGAGCGGGGATTTTATGCGGACGGCGTGGCGTATGCCACGCCGTCTGTGTCTGTCGGAGCTTCTGTCAGATAAATAATTTATGTGTCCGCCGGACGGCAGAAACAGTCGATAGCCGACGGCAGAGCGCGCATTGTCATTGAAAGTTTTTCTGATATGTGTTAAAGTAGGAGACAGATTGCGGAGGCGCGGATAAAGAAGGGCATGGAGGAAAGAATGAAACAGGGAATAATATTTGATATGGACGGGACGCTCTGGGATTCGGCGGAGAATGTTGCTCAGTCCTGGAATCTGGCCATCCGGGAATCCGGCCTGTCTCAGAAGACATTGACCGGAACGGATATTCAGAATGTCATGGGAAAGACAATGGACGTGATCGCGGATCTTTTGTTTCCGGAACTGAATAAAGCGGAAAAGGAAGCGCTGCTGGAGCGCTGCTGTGAGAGAGAGAACGACTATCTGCGCATGCATGGAGGAGAGCTTTATGAGGGCGTGAGAGAGACGTTTGAAAAGCTGCGGGAAAAAGGCTACGGGATTTATATTGTCAGCAACTGTCAGAAAGGTTATATTGAGGCATTTCTGGATTTTTACGGACTGTGGGACGAGATCGACGATATGGAGTGTTACGGAAATAACCTGAAGCCCAAGGGGGAAAATATCCGGCTTGTCGTGGAGCGCAACCGTCTTGTGCAGGCAGTTTATGTGGGAGACATCCAGGGGGATTACGAGGCCAGCGTCAGTGCGGGAATCGGATTTATCCATGCCGCGTACGGATTTGGCACAGTGGATGCGGACGTGCCCCGCATCCGTGCGCTCGCGGAGCTGACTGCGTTTTCTGCCGGGGAGCTTTTCTCCCGGATATAAGTTGCAGCCAGGCTGCGGTATGGAGGAATGGTATGACAAAGTTTGACGAATTGTCAGGAAAAATAAAGAGGGATCATGTCTATATCCAGACGCACAATTTTCCGGATCCGGATGCGATCGCCAGTGCTTACGGGATGCAGCGGCTTTTAGCGCAGCGCGGGATACGTTCTACCATCTGTTATAAAGGCAAAATTGACCGTTACAGCACCCAGAAGATGCGGGAACTGATGGAGATTGAATGTCTGAATGTAGAAGATCTGGAGGCGATCCTGACGAGCGAGGACGAAGTGATTCTTGTGGACGCTCAGAAGGGAAATTCCAATGTCATCAATATAAACGGCGACGAGATTATCTGCATCGACCATCATCCCAGGAATGACAGGTATGAATACCGTTTTGCGGACATCCGGCCGGAAGTCGGGGCATGCTCGACGATCATCGCCCATTATTTTTTTGAGAATGGGATACCGATGGACAAGCGGATTGCGACGGCGCTGACATATGCGATACGGATTGACACAAACAATCTTTCGCGCGGCATTTCAAGGCTTGATCTGGAGATGATCTGCCGGATGTATGATGAGTGCGATTATGAAGTCATTCATATGCTTGAAAACAGTAATCTCTGTTTTGAAGACCTTGTGGCGTATTCCAAGGCGATTTCCAGCATTGAGGTGTATGACAATATCAGCTTTGCCGACACGGGGGAGGACTGTCCTGTGATTGCGAGCATCTCTGATTTTATGCTGGCGCTCAAGGAAGTATCTTTTTCTGTCGTCTATTCGAGGTGGGACGGCGGAATCAAACTGTCGGTGCGGAGTGAAAAGAGCACGCTTGACGCAGGCAGAATCGTCAGCGCGTCGCTTGCCGGTATCGGAAACGGCGGCGGTCATGCCGCCATGGCGGGGGGATTTGTGCCTTTTTCGGGGGACGAGCAGGAGGCAGTGATCCTTATGGACCAGATCAAAGAGCGGTTTGTGAATGTGATCGGCTCCTGGAAGGGCGGCAAAGGTTGAAGAAATGTGCGCCAATAACTTGACAACTTTTTAATATGCTTATATACTAAATCGTGTTCAAAGCTTCAGCAATATGATTGACAAAAAAGGCAATGACGAAGACAGTAGTTTACGGGAGAAAATAACAGAGAGCCGGAAATGGTGGAAGCCGGTATGAGTAGTCTGTAGATGAATATCACTTCCAAGCTGCAGTTCTGAAAGTACGGCTGACAGCCGGCTGAGTAGGGACTGACGTTTTTTCCACGTTACAGGGAACGGGTATCATTTTTCTGCGCGGCAGAAGAATTGTACGTTTGTATATAGGTGGTGAAACGATGGAAGGCTCTCGTCCTATTTACAGGATGAAGAGCCTTTTTTATCTTACACAAATCGGAGGTCTGAGATGTATAGCAAAGTTGACACGAATCTGAATTTTGTTGAAAGGGAGAAAGCCATCGAAAAATTCTGGAAAGAGAATGATATTTTCAGAAAAAGCATGGAAAACCGGAAGGAAGGAGAGACGTTCACCTTTTATGACGGACCGCCGACGGCGAACGGAAAACCTCACATTGGTCATGTCGAGACGCGGACGATCAAGGATATGATACCGCGTTTTCAGACGATGAAGGGAAAGTATGTTCCGCGCAAGGCGGGGTGGGATACACATGGCCTTCCGGTTGAGCTGGAGGTGGAAAAGCTTCTGGGGCTGAACGGGAAAGACCAGATCGAAGCGTACGGCATGGAACCTTTCATAAAAAAATGTAAGGAATCTGTCTGGAAATACAAAGGCATGTGGGAAGATTTTTCGGGCACGGTGGGCTTCTGGGCCGATATGGACGATCCGTATGTGACCTATGAAGATGACTTTATCGAGTCCGAGTGGTGGGCGTTAAAGCAGATCTGGGACAAAAAGCTTCTCTATAAAGGGTTTAAGATTGTTCCCTACTGCCCGCGCTGCGGGACGCCGCTTTCCAGCCAGGAGGTAGCGCAGGGATATAAGACCGTAAAAGAGCGTTCGGCGATCGTGCGCTTTAAAGTGAAGGGCGAGGACGCTTATTTTCTGGCGTGGACGACGACGCCCTGGACACTGCCTTCAAACGTCGCGCTCTGCGTCAATCCGGATGAGACGTACTGTAAAGTCAGGGCGGCGGACGGATACACCTATTATATGGCCGAGGCGCTGATGGATAAGGTTCTGGGGAAAACTGCGCAGGATGCACAGGACGGCGGCGAGGCGAAGCCGGCCTTCGAGGTGCTTGAAACTTACCGCGGGACGGATCTGGAGCGCATGGAGTATGAACCGTTGTTTGATTTTGCGGACGAGGTGATCGCAAGACAGCACAGGAAAGGGCATTATATTACCTGCGATTCCTATGTCACGATGACGGACGGTACCGGAATCGTCCATATTGCGCCTGCGTTCGGTGAGGATGACGCCAATGTGGGGAGAAAATACGATCTTCCGTTTGTGCAGCTTGTGGACGGCAAGGGAGAGATGACGGCGGAGACGGCGTATGCGGGCGTTTTCGTGAAAAAGGCGGATCCGATGATCTTAAAGGATCTGGACGAAAAGGGTCTTTTGTTTGACGCGCCAAAATTTGAGCATGATTATCCGCACTGCTGGCGGTGCGATACGCCTCTGATCTATTACGCGAGAGAATCCTGGTTTATCAGAATGACCGCTGTAAAAGATGCGATGATCCGCAACAACAACACGGTCCGGTGGATTCCGGAATCCATCGGAAAAGGAAGGTTCGGGGACTGGCTTGAAAATATACAGGACTGGGGTATTTCCAGGAACCGCTACTGGGGGACCCCTCTGAATATCTGGGAGTGCGAAGGCTGCGGCCGTCAGGAGGCCGTCGGGAGCCGGGCAGAGCTGGCGGAGCGCAGCGGCAATCCGGACGCGGCGGAGACAGAGCTTCACCGCCCGTATATCGACGGCGTGACGTTTGTCTGTCCGGACTGCGGGAAGACGATGCGGCGCGTACCGGAAGTGATTGACTGCTGGTTTGATTCCGGCGCGATGCCGTTTGCGCAGCATCACTATCCGTTCGAAAATCAGGACATATTTAAGGAACAGTTTCCGGCGCAGTTTATCTCCGAGGCAGTGGACCAGACAAGGGGATGGTTTTACTCGCTGATGGCGATCAGCACGCTGCTGTTTGACAAGGCGCCGTTTGAAAATGTCATTGTGCTGGGACATGTACAGGATGAGAACGGGCAGAAGATGAGCAAGTCGAAGGGAAATGCCGTCGATCCGTTTGAGGCGCTGAAAACATACGGGGCAGACGCGATCCGGTGGTATTTCTATACAAGCTGTGCTCCCTGGCTGCCCAAGCGTTTTCACGGCAGACTTGTGCAGGAGGGGCAGCGCAAGTTTATGGGGACGCTGTGGAATACGTATGCGTTTTTTGTACTGTACGCGAATATCGACGGATTCGACGCGACAGAGCATGCGCTGGAATATGAAAAACTCTCCGTGATGGACCGCTGGCTTTTGTCGAGGTTAAACACCGTGATCGGCGAAGTGGATGCGAATCTTTCTGATTACCGGATTCCGGAGGCGGCGCGCGCCATGGACGGTTTTGTGGACGATATGAGCAACTGGTATGTCAGGAGAAGCCGTGAGCGGTTCTGGGCAAAAGGCATGGAGCAGGATAAGATCAATGCATATATGACGCTTTATACGGCGCTGGTCTCGATCAGTAAATGCGCCGCGCCGCTGATCCCGTTTATGACGGAGGACATCTATCAGAATCTGGTGCGCTCCGTGGATAAAAATGCGCCCGAGAGCATTCATCTGTGCGATTTTCCGAAGGCAGAAACGGCTTTCATCGATGCGGAGCTTGAGAAAAATATGGACGAGGTATTAAAGATTGTCGTGATGGCGCGGGCGTGCCGCAATACCGCCAATCTGAAAAACCGTCAGCCGGTCGGGAATCTGTTTGTAAAAGCACCTGCGGTTCTTCCGGAATTTTTTGTAAAGATCATCGAGGACGAGCTCAACGTCAGAAAAGTGAGCTTTGCCGATGATGTCAGCGGTTATACCAGTTACAGCTTTAAACCACAGCTTCGGACGGTCGGACCGAAATATGGAAGATACTTAAAGGCCATTCAGGAGGCGCTGTCCGCGCTTGACGGAAATGCGGCGATGGCGGAATTAAAACAGAACGGGGCGCTGACCCTGCCTGCCGTAAGCGATGAGATCCGTCTCGCGGAGGAGGATCTTCTGATCACGATGACGCAGAAAGAAGGCTATGTGACGGAGGGAGACAATAACGTGACGGTCGTTCTGGATACCAGGCTTACGCCGGAGCTGGTGGAAGAGGGATTTGTCCGTGAACTGATCAGCAAGATTCAGACCATGCGCAAGGAGGCAGGGTTTGAGGTGACGGATCAGATTGCGGTTTCCTATAAGGCAGATGAGAAAGTGACAGCCATTTTTGAGAAATACGGGGACGCAATCCGCTCCGACGTGCTGGGCGTTGCGATTGTTGCGGATGCTGAACTGGGTTACACAAGGGAATGGAATATCAACGGCGAGAAGGTTCTTTTAGGCGTAAAGAAAGAAGAAGGATGATCGCAAAAAAGCGATACTGGCGAATCTGGAATGCATGCGTCTGCCGACGCGGTTTCCTTTCAGTATAGAACAGTAAATTGTGCGCATATGGAGGAGAAGATGAGTAAAAACAGTTTCAGTAAAGAGGCGTTTATTGAAGATGTGCGGGAAAATGTGAAAAATCTTTCCCGCAAGACGCTGGAGGAGGCGAGCCAGCAGGAAATATTCCAGGCGGTTTCATACGCGGTCAAAGATAAGATTATCGACAGCTGGCTGGCAACCCGCAAGACATTTGAGAAAGAAGACCCGAAAATGCTCTACTATATGTCGATGGAGTTTCTGATGGGGCGTGCGCTCGGGAATAACCTGATCAATTTAAAGGAGTCGCAGGAGGTCAGGGAAGCACTGGAGGAGATCGGGCTCAACCTTGACATCATTGAGGACCAGGAGCCGGATCCGGCGCTTGGAAACGGAGGCTTGGGACGCCTTGCGGCCTGCTTTATGGAAAGTCTTGCAACGCTGGGATATGCGGCTTACGGCTGCGGTATCCGCTACCGCTACGGGATGTTCAGGCAGAAAATCAAGGACGGTTTTCAGATCGAGGCGCCGGATAACTGGCTGAAAAACGGCTATCCGTTTGAACTGCGCAGACCGGAATATACTTATGAGGTCAAATTCGGCGGATACGTGCGTGCGGAGCACATGCCGGACGGCAGAACGCGCTTTGTACAGGAGGGATACCAGTCCGTCATTGCCGTGCCGTATGACATGCCGATTATCGGATACGGAAACAATGTCGTAAATACGCTGATGATCTGGGATGCCGAGCCAAAGGAGGAGTTTGAGCTTCTCTCCTTCGACAAAGGCGATTACAAAAAGGCGGTGGAGCAGGAAAATCTGGCGCGCAATCTTGTCGAAGTGCTTTATCCGAACGACAATCACGTGGCTGGAAAAGAGCTGCGCTTAAAACAGCAGTATTTCTTTGTGTCTGCCAGCGTGCAGCGTGCCCTTGGCCGTTATAAGAGTATGCATGACGATATTTATAAACTTCCGGAGAAGGTGGTATTCCAGCTCAACGACACCCATCCGACGGTGACGGTCGCGGAGCTGATGCGTATCCTGCTCGATGAAGAAGGATTAAGCTGGGAGGACGCATGGGAGATCACTTCGAAAACCTGTGCCTATACGAACCACACCATTATGGCGGAGGCGCTGGAAAAATGGCCGATCGAGATTTTCTCAAGACTGCTTCCGCGTATCTATCAGATTATCGAGGAGATCAACCGCCGCTTCATCCTGCAGATTCAGGCAAGTTTTCCAGGGGATAACGGGAAAATTGCGCGGATGGCGATTATCTATGACGGACAGGTGAAGATGGCGCATCTTGCGATTGCGGCGGGGTATTCCGTCAACGGTGTGGCAAGGCTTCACACGGAGATTTTAAAGAATGAGCAGCTTCACGATTTCTATGAGCTGTTCCCGAGAAAATTCAACAACAAGACGAACGGCATCACGCAGCGCCGTTTCCTTCTGCACGGCAATCCGCTGCTCGCGGACTGGGTGACAGAGCACATCGGCGACGACTGGATTACGGACCTGCCGCATCTTGAGAAGCTCGCAATTTACGCGGACGATAAAAAAGCGCAGCAGGAATTTATGAATATCAAGTACCGCAATAAAGTGCGTCTGGCAAAATATATCAAAGAGCACAACGGGATTGAGGTGGATCCGCGCTCCATCTTTGACGTGCAGGTAAAGAGACTTCACGAATATAAGCGCCAGCTGTTAAATATACTCCATATTATGTACCTCTACAATGAGTTAAAAGAACATCCGGATATGGAATTTTATCCGCGCACTTTTATTTTCGGCGCGAAGGCAGCGGCGGGCTATAAAATTGCAAAGCTCACGATCAAACTGATCAACAGCGTTGCGGAAGTGGTCAACAACGACCGCAGCATCGGCGGAAAGATCAAGGTCGTATTTATAGAGGATTACCGTGTTTCCAATGCAGAGTGGATTTTTGCGGCGGCGGATGTCAGCGAACAGATTTCGACGGCCAGCAAGGAGGCATCCGGAACCGGAAACATGAAGTTTATGTTAAACGGGGCGATCACGCTCGGCACGATGGACGGCGCGAACGTGGAGATTGTCGAGGAAGTCGGAGAGGAGAATGCGTTTATTTTTGGCATGAGCTCTGACGAGGTGATCGCTCATGAGCGCAACCGCGACTACGACCCGATGCAGATTTTCAACAGTGATCAGGATATCCGCAAAGTGCTGATGCAGCTTATCAACGGCTTTTATTCGCCGAGCAATCCGGATCTGTTCCGTGAGCTCTATAATTCCCTGCTCAACACACAGAGCACGCGGTATGCAGACACTTATTTCAATTTGAAAGATTTCCGCGCGTACGCGGAGGCACAGAGACGGGTGGAGGCGTACTATAGGGACGAGGCGGCCTGGGCGAAGAGTGCGATTTTAAATGTGGCGCATTCCGGAAAGTTCTCTTCGGACCGCACCATCCAGGAGTATGTGGACGATATCTGGCATCTGGATAAAGTTGTGATTGACATGCAGACAGAGTAGTTTTTGCACGATATTTTTATGGAGGGATCGGATCATGAATGCAGAGTTAAAAAGACAGCTCGAGGAGTGCGGCGCCGACGTCGATATGACGGTAAAGCGTTTTATGGGAAACGAGACGCTGTATCTGAAGTTTCTCGGAAAGTTTCTGGACGATAAGAATTTTGAAGGGCTGAAAGAAACCATACCGGCCGGCCAGTATGAGGAGGCGTTCCGGTATGCGCACACGTTAAAGGGTGTAGCGGTAAACTTAGGAATCAACCCGGTTCATGATCTTGCAGATAAAATTGTGGAGGCGCTGCGCAACAAGGCGCCAGGGGAAGTGGATTCCGAAAAGGTGCAGGGCCTTCTGGCACAGCTTGAGGCGGATTATACAAAAGTCTGTGAGATTATTAAGGAAAACAGGTAGTATCCGGGGCGAGATGCCACTTGACGCATGCAGGGAAAAATGTTAATTTAATATAGAATATGCTAGGTGGGTACTACCAAGGAGAGTTAAGAATGGAAAAACAGAAGCTTTTGATTGTTGACGACGAAGAAATAAACAGAGCAATCCTCAGCGAGATATTCAACCATGAGTATGAGATCCTGGAGGCGGACAACGGGCAGGACGCTGCGCGTCTGATTGAGGAAAATAAAGATCTTGTGCTGGTTCTGCTGGATGTGATTATGCCCAAGCTGGACGGTTTTGGTGTTCTGGACTATATGAGGGAACAGAATCTGTTGGATCGTCTTCCCGTCATCCTGATTACGAGTCAGAAGGTGGATGAGAGTGATGACCGGGCCTATTCTTACGGCGTTGCGGACGTAATGCACAAGCCGTTTTATCCCGAGATAGTCAAGCGGAGAAGCCGCAATATTATAGAACTGTACCAGAATAAGCACAACATGGAAGTAAAGCTTCAGGAGCAGAGAAAGAAGATACTGGCCCAGGAGAAGGAGATTCTGGAGAGCAATGAGTACATGATCGAGACGCTGAGTACGGTTGTGGAGTTCCGGGATCTGGAGACGGGAGATCACGTCAGGAGGATCAAGTATTTTACAAGAGTGATGCTGGAGTATCTTGCAAAGCACTTTCCGAAATACGGCATGACGCCGGAGCGGATTGACTCGATTGCCAGGGCTTCGGCGCTGCACGATGTCGGAAAGATTGGTATTCCGGATGCGATTCTGCTGAAACCGGGACGTCTGACGGCAGAAGAGTTTGAAATTATGAAGACGCATACGACCATAGGCTGTCAGATCCTTGAAAAATTCCGTAGAAATGAAGTGGATGAGTTTTATCAGCACTGTTATGATATCTGCCGCCATCACCATGAGCGGTGGGACGGAAACGGTTATCCGGACCGGCTTGCGGGGGAGGCGATTCCGATCAGCGCGCAGGTAGTGGCCGTTGCGGATGTCTATGATGCACTGGTGAGCAAGCGGGTTTACAAGGAGGCGTTTGCCACAAGTAAGGCGCACGATATGATCATGGGCGGTGAGTGCGGGCAGTTTTCACCGGATGTGCTGGAGTGCTTTGAGCTTGCCAAAGAAGATTTCTTCAATATTATAGAAGTGATTAAGATGTTCGATTTTTCATAAAGATTGAGCGGGCGTGCGCAGGGGAGGACAGCAGAACAGAAAGAATGTTTTGCTGTCCTTTTCTGCCCGGAGGTTGTGATGAGACGTGACGAGGGATTTTTATTTTCAAATAATGCCGCGCTGGAGCTGATGCTGGAATTTGGCGGGGACGGGATAATCTCTTATGCCAATGAGGCGGCAATGCAGAAGCTGGAGTTCGGGGATGAGCTTTGCGGCAGACATATTGCGGATATTTTTCCGAATGATTTTAAGCGGGATGCGGACGGGGCCGGATTTGTGACGGAATATCCGTTCGGGCAGGATACGCAGAAGCTGATGGCTTACCGGAAAAATCTGACCTGTTTTGCCGTCGAAGCGCGGATTCTTGCGCAGGAAGAGTCGGATGATTATCTGTGCATGGCGGTTGATATTTTCGAGAAAGAGTTCCTGAGCAGGGAAGTTGACCGGGTCCGCCACGAGGCCGAGGAAGCGGCGAAGGTGAAGTCTGAATTTGTGGCCAACGTGACCCATGAGCTGCGGACGCCAGTCAATGGCGTGCTTGGCAATACGAGAGAGCTTTTAAATATACCGCACGACGACCAGACGATGAAGGTGCTCAGGCTGATTGAGCGGTGCTGTGAGGATATGAATAAGATCATCAACAATATTCTGGATTTTTCCAAACTGGAAGCCGGAAAATTCACCCTGGAGGAACGCAGGTTTGATTTCCGGAATATGCTGGACTATGTAAAGTCGAGCCATATCAATAAAATCACAGAAAAAGGCCTGGAATTTTTTATGACGGTAAGCCCGGAGATACCGGAGGAAGTCATCGGCGATGAGTTAAGGATTGTCCAGATTCTTAACAATCTTCTTTCGAATGCTGCAAAATTTACATCCATTGGAAAGATCAGCGTGGAGGTTGTAAAGACGGCGCAGGTAAAGGATAAGATCGAGCTGTTTTTTTTCGTGGTCGATACAGGAATCGGGATCGACAAGGCGGATACGGATAAACTGTTTCAGAGCTTTTCGCAGGTGGATGCCTCCATATCGCGCAAGTACGGCGGCACGGGTCTGGGGCTCAATATCTGTAAACAGCTTGTGGAGCTGATGGACGGCAATATCGGCGTGGAGAGCGAGAAAAACAAAGGGACGACGTTTTCTTTTTCTGTCTGGGTAAAAGTGCCGGAGGAGTACATAGACGAAACACAGGAGACGGCGGGCGATCAGCTTGCGCAGGCGATCACGAAATTTAAAGACGCGGCGGCCGGCGAGGAAGAGGGAGAAAAAGACGGCGTATATACTTACGGATCGGAAGAAAATACGGAGACGATCAGGCGGAATCTCTCCAAGCTGATTTTGTGCGTGGAAATGGAAAACTGGGAAAAGGCCGAGATGTTCGTCGAGACATTGCGTCAGTTGTCGGCGGATGCGCCAAAGGAGATCAAAACGGTATTTTTAAGGCTTAAGATGGCGATACAGAAAGAAAATTATGACAAGACATCCGAGGCATATGAGAAACTGAAAGGGTTGTTCTGACCGGCGGTGTCTCTGTATGGAGAGTGGAAGGAAGGTGTGATATGAGTGCTGAAGAAAAAGATACGAATCGGGCCCGTGTGCTGATCGTCGACGATGTGGAGACAAACCGCTGCATTCTCGAGGCGATCATTGAAGACATGGGATTATCTGCGTTTCAGGCGGAAAACGGCGCACAGGCGCTTTCCTGTCTGCCGGAGTGTCGTCCGCACCTGATTTTATCCGATATCTCCATGCCCGAACTTGACGGGTATGAGCTCTGCCGGATCGTAAAAGAAAATCCCGACACAAGAGACATTCCGATTATCTTTATTTCGGCGTTCGACGGAATGGAAGATATCATTAAGGGATTCGGGCTTGGCGGAGCGGATTATATCACCAAGCCGTTTATTCCCGAGGTGGTGAAAGCGCGTGTGGGCGCGCATCTGCATCTGTACGAGGTGAACAAGGAGCTCGCCGAGACAAACCGGCGTCTGCAGGCTTCCGTGAAAGAGCAGATCCGTCAGATGGAGCAGGAAAAGAAAAACGTGCTCTATGCCCTTGCCAAGATGGCAGGGAAAAATTCCTTTTTCGGTACGGGCCATATTGAACGGCTGAGCGGTAACTGCCGGATCCTTTCACAGAGCATGCAGCTCTCACCGCAGTTTGAGCAGCAGATCTCCGACACCTATATTGACGCGATCGAGCTGGCCGCCCCGCTGTGCGACGTGGGGAATATCGCGATACCGTCCGGCATTTTCGGCAAGGGTGAAGCGCTGACGCCGGAAGAGCGGGAAATCGTGAAAAGGCACACGAGCATCGGAGCGGAGCTTTTATCGGATATCGTTGCCGGAAAAGATTACAATGATTTTATGAAGATGTCTGTCGACATTGCCCGTTCTCATCATGAAAACTGGGACGGGAGCGGCTATCCCCAGGGGCTTAAGGGGGATGAAATTCCTCTTGCCGCGCAGATTGTGTCGGTGGTTACCGTATATAACGGGCTGACCGAAAAGCGCCCTTACCGCGACGCCTACAGCATTGACGAGGCATTGTCGATGATGCAGAGGGCTTCTGGAAAAAAATTCAATCCCGATATTTTTCAAATATACTGTAAAATCTCCAGGCAGTTGTGTTAAAATGTTAATGATGAGGTGAGAGGATATGATATCAGATCAGGAGTTTTTAAGAATCTCTGTCTATCTGAAATCCCGTTATGGAATTGATATGGGACACAAAAAAGTCATTATGAATGGGAGGCTGGAAAATTACATACGAAAAAACGGTTATCATAATTTTGGAGAATATATGGATGCGCTGGAGGCAGATAAGAGCGGGGGGCTTGAGAAGACGCTGGTCAATCTGCTGACGACGAACCATACGTTTTTTATGAGGGAGTTTGAGCATTTTGAATATTTCCGCAGCGTTGTTCTTCCGTGGCTGAAGGAGCGGGAGAGCGCCGGAAAAGATCTGCGCGTCTGGTGCGGCGCATCTTCCACGGGAGAAGAGCCGTATATGATCGCAATGGTGCTCATGGATTTTTTCGGTGTGGAGCACCGCCTGTGGGACACAAAGGTACTGGCGACTGATATTTCCACAAAAGTATTAAAGCAGGCGCAGGCAGGTATTTACACGGAAGAGCAGCTTGCGTCCGTTCCGGAGCGGTGGAAGAGACATTATTTTCACCGGATTCCGGGAGAAGATCGATATGCCGTGACGGAAGAACTCAAAAAAGAGGTGCTTTTCAGGAAGTTTAATCTGATGAATCCGTTTCCGTTTAAGCGAAGGCTTCATGTCATATTTCTGCGCAATGTCATGATCTATTTTGACGATAAGACGAAAAGAGAGCTGGTCCGGAAAATTTATGACGCGCTGGAGCCGGGCGGCTACCTGTTTATCGGCACGACGGAGACGATTGACAGAAGCAGTTCGCCGTTCAAACTGATCCAACCCTCGATTTTCAGAAAGTAGGAAGGGAATGGTAACATGCGTCAGATCAAAGTTTTGGTAGTGGACGATTCGCTGGTTTTCAGGGAATTACTGGTTCAGAATTTGAATAAAGATCCTGCGATCAAGGTTGTGGCGACCGCACGGGATCCGTTTGAGGCGAGGGACGCGATTCTGGCGCATCACCCGGATGTGATGACGCTGGATGTGGAGCTGCCGCGGATGAGCGGTATCGAGTTTCTGCGCAAGCTGATGCCGCAGTATCCGATCCGCGTCGTTGTGATCAGCGCGCTGAGTGATAAAGTGTTTGACGCTTTAAACGCGGGGGCGGTGGATTTTGTGGCAAAGCCGGTCGTCTCGAGCAGAAAACAGCTTGTCGATTTTATCCGGAACGAGCTGCTCGCCAAGGTCAAGATTGCCTCGACTGCCAGAATCAGCAACATTAAGCGTGCGGTTCCGGTCGGCGATCATCATCTGAAGGTGAATGACCGCAATCTTGTGGTGGCGATCGGGGCGTCCACGGGCGGCACGGAGGCTATTTTTTCCGTCGTAAAGGATTTCGGGCCGGATGTGCCCGGCGTTGTGATCGTACAGCATATGCCGCCGGGTTTTACGGAGATGTATGCGAACCGGCTTGACAATCAGTGCCGTGTCAGGGTAAAAGAGGCAAAAAACGGCGACCGTGTCCTGCCAGGGCAGGTGCTGATCGCACCCGGGGGCGACAGTCACATGCGGCTGATTAAGGGGAACGGTGTCTATCAAGTGGAGATAAAGCCCGGGCCAAAGGTGAACGGGCACTGTCCGTCGGTCGACGTGCTGTTTGACTCGGTGGCAAAGGCGGCGGGAGGCCGTGCGGTCGGGATTATACTGACCGGTATGGGCGGCGATGGCGCCAAGGGACTGCTGGCGATGCGGGAGGCGGGCGCCCAGACCATCGGACAGGATGAATCGACCTGCGTTGTGTACGGCATGCCGAAGGTGGCATACGATCTGGGCGCCGTCAGATACCAGGAAAAGCTTCAGGGAATTGCAGGGCGGATGTATGCCGTGCTGAATAAAATGTAGATAGGAGAAAAAGTATGAAAATTTTATTGGCGGAAGACGATTTTGCAACGAGGAAGTTTATGATGAATTTCCTGTCACGGTACGGCGAGTGTGATGTGACGGTGGACGGAATGGAGGCGGTTGACGCTTTTATGATGGCCCTGGAGGACGATGAACCGTATGATCTGGTCTGTCTCGATATCATGATGCCGGTGATGGACGGCTATCAGGCGCTGCAGGGCATCCGCAATCTGGAAAAAGAGCGCAGTATCACCGGGGATAAAGCAGTAAAAGTGATTATGACCACGGCGCTCAATGAGGAGCGCAATGTGAAAATGGCATTTGAGCTGGGATGTACGATTTATTCCGGAAAGCCAATTGATCAGGACCGGTTTGAGCAGGCGCTCAAGAAACTGGGACTGATTTGAATATAGATGAAGCACAGGGGCGGAAAACACCGGCCCGTGTGTGAAATAAGCAGGAAAGGAGAAAGCAATGGCGGAAGAGTTTAGTACAGAAGGAATGCTTGACATGTATCTCTTCGAGAACGAACAGCTCTTGGAACAGCTTCAGGAGACGGTTCTGGAACAAAAAGACGCCGACTGTTTTGATGAAGAGAGCATCAATGAGATTTTCAGAGCGATGCATACGATCAAGGGTTCTTCTGCGATCATGATGTTTGACAATATCACGACCGTGGCGCATAAGCTCGAGGATATATTTTTCTATTTAAGAGAGTCGCATCCGGATAATGTTCCGCATCTGGAACTTGTGGATCATGTACTGGAGGTAGAAGACTTTATAACAAACGAGATGGATAAGATCCGGAACGGCAGTCCGGCGGACGGGGATGCGACGGGGCTTCTGGCAGGGCTGGATAAGTTCCTGAAAAAGATCCAGACCAAAGACGGCAAGGCGGTGAAAGCGCCGCAGGCGGCTGCGAGCGAGGAGCCGAAGCATTTTTACATAGCGCCGATGGCGACCAGTGCAAGCCATTTTTACCGGATTTTTGTTACTTACTATCCCGGCACAGAGCTGGTAAATATTCACGCATATAAAGCGGTGTACGCGTTAAAGGAGCTGGCAGAGGATCTGCTGTATCTTCCGGAGGATATTGTGTCCAATGAGGAGAGCGCGGACGTCATTTTAAATGACGGATTTAAGATTCTGCTTCAGGCACAGTGCAGCGAGGAGGACATCCGCAAGATTATCGGCGTCGGTTATGACGTCAAACAGGTCGATATCGAAGAGTGCAGTGCCAATGAGTTTCTGCAGGGGTTTGACTTTGGAGAACACGGGGCACAGATCGATCTGGAATCGAGTGTGGAGCAGATCGAGCAGAAAGCTGCGGAGGAACATCCGGCGGAAGCCGCACCGGAAAAACCGGCGATGGCTCCCGGAGATTTTGTCATCAAACCAAAGGCGCCGGGCAAGCCGAAAAAGATGGGCAAGGATAAGCCAAAGCCTGTGGAGAAGGCAAGTTTTATCAGTGTAAATGTAAGTAAAATGGATATGCTGATGGATCTGATCGGAGAGCTTGTCATATCGGAGTCCGTGGTGCTGCAGAATCAGGATCTCAAAGTTCCGGGGCTGAATCTGACCAACTTTAATAAGGCGGCCGCCCAGATGTCCAAGATCTCGACGGATCTGCAGAATGTGATCATGTCGATGCGCATGGTGCCGCTTACGAATACGTTTCAGAAGATGAACCGCATTGTTTTCGATGTCTCAAGAAAGCTTGGAAAAGATGTCGATTTTGAGATGATCGGGGAAGGCACGGAGGTAGATAAAAATATTATCGAGCACATCTCCGATCCGCTGATGCATCTGGTGCGGAACGCGGTTGACCACGGTATTGAGACAAACGAAGAACGCGCCGCAAGCGGAAAGAGGGATAAAGCAAAAGTGACGCTTTCCGCAAAGACGGAGGCCGGGAAAGTCTGGATCAGCGTGATAGACAACGGTAAAGGCCTCGATAGGGAGAAGATTTTAAAGAAGGCCAGAAAGCAGGGGATTCTCGACGATACCAGGCCGGATTCTTCCTATTCGGACAAGGAAATCTATCAGTTTATCACATTGCCGGGATTTTCCACGAACGAACAGGTTACCGAGTATTCGGGCCGCGGTGTGGGTATGGACGTCGTTGTTTCCAATATACAGGCGATCGGGGGAAATCTTGATATAGAGAGCATTCCCGGCGAGGGAAGCACGATGAATTTAAAGATTCCGCTGACACTTGCGATCATCGACGGAATTGTGATGGAGACCGGATGCTCTACATTTGTAATTGAAACCAATGTGGTGAAGGAATTTGTCAGCGTTACGCAGGACATGATGATTCATGAACCAAACGGGGATGAATATGTGATGCTCAGAGGGGAATGCTTCCCGGTCTTACGGCTCGGCGAGTGGTATCATCTTAAGGGTTACAAAGAAAATGTCGAGGACGGCATGATGGTGATCCTGGAGATGGAGGGAAGGGCGATCTGCGTGCTTGTGGACAGACTGATCGGAAAACAGGAGATTGTTGTGAAACCGATTCCATCCTACGTCAAAAAAGTGAAGGGGCTGTCGGGCTGCACACAGCTTGGCGACGGCAGTATTGCATTGATCTTGGATCCCAGCGGTCTGGTTGGTTAGATGGCTGGCCGGTCTATACTAGAAAGGAACGGTATCTATATGGATGAAATAAAGGAATTTACAGATCTGTATGGGACGGACGAAGTGCAGGAGGAGGAACAGGAGAAGTATGTGACCTTTAAGTCCGGAAATGAATATTTCGCCATACGGATTGAGTATGTCAGTGAAATCATACAGATTCAGCCGATCACGATGATTCCGGAAAGCGAAGATTACATAAAAGGACTGATCAACCTGCGGGGAAAGATTATCCCGGTTATTGATGTGAGACTGCGATTTAAGCAGGAACCGTTTGAATACAACGACAGAACCTGTATCATTGTGATCAATGTAAAGTCAACCATTGTCGGCCTGGTGGTGGAGAAAATTGCAGAGGTAGTTGAGATAAAGGAGAAAAAGGAGCTGCCGCAGTCGTCGGTCGGTCATTCGGATAAGGGGCAGAATAAATATGTTTTTGCCATCGGTAAGGTAGGCGATTATGTCAAATTGCTGCTGGATCCGGACAGATTACTGAACGATGTGGATAGTTCTGCAGCAGATCTGGCTGTCAGGGAAGCAGAAGATGTGGAGGAGAAATAAAAATGAATAGTATGAAAATGAAAACCAAACTGATTATCGGATTTTCCATTCCGGTTGTTTTATGTCTTTTTATCTCATATATCGGGGCAAGTTCTTTAAACGGTATCCTGAAGGCGGAGGACCAGCACAGGTATTACCAGTATGCGACGGCTATTTTCTACAGCCTCACGGCAGTCGCTGTGCTTGTCACGGTTTTTATCGGGCTTTCTCTGGTAAAAATTATCAGAAAATCAGTTGAGCAGCTCTCAAATGCGGCAAAGAAGATTGCGGCCGGCGATACGAATATCACGCTGCACAAGTATCATGACGATGAGTTTGGCGAGCTGGTGGATGAGTATACAAAAGTAATTGACAATATCAAATATCAGGCGGGCATTGCGGAGGAGGTTTCCAAAGGAAATCTTACCGTACAGGTAAATCCGAAATCCGCGGGGGATCTTCTGGGTAATTCTCTCAAAAAACTGGTAGAAGATAACCATAATGCGATCAGCAACATCAGCGACGCATCCAGACAGGTGACGACGAGTTCCTCCCAGGTGGCGAGCGCAAGCGAATCTCTGGCGCAGGGTTCCACGGAACAGGCAAGCGCGATCCAGCAGATTACGGCCTCGATCAATGAGATTGCGGAGAAGACCAAGCAGAATGCGGAGGAGGCAAATTCCGCTGCAGAGCTGGTAATTGAGGCGATCGGCGATGTAAAGAGAGGCAACGCACAGATGCAGGATATGATGGCGGCCATGGAGGATATCAACCGTTCTTCCGAGAGCATTGCCAAGATAATTAAGGTGATCGACGATATTGCATTTCAGACCAATATCCTTGCGCTGAATGCGGCGGTGGAAGCAGCCCGTGCAGGAGAGGCAGGAAAAGGTTTTGCCGTGGTGGCAGAGGAAGTGCGCAGCCTTGCGGCAAAGAGTGCTGCTGCGGCGTCCGAGACGGCGGAACTGATCGAGGATTCCATCCAGAAGGTGGAGGCAGGGTCGAAGATCGCGGACGAGACGGCCAGAGCTTTAGAGACGATTAGTAATATTGTACAGAAGAGCGAGGTTATTATCCACGGTATTGCGGAGTCTTCCAATTACCAGGCGACGGCAGTGGCGCAGATCGATCAGGCGGTGGCGCAGGTATCGCAGGTGGTTCAGACCAACTCGGCGACGAGCCAGGAGTGTGCGGCGGCGAGTATGGAACTGTCCGGTCAGGCGACAAGGATGCGGGAGCTGCTCTCCATTTACAATGTGGGAAATGCAAACGAGCGCCCGTTGCTGGGAAAAGATCTGGATTATCAGATGAGTCCGTCCGTAGAGAATACAAACGAACAGATTATCTCTCTGGGAGACGAATTTGGCAAATATTGATGTCGACTCTTAAAAAGCTGTGCACGGCCGGACCAGTGCACGGCTTTTTATGCACATGCCGCGAAGGGAAGGCATTGTGTGAAAAAGAAGCCCGGCAGTTTTTTCACGGCGTTGTGACTGCACGCTGTCAGTCACAGCGCCGCTATACATAACAACAGCGCAGAAAGGGGGATTTATGGGAGTGCTTAAGAAGTTTTTTGAGCCGGTTGATATGACAACCGGATCGCCGTGGAAGCAGCTCGTGCTGTTTACGGTGCCGATGCTGCTCGGCAATATCGCACAGCAGCTTTACAATACGGTGGACAGCGTTGTGGTAGGCAACTACGTGGGGGATAACGCGCTCGCAGCGGTCGGAAGTGCGGGGCCGATTTTAAATCTTCTGATCGTGCTTTTTGTCGGGATCAGCGTGGGAGCCGGAATTATGGTATCCCAGTATTTTGGCGCGCGGAGGAGGGAAGAGCTCTCACAGACGATCGGAAACTGTATCACGCTGACCGGAATCGCGACGCTTTTTGTCATGGTGGTCGCATCGCTGATGTCAAGGCCGCTTCTGGAGATGCTGAACACGCCGGAGACAATTATTGACTGGTGTCACTCTTATCTTCTGATTCTCTTCCTGGGATCTGCAGGACTCGCTTATTACAATATTTTAAGCGGTGTGCTGCGCGGGCTTGGAGATTCCATGGCGGCGCTGATCTATCTTCTGGTGTCGACTGTGATCAATATTGTGCTGGACATTCTGTTTGTGGCGGTGTTTAAGATGGGTGTCAACGGGGTGGCGTATGCCACGATCATTGCGCAGGCGGTCTCCGCGCTTCTCTGCGTAATCCGTCTGATGCGCATGAAGGAGATTTTTGATCTCACACCCAGATATCTTAAGATTAACAAAGGGCACACGATGAATATTATACGTCTGGGTCTGCCTTCCGGTATCACACAGGCGATCCTTTCCATGGCGATGATCGTGGTGCAGTCTCTGACAAACAGTTTTGGAGAAATGTTTATCGCTGCAAACGTAATTATCATGCGTGTGGACGGATTTGCGATGATGCCGAATTTTTCTTTTGGAACAGCGATGACGACCTATGCAGGACAGAATGTCGGTGCGAGGATGTACGACCGCGTACAGGAGGGGGCGAAACAGGGGACGTTTATTGCGATCGGAACGTCGGCCGTGATCACGGCGCTGATTCTGATTTTCGGGGAATCTCTGATGGGGATTTTTACAAGTACGCCTGAGCTGGTGCGCCTGAGCCGCGACATGATGGGAATCCTCGCCGTCGGCTATATTGCGATGGCGGTGACGCAGAGTCTTTCCGGTGTGATGCGCGGAGCAGGAGATACGATGACGCCCATGTGGATCTCGATCGCCACCACAATCTTTGTCCGTGTGCCTATCGCCTATGGAATTGCATTTCTGACCAGAAGTGCGGAATTTCCGAACGGGAGGCAGGAATGTATTTTTATCTCCCTGCTCACTTCATGGGTGCTCGGAGCCATTGTCACGTTTGTCTTTTACAGACGCGGAAAATGGAGGAAAATGCACATTTAACCTCAAAATATAGTTTACGGAGAGAGGAAACGTATGAACCGGGAAGAGAGAAAACAAAAACGAGAGCGGGACACGAAAAACGCAGTGATTGTGTTTTTTCTGATTCTGCTGTTTTTCGTTCTGCTGATTGTGGCCGGTGTGTTTGCGCTGAACCGGTTTTTACTGAAAGAGAAACCGCCAGAGGGGCAGCAGGAGGAGACGCAACAGCCAATGGGGACGGACGACACAGAGGCTGTGGGGGACGAGCCGGTGCAGCCCGAGGTCACGGAGCCGGTCATTGATGCGGAGACACAGCAGGCCATGGATTTTGTGGCGGGTATGTCGCTGGAGGATAAGGTGGCGCAGATGTTCGTGATTACGCCGAACGCGCTGACCGGGTATGGCGGCGTCACGGTGGCAGGGGATAAAACGCGGAGCGCGTACAACGACCGGCCGGTCGGCGGTCTGATCTATCTGTCAGAAAATCTCTTAAACGGGCCTCAGACACTGGATATGATGACGAAGATGACGGCAATGTCAAAAGAGCGGACCGGTCTGCCGATATTCCTCGGTGTGGACGAGGAAGGCGGAAGCGTGACGAGAATAGCGTCAAACGCCAGTTTTGGAATTGCGAACGTGGGGGATATGAGTGCAGTCGGAGCTTCCGGAGACGTGCAGAATGCGAAAAATGCAGGGACGACGATCGGAGGTTATCTGAAAGAGCTCGGCTTTAATGTCAATTTTGCGCCGGTGGCCGATGTGCTGACCGATCCGGGGTCTGTGATCGGAAACCGTTCTTTTGGTTCTGATCCCGCCGTGGTGGCGGATATGGTGGCCGCAGAACTGGCAGGGCTGTCAGAACAGGGTATATATGGAGTGGTAAAGCATTTTCCGGGACACGGCGGAGTGGCGGGGGATTCCCATCAGGGAGCCGTATCGTCGGAGAAGTCTCTGGAAGACCTGACGGCATCGGAGCTTGTACCGTTCCAGCGTGCAGTTGATTCCGGCGCGGCTTTTGTCATGGTGGGGCATATTTCACTGCCGGTTATCACGGGAGACAGTACGCCGGCGTCCCTTTCGCCTAAGATGATTACGGAAGTTCTGCGCGGGCAGATGGGGTATGACAGTATTGTGATCACCGACGGGATGAATATGAGCGCGATCACGGCAAATTATAAGGCGGATGAAGCTGCGGTGGCCGCAATTGGGGCGGGAGCCGACATGATTCTGATGCCGGAGGATTACAAAACGGCCTACGACGGTGTTCTCGCGGCGGTCGGCAGCGGGACGTTGTCCGAAGAGCGGATCAATGAGTCGGTGGTGCGGATTGTCAGGGTCAAGCTGAAGATGAATGCAGATGCGCAGTAGAAGAGTGCGGAGGAAGTCTGTGTCCGGCTTTGGGCGACAAACATCACAGGAAACTTTTGAAATAAAAGTTTCCTGTGATGTTTTTTTGTTATTTCAAAGAAAAAACAGTTGACATTTTAGAAAAAGGTGGTAATATTAAATTAAAGTTGTTGATTTGAAAGAATATAGGCTGTTGAATCAAAAGTATGAAAGGAGGTTTTTTATGATTTACACTGCCACACTGAATCCGGCGCTTGATAAAACGGTCGAGATTCCATCGCTGACGATCGACAGCGTTAACCGTATTACAAAGATGCGGACCGATCCGGGAGGGAAGGGCATCAATGTCTCCAAGGTGATTGATCGCCTGGGCGGCAAAAGCGTCGCCGCAGGTATTCTCGGCGGAGATACGGGGCGGGCTATCCAGGCGTCGCTGCAGGCAATGGGGCTGGAAACCAGTTTCCATTTTGTTGAAGGGGAGACGCGCACCAATTTAAAGGTCATTGACCCGGTGAATCACACCAACACAGATATCAACGAGCCGGGCGTCACGGTTTCGGGAGAGATTCTGGATCATGTGCTCTCAGAGCTTCTGGCAAATCTGACCGGAAAAGATATCGTGGTTCTCTCGGGAAGTCTTCCAAAGGGAGCTCCCAGGGATACTTACCGCACCTGGGTAAAGGCGTGCGCCGATATGGGGGCCAGAGTGCTTCTTGACGCCGACGGAGAACTGCTGGCAGCCGGCATAGAGGCATCGCCGTATCTGATCAAGCCGAACAATCACGAGCTTTCCGGTCTGCTGAAAAAGACATTAAGGACGCCGGAGGAGCTTAAGGCGGCGGCATATGAGCTGATGGAGAAGTATGGAATCAGGAAGGTTGTCGTTTCCATGGGCGGCGAAGGCGCGCTCTATGTGACTGCGGACGAGACGATTTACGCAGAAGGACTTAAAGTGCCGGTGGGGAGCACGGTCGGCGCGGGAGACAGTGTTGTGGCGGCACTCGCCGTCGCGGAAGAATCCGGGATGTCTCTTCCGGATGCGGTCCGGCTGTCAACGGCGACGGGGGCAGCAAATGTGATGTGCAGCGGGACGCAGGCGGCGGAATATGCGACGATAAAAGAGCTGATGCCGCAAGTCGTATTCAGGAGGATGTGACGCATCTGGAAAAAGAAAACAAAAACGAAGGACGCAATGTTCTGGTGATGAGAGATCAGGAAAGGAGTATTATTTATGAAAGCAAGAGGCGTGAGATTACATGCGGCAAATGATTTAAGACTTGAGGAGTTTGAACTTCCGGAGATCACTGATGATGAGATTCTGGTAAAAGTCGTGTCCGACAGTATCTGCATGTCGACCTATAAGTGTGCCATTTTAGGTCCGGATCACAAGCGCGTACACGATGATGTGGCGGAGCATCCGGCAATAATGGGACACGAATTTGCGGGGGATATTGTAAAGGTGGGCAGAAACCACCAGGATACTTTTAAACCGGGGATGAAGTTTACGCTGCAGCCTGCTTTGAATTATAAGGGAACCATGTGGAGCCCGGGATATTCTTATGAGTTTTTTGGCGGGGATACGACTTATTGCATCATTCCGGCTGAAGTGATGGAGCTGGGATGCCTTCTGGAGTACAATGGCAGAGCTTACTATGAGGCGTCCCTGGCAGAGCCGATGTCCTGCAGCATCGGAGCGTTTAACGCTGCCTATCACACGCAGATGGGAGTTTACACGCACCAGATGGGTATTAAGGAAGGCGGTAAGCTGGCGATTATGGCCGGGGCAGGTCCGATGGGACTGGGGGCTTTAACGTATGCGCTTCATCGCGACGTCCGTCCGTCCATGGTCGTGGTGACAGATTTAAACCAGGAGCGTCTTGACCGCGCTGCAACGCTGTTTCCGCCTGCAGAGGCCGCAAAAGAGGGGATTGCGCTTCACTTTGTCAATACCGGTAATTGCGAAGATCCGGTGGCTGAGCTGATGAAAATCTCGGGCGGAACCGGGTATGATGACGTTTTGTGCTATGCGCCGGTTGCCGCCGTCGTAAAACAGTCCAGCGATATCTTAGGGCGGGACGGCTGCCTTAATTTCTTTGCAGGTCCCACGGACAACAAATTCAGCGCGACGATGAATTTTTACGACGTGCACTATAATTCCACACATGTGATGGGCACTACCGGCGGAAATACGGATGATATGATCGAGTCCTTAAAGCTGACTGCGGCGGGACGCATCAACCCTGCTGTCATGGTAACGCATATTGGCGGGCTGGACGCCGTTGCGGAGACGACATTAAATCTTCCCAAGATTCCGGGCGGCAAAAAACTGATCTATACGCATCTTACCATGCCCCTGACGGCGCTGTCCGATCTGCGCGCAAAAGGGGAGGCTGAAGGCAACGAGAGATTACAGGAGCTGGCTGATATTGTGGATGCCCATCAGGGGCTCTGGTGCCCGGAAGCGGAAGAGTACCTTCTGGCGCACTTTATCAGTGCGTGATCTGCGCTATGGATTCCATGGAAATGCGCAGAAATGCGATTGTGGAACTGATCAACGAGAGAGGAACGGTCAGTTTTTCGGAGATGAAAGAAGCATTTCCCAATGTGTCAGAGATGACGCTCCGCACAGATTTAAAGCTCCTGGATGAAGAGAAACGGATTCTGCGCATCCACGGGGGGGCAAAATCGGTGCAGGTCATCATCGGGACGGACGATTTTCTCAACCGCAAATCTGTCCGGAACATTTCCGAAAAACGAAAGATTGCCGAAAAGGCGCTGACACTGCTGCGGGAGGACACCACTGTTTTTCTGGACTCCGGCAGCACGGCCACCATGTTTGCACGTCAGTTTTACGACCAGTCGAACCTTATTTATACGACCGGTCTGAGCTGTGCGATTGAACTGGCAAATCTTTCTTCGCCGACCGTGATGCTTCCGGGCGGAAAACTGAACCGCTACAGCCAGAGTGTGTTTGGTTATTCCGCGATCCGGGAACTGGAGAGAGTCAATTTCCATCAGGCTTTCCTGGGGATCACCGGCTATCACCCCTCAGCCGGTTTTACCTGCGGCATCAGCGATGAGGCCATTTTAAAACAGACGGCGATCCGTCAGGCCGAGCAGGTGATTCTTTTGATGGATTCTTCCAAAATCGGGGTGAAATGTAGTTTTTGTGTCTGCGGGTTAAAGGATATCGATGTCATTGTCTCCGACGGAAAACTTCCGGAAGACCTTCTCGCGGAGTGCGGGAAGTATGATATCCAGGTTCTGTAGACCTTTAAAATATTGACAGACCCAGGTGAGGAGGATATGTCATGAAAAATAAAGTACAACGCTTTGGTAAATTTCTGTCCGGAATGGTTATGCCAAACATAGGGGCCCTGATTGCATTTGGCTTTCTCGCCGCGCTGTTTATCGACACCGGATGGATTCCGAATGAGGGGTTTAACAGTATGGTCGGCCCGATGCTGACGTATCTGATTCCGGTGCTGATTGCTTCTACCGGAGGGCGCATGATCGGCGGTGACCGCGGACGCGTTGTGGGAGCAATCGCCGTCATCGGCGCCATTATGAGCAACACCGATATCACGATGCTGATGGCTGCCATGCTGATGGGACCGCTGGGAGGATTCTGCATCAAAAAATTTGACGAGGCTATGGAAGGCCGTATGCCGGCCGGCTTTGAGATGCTGATTAATAATTTTTCGGCCGGAATCATCGGTATGCTCCTGGCGATGCTGGGCTATGTTGCGATCGGCCCGGTGATGAGCGGTATTCTTGCCGTGCTCTCCGCAGGTGTCAATGTGCTGGTGGAACACAGTCTGCTTCCCCTGATTTCCGTCTTTATCGAGCCTGCAAAGGTATTGTTTTTAAACAATGCGATCAACCATGGTATTTTCACGCCGATCGCGACGGCCCAGGCTACTGAGGCGGGAAAATCGATTATGTATATGCTGGAGCCCAATCCCGGGCCAGGGCTGGGAGTACTGCTGGCATACATGTTTTTCTGTAAGGATAAGACGACAAAGGATTCCGCGCCGGGCGCGGTGATCATCCATCTGCTGGGCGGAATCCATGAGATCTATTTTCCGTACATACTGATGAACCCGCTGGTGATCGTCGCTCCGATCCTTGGAAATTTTGCGGCCATTTTCTGGTTTAACATGACAGGGTGCGGTCTGACAGGGCCCGCTTCCCCTGGTTCCATCATCGCATATCTGATGATGACGCCGGGACCGGATATGTTAAAAGTTCTCGTGGGAGTGCTGCTCTCCACAGCCATATCCTTTGTGGTGGCGTCTCCGCTGGTAAAAATGGCGGGAGGGAAGAGTCTGGAGGACGCACAGAGTGAAATGGCTGCGATGAAGGCAGAGGCCAAAGGTCAGACGGCCGTGCCCGGGACGATCGAAAAGGCTTCCGGCATACGGAAAATTGTTTTTGCATGCGACGCGGGAATGGGATCCTCCGCGATGGGCGCGACCAAATTCCGCAATCGCATCAAGACAAACCGGCCGGACATCACGGTGATCAATACTTCTGTCGATAATCTTCCGTCCGACTGCGATATCGCGGTTGTACAGCACACGCTGGCTGAACGGGCGAAAAAATCGGCTCCACAGGCGCAGCTTATAACGATCGGCAATTTCCTGGCGGACCCCGCGCTGGACGCTTTGTATGTACAGCTTACGACGGGCGATACGCCGGCGCCGCCGGCCGGTGAAAATACGGATATCACAATTCCGGATGTTCCGATTAAAAAGCAGGTGATTATTACGGAAGGGATCAGACTCGGGCAGAAACCTGTCACGAAAGAGGAGGCCATCCGGGCGGCCGGCGAACTGCTGCATCAGCTGGGATATGTGGATGCCTCTTATATCGCGGCCATGCAGGAGCGCGAAAAACTTGTTTCTACTTATATGGGAATGGGTGTCGCCATCCCGCATGGGACGACACAGGCCAAGGGCACAGTGAAAAAAACCGGTATTGTGTTCTTCCAGTATCCGGAGGGCGTTGATTTTGGCACAGAGAAGGCGCAGCTTGTCTTCGGCATTGCGGGAATCGGCGATGAACATCTGGAACTGCTGGGGAAACTCTGTTCGCTGCTTGAAGACGAGGCACGTCTGGAGACCCTGAAGACGACGGACGATGTCGCCTGGGTTCTGGAACAATTGTCATAAAAATTTAAATTTGATCAGATCAGATAAAGGAAGGAAACGCCGCGTCGGCTGCCGATGTGGCGTTTCCTTATTCTAAAAAAAATATAAAAAACCCAAATTTTCCGATATTCCCTGTTGACAAAGAAATGTGATGGTGCTATCTTAAGTACATGGATGTTAGCACTCCACATGATTGAGTGCTAATAAGGAAACTTCATATAAGATTGTGGCAGGCAGATGGAGATTCGAAATGGACGAATACGAATTAGATGAGCGAAAAACGAAGATACTGAATGCGATCATCCGCAATTATCTGGAGACCGGGGAGCCGGTTGGTTCGCGGACCATTTCAAAATACACCGATTTGAATTTAAGTTCGGCGACCATCCGCAACGAGATGGCGGATCTCGAAGAGCTGGGGTATATTTTACAGCCCCATACTTCCGCAGGCAGGATACCTTCCGATAAAGGATACCGCTTTTATGTGGATCATCTGATGGAGGAGAAGAACCGGGAAGTCGACGATATGAAGCGTTTTGTCATCGAGCACACGGAGAAGATGGATCAAGTGTTGCAGCAGGTGGCAAAACTTCTCGCGAACACGACGAATTATGCGACGATGGTCACAGCACCGCGTTACCACCGCAACAAGGTAAAATTTATACAGCTTTCCAACGTAGACGGGGAGCAGATTCTTGCTGTTATCGTCACAGAGGGCAATCTTGTCAAAAATAAAATGATACCTGTTGCCGGGCCGATTGACAATGAGACGATGTTAAAGCTTAACATTCTGCTCAATTCCAATTTAAACGGTCTTGCGCTTGCGGAGATCAATCTGGGGACGATCGCCAGGCTCAAGGAGCAGGCCGGCATCCACAGCGATATTATCAGCAATGTGCTCGACGCGCTTGCGGAAGTCATGAGTCCGGATGAGGATATCCGCATCTATACCAGCGGGACGACCAATTTTTTTAAATATCCCGAGCTGAGTGATTCTGAGAAAGCCAGTGAGCTGATTTCCACGTTTGAGGAAAAACAGCAGCTTGCAAGTCTTGTGACGGAGAATCTGATGGAAGAGGAGAGCACGGGGATTCAGGTTTATATCGGAAATGAGAGCCCTATCCAGACCATGAGGGACTGCAGCGTCGTGACTGCGACTTATGAGCTGGGAGAAGGCATCCGGGGGACAATCGGGATTGTCGGGCCAAAACGCATGGACTACGAAAAAGTGATGGATAACCTTAAGGTTTTGAAGAAATCACTGGACGGGATTCTGGATAAACCAAAGGGAAAGACATAGAAAGGCGGTTGCAATGGCATACAGTAAAGAAGGGTTGGAAAAAATGTCAGAAGAGATAGAAAATATGGAGAAGGCAGAGCCGGAGGGAGAGGATACGGCGGAGGAAGCCGTGCCGGCGGAAGAGGAAGGTGAAGAAGAATCCGCAGAAGAAGCAGTGGATTCTGCCGCAGAAGAGAGTGACGGGGCATCCGGAGTAGACGATGCACAAGGAGAAGCGGCGGAAACAGAGAAAGAGGATGCGCAGGGCAAATCCGGAGAAAAGCGTGGCTTCTTTAAAAAGAAGAAAGACAAGAGGGATGAGCAGATCGAAGAGCTCACTGACAAAGTCAGGCGTCAGATGGCGGAGTTTGACAATTTCCGCAAACGGACGGAAAAAGAAAAGACCCAGATGTACGATATGGGTGCAAAGACCATTGTAGAGAAGATGCTTCCGGTCGTGGACAATTTTGAGCGTGGGCTTGCCGCTGTGCCGGCAGATCAGAAGGACGACGCTTTTGTCACAGGGATGGATAAGATCTACAAACAGCTTATGACGGAGCTTGAGGCGGTCGGCGTGACGGCGATTGAGGCCGTGGGGCAGGAGTTCAACCCGGAATACCACAATGCGGTGATGCAGGTGGAGAGCGGGGAATATGAGTCCGGCGTGGTGGCGCAGGAGCTGCAGAAAGGATATCTGTATAAGGATTCCGTTGTCAGACACAGCATGGTTGCTGTTGTATCATAGATCATAACATTATGTTTTCATATTTTTGAGGAGGAAGAGATCATGGGAAAAATTATCGGTATTGACCTGGGAACCACAAATAGCTGCGTGGCAGTCATGGAAGGCGGAAAACCGACCGTTATCGCAAATCAGGAGGGTGCAAGAACCACACCGTCCATCGTTGCTTTCACAAAGACAGGGGAGCGTCTTGTCGGCGAGCCGGCAAAGCGTCAGGCGGTGACAAACGCGGAGAAAACCATTGCCTCGATCAAGAGACACATGGGAACCGATTTCAGAGTAAACATCGACGATAAGCAGTATTCACCGCAGCAGATTTCAGCGATGGTACTCCAGAAGCTGAAAACCGATGCGGAAGGATATCTGGGAGAAAAGGTTACGGAGGCTGTAATCACTGTGCCGGCTTATTTCAACGATGCACAGCGCCAGGCGACGAAAGATGCGGGAAAGATCGCCGGACTTGACGTAAAGCGCATTATCAACGAGCCGACTGCGGCAGCGCTGGCGTACGGCCTGGACAATGAAAAAGAGCAGAAGATCATGGTGTATGATCTCGGCGGCGGTACCTTCGATGTCTCGATCATCGAGATCGGCGACGGCGTCATCGAAGTGCTTGCGACGAACGGCGATACCCGTCTCGGCGGCGACGACTTTGACAATAAAGTGACGCAGTGGATGATCGATGAGTTTAAGAAAGCGGAGGGCGTGGATTTATCGGCAGACAAGATGGCGCTTCAGAGACTGAAGGAAGCAGCCGAGAAGGCGAAAAAAGAGCTGTCTTCAGCGACGACGACAAATATCAATCTGCCGTTTATCACGGCGACGGCGGAAGGCCCGAAGCACTTTGACATGAACCTTACAAGAGCAAAGTTTGACGAGCTCACCCACGACCTGGTGGAGCGGACGGCGACACCGGTTCAGAATGCAATGCGGGATGCCGGACTGACGAACGCGGACCTGGGCCAGGTGCTTCTGGTGGGCGGTTCCACACGTATTCCGGCGGTTCAGGATAAGGTGAGACAGCTCACCGGAAAAGAGCCGAGCAAATCCTTAAATCCGGACGAATGCGTTGCAATCGGTGCTTCCGTGCAGGGCGGCAAGCTGGCAGGAGATGCCGGCGCAGGTGAAATCCTGCTCCTGGACGTCACTCCGCTTTCTCTCTCGATTGAGACCATGGGCGGCGTTGCGACGAGACTCATCGAGCGCAACACGACGATTCCGACGAAAAAGAGCCAGATTTTCTCGACGGCGGCGGACAATCAGACGGCAGTGGACATCAACGTGGTACAGGGCGAGAGGCAGTTTGCAAGAGACAACAAGTCTCTCGGACAGTTCCGTCTCGACGGAATCCCGCCTGCACGCCGTGGTGTGCCGCAGATCGAGGTGACGTTTGACATCGATGCAAACGGTATTGTAAACGTATCCGCAAAAGATCTGGGAACCGGAAAAGAGCAGCATATCACGATCACGGCAGGTTCGAATATGTCGGACGACGAGATCGATAAGGCGGTGAGAGAAGCGGCAGAGTACGAGGCGCAGGACCGCAAGAGAAAACAGGCCATCGACGCCAGAAACGACGCGGATTCCTTTGTATTCCAGACACAGCAGGCGCTCGACCAGGTGGGAGCAAACCTGGATGCGGCAGACAAGTCAGAGGTGGAAAATGACATGAACGCGGTGAAGTCCTTCCTTGACGCACATCAGAATGCGGAGGAAATGACGGAGGCGGATGTCACAGAGCTGAAATCACTGCAGGAAAAGCTGACACAGAGCGCGCAGAAGGTATTTGCGAAGATGTATGAGCAGACACAGAGTCAGGGCGCGGCGGGTGCAGGCCCGGATATGGGCGGCACTGCGGATGCAGGTCCGGCTGACGATGTGGTGGATGCGGATTTCAAAGAGGTATAACTGCAGAGTATAAATACACGGGGTTTCCGGATGAAGGCATCCGGAAACCTTTGTGCAGTGATAAGGAGTAAAGCCAGAACAGGAAAATCCGGAATAAGGAGAGGCGGAAAAGAGGAAAAGTTATGGCAGAGAAGAGAGATTATTACGAGGTCTTAGGTGTGGGCAAGACGGCAGGTGATGCCGATATCAAAAAAGCGTTCCGTGTTCTTGCAAAAAAATATCACCCCGACATGAATCCCGGCGACAAAGGGGCGGAGGCGAAGTTTAAGGAGGCCCAGGAGGCGTACGCGGTCTTAAGCGATCCGGAAAAGCGCAGACAGTACGACCAGTTCGGCCATGCGGCGTTTGACGGCACGGGCGGCGGCGGTGGATTTGATTTTTCGGGTATGGATATGGGAGATATCTTTGGAGATATCTTTGGAGATTTTTTTGGCGGCGGTTCGCGCAGAAGGGCGAACGACGGTCCGATGAAAGGGGCGAATTTAAGAACAAGCGTCCGCATTACATTTGAAGAGGCAGTGTCAGGCTGTGAGAAAGAGATCGAAATGGTCTTAAAAGATGAATGTAAGACCTGCCACGGAACGGGTGCGAAGCCGGGGACAAACCCGGAGACCTGCCCGAAGTGCGGCGGAAAGGGAAAGGTCGTGTTTACCCAGCAGTCGTTTTTTGGAACAGTACAGAACGTGCAGAGCTGTCCCGACTGTAACGGTTCCGGTAAGATTGTGCGTGATAAGTGCTCGGACTGCCGCGGAACCGGGTACATTTCCAGCAGGAAAAAAATCCAGGTGTCGATTCCGGCCGGGATCGACAACGGGCAGAGTGTCCGTATCCGTGAAAAAGGAGAACCGGGTGTGAACGGAGGTCCGCGGGGCGACCTTCTGGTGGAAGTCGTGGTATCGCGCCATCCGATCTTCCAGCGCCAGGATATGCACATCTATTCCACGGCTCCGGTCTCCTACGCGCAGGCGGCCCTGGGAGGCGAGATCCGCATCAATACGGTAGACGGCGATGTGCTCTATGAGGTGAAACCGGGAACACAGACCGATACGCGCATCCGGCTGAAGGGCAAGGGTGTTCCGTCGCTTCGCAACAAGGCAGTGCGCGGCGACCACTATGTGACGCTGGTGGTTCAGGTGCCGACGAACTTAAACGCAGAGGCTAAGGAAGCGCTGCGCAGATTCGACGACGCAGTGGGCGGTACGCTGAAACGCGCGGGCCAGAACGATGACGCCGCGAAGGAAAAACCGAAGAAAAAAAAGGGATTTATGGATAAATTAAAAGAATCGCTGGATGATATGTGATGTTCATCCTGTCTGTGACGCAAGGATTGTGAAAATTGACTATTGACATTTCCACTAGATGTAGTATCATGACGGTATCCGGTAACTAATGCTGGGATTTTCTGGCAATGTTTTTTGCGCATACAGTGTGTCCGGAATAATAGGACGCGCGGGATGCGGTAAGGAGAGAAAGCGTGAATCATGCGGCAGTAAAGCAGGAAGAGTCAAAGGTCATATATCCGCAGTGGCGTTTCAGTGAAAAGGCGGAGAGCGAACCACGGAGCGAAAATCCCGATGAAAAGGCGGAGATAGAACGCCTTCGTCAGAAGATGAAAGAAGAGAAACGGGAGCTGGAGAAGGAGCGCCGGGAGCTGGAACGCTTAAGACAGGAGTTTTCGATCGAAAAGCGCGCTGAGGACAGAAGAATCGAGACGGAGAAGCGTCTTTTTGAGATGAAGTGGAAGATTCTTGAGGAAGAGGTAAAAAAGCTTGCCGTGGAGAAACAGCAGTTTGAAAAACAGCGCAGTTTCTATCGGTATGTGAGCGCACACGAGAAAGCGGACCGGTCGTCGGCCGAACCGCATACGGCGGCGCGCGCGATGTTTTTTGTCGGTGTTGCGAGCGAGCAGGCGCTAAAGAAGCGCTATAAAGATCTGATCAAGATCTATCACCCGGATAATCTCGGCGGCGATACGAAGATGCTCCAGGAGATCAATCGTCAGTATGACAGATTAAAACAAAAGTATTAGAGGGAAAGGATGCGCGGAAGAAGTTCACGCATCCTTTTTATGCGTTGTGGTGAGAAAGAAATGCAGCTGCCGCGGGAAATCCGATTAAAAAAAGGAATTGTCATCCGCGGCCCCTGTGGCCCCGGGCAGGGGATTGAGACTGGAAATGAGTTCATCCATTTCTTTTTTTGATTTTGCGTCCCGGGCACGATTTAAAATGTCTTCTTTTTCTGCCTCTGTCATTCCGGAAAAGTGTTTCATCGCGTTGATGTTCTGGGCAAGCCCCATCCCAAAGCCGATGGGAACAGCATCGCTGTTAAGGTAACTCATGATATTTCCTCCGTATTTTCTGGATTCTGCCATTTCCCGGAATAAAGGAAACGGCAATTTTTTTGTCGCTTTCTTTAGTATGGAAAAAAAGCGATGAAATATTCCCTCTTTCCAACAAAAACGTGATGTGTTATACTGAACTTAATGGCACTTGGTGGAATATAGCAGGCATGGAGGATGATATGACAGAGAGTGGATTACTGATTTTTATGGGGCTCTTGCTGCTTCTGGTGGTGGTTGTCGTTGTTGTTTCCGTGGTATCGTCGGTGGCCGGTACGGCTGCGGCGATTGTGGACGACGAGGACGGAGAGGACTAGACGGAGCGGATGCCCGGGCTCTGCCCGCGCCGTGCGCCTGTGGCGCAGGCATGGGGCGGTATGTAAATGTAGAGGAACAACGGTCTGCATTTGAGCGGAAAGTTACCAGATCAGGGTGACTTTCCTTTTTTATTGGGAAGGATCACGCTGCTGTGAAGCAGCCGGAAAGGGGGAAGGGATGAAGACGCATAATCAATAAAAAATATATAAATTATCCGGAAATACCCTTGCATTTTCATATAAAATGCGTAAACTGAAAAGTGCCGACCGGCTGGTCGGACGTTGATAAGATTGCGAGGAAGGGATATTGTTTTCGAAATTCAGTGTAAAAAAACCATATACGGTGCTGGTGGGCGTCGTTCTGGTCATTGTGCTGGGCGTCGTGTCGCTGACACGGATGACGACGGATCTGCTGCCGGATATGAATCTGCCCTATGCACTGGTAATAACGACGGATATCGGGGCCAGCCCTGAGGAGGTAGAGACGGATGTGACAGCACCGATCGAGGCTGCGATGGCCACGACGTCCAATATAAAGAACATCAGTTCCGGCTCTTACGACAGCTATTCGACGGTTATTCTGGAGTATGAGCAGAGCGCCAATATGGACTCGGTTCTCATCGAGATGCAGCAGAAGCTGGACCAGCTTGAGGGAAGCTGGCCGGATACGGTGGGAACACCGATGATCATGCAGCTGGATCCGGATATGATGCCGGTCATGGTGGCTTCGGTGGATGTGGAGGGAATGAATCAGGCGGAGATTTCTTCTTTCGTGGAGAACGAACTCGTTCCATCCATAGAGAGTGTCGAGGGCATCGCTTCCGTATCGACCACGGGCGCGCTTGAAGAGTCGATCAGGGTTACGATGGACGAGGATAAGATCGATGCGCTCAATCAGAAGATACAGGATAAGATCGCAGAGCAGTTTGCGGAAGCGCAGAGTGAGCTTGACGAGGCGTCAGAGCAGCTTGAGAAGGGAAAGCGGCAGCTTGAGAAAGGAAAAGGAGAGCTTGAAAATCAGCTTGCCGGCGCACAAAATGACGTTATCAACGGCAAAATACAGGTGTTTGTCGGCGAGTCTGACATGAACATGAGCCTTGGCATGCTGACCGGGATGAAAAGTCTGATTGAGGGCGCGATTCCGGCTCTCCAGAAAATATATGATGAAGCGTCCGCGTTAAACGGACAGATTGCGTCGCTGCAGGAGGTACTGCAGCTGCAGCAGGGAGCCCAGAATGGCGTGCTGGAGGAGCAGATTGCCAGCCTGGAGCAGATGATCAGCGCGATTGAGGAACAGGGCGGGGGCGAAGAGCAGACGGCGGAGCTGAAAAAGCAGCTGCAAGAACTGCAGATGCAGCTTTCGGCGCAGCTTGCCGGGCAGAATGCAGATCAGAGCATGCAGCTTCAGATGCTGATGGATCAGCTTGCCGGACTTTCGGCGCAGCTTGCCGGGCAGAATGAGGCGCTGGGAGAGCTGGGGATTCAGATACAGTCCATAGAAGACATCCCGCAGGCAATCGCTGCATTGACAGAAACACTGGCCCAGGTCAATACGGGGATAGCGTCACTGCAGTCGGCACAGTCTCAGGTGGGAGAGGGAAAGACAACACTGGACGACGCTTTAAAAACGCTGAACCGATCGCAGATTGCGGGTGTACTTCAGATGAGCGAGGCGGCGGCAAAGCTGGCCGACGGAGAAAATCAGCTCGCCATGGGACAGGCGCAGCTTGACGAGGCGAAGGAAAGCGCGGGAGAGGCCGCGGATTTAAATAAGATCTTAACGTCAGAGATGCTGGGCAATCTTCTGGTCGCTCAGAATTTTTCCATGCCCGCCGGCTATGTCGGGGAAAAAGAAGATCAGTACATGATCCGGGTCGGCGATCAGCTGGACTCGATGGAAGACCTGAAAAATGTCGTTCTGATGGATATGGGGATGGACGGGATAGCACCCATCCGTCTGTCTGACGTCGCGGAGGTAAAGATGGCGGACAATTCCGCCGAATCCTATTCCAAAGTTAACGGCAATCCGGCTGTGATGCTCTCCATTGAGAAACAGACCGGCTACTCCACAGGCGATGTGACGAAGCATGCGCAGGAAAAGTTCGCCTCGCTGGAGCGGGAAAACGAGGGACTGCGCATGGCGATTCTGATGAACCAGGGAGTCTACATAGATATTATTGTTGATTCCGTTCTCTCCAATATGGTTGTGGGAGCGCTTCTCGCCGTGGTTGTGCTGATCATGTTTTTAAAAGATGTCAAACCGACGCTGGTGATCGGCTGTTCCATCCCGCTGAGTGTGATTTTTGCGATTGTGATGATGTATTTTACCGATATTTCGCTCAATATTATCTCTCTGTCCGGCCTGGCGCTGGGAATCGGTATGCTTGTTGACAATTCCATCGTTGTGATTGAAAATATTTACCGCCTCAGGAGTGAGGGATATTCCATCCGGAAGGCGGCTGTAGAGGGCGCCGGGCAGGTGACGGGAGCGATTATCGCTTCAACGCTCACAACGGTCTGCGTGTTTGCGCCGATTATTTTCACGGAGGGCATCACACGGCAGTTGTTTGTGGATATCGCGCTGACGATTTTGTTTACGCTCACGGCCAGCCTTGTGGTTGCGCTCACTTTTGTGCCGATGATGGCGGCGGGGGTGTTAAAAAATCCCAAAGAAGTACGGCATGATTTTTTTGAAAAGGTACAGGAATATTATGGGAGCGTTCTCGCGCTTTCCCTGCGTTTTAAGCCGGTCGTACTCCTTCTGGTGGTGGTTCTTCTGGCGGTCAGTGCCGTGGCGGCGTTTTCCCGCGGTTTTACGTTTATGAGCATGGATATGGAGACGGATCAGCTCACGGTGACGGTGGCGGCAAAGGAGGATGAGCCGCTGACGTTTGAGGAGCTTACGGCCATGGCGGATGAGATCGTGGAAAAGCTTTCCGGTATCGAGGGGATCGATACGATCGGCGCCATGGTGGGCGGCGGAACGATGATGTCGCTTGGCGGGGGCAGTGAGAGCGTTACGATGTATCTGATTCTCGACGAGGAGTCGGATGTTTCCGGGGATGCCATTATCGCACAGGTACAGGAACAGACAAAAGATATGGCCTGTGAAGTGAGTGCGGATGCTTCCGCCTCGGATATGAATGCATTTTTAGGGAGCGGAATTACGGTGCAGATCAGCGGGCCAAATCTTGACAGACTGCAGGAACTGGCCGCAGAGACGGCCAGAATCGTTGCAGCGACAGAGGGCACAAAGGATGTGGAGGACGGTCTTGACGATACGACGCGTTCTTTTACCCTTCATGTCAATAAGGAAAAGGCGGCACAATATGGGATGACGACGGCGCAGATTTTTCAGCTTGTGTACGCGAAGATGGCATCTGATTCCTCTCCGACGACGATCTCAACCGATCTGAAGGATTATAAAGTCTATGTGCAGACGAAAGAGCAGTCGGGCGTGACATTGCAGGATATCCGCAGAATCACTTTTATCTATGAGGACAGGGAGGGAAACGAAGAGGAGATTCCGATCCGGGATGTCGTGGATTTTGAGGAGGGAAATACTTTAAATGTCATCAACCGGGATTCACAGACCAGATACATCAGTGTGTCGGCCGACATTGACGATGCGCACAATGTGACGCTGGTCAGTGGTGTTTTGAAACAGGAACTGGAAAAGATAGATCTTCCCGAGGGGTATGAGATCGCGATGACGGGGGAGGATGAGATGATCAATGACGCGATGAGCCAGCTTTATCTGATGCTGCTTCTCGCTGTGATTTTTATCTATCTCGTCATGGTGGCCCAGTTTCAGTCCCTCCTGTCGCCGTTTATCATTATGTTTACGATTCCACTGGCATTTACGGGCGGTCTGTTTGCCCTGTATTTTACGAAAAACGAGGTCAGTGTCGTCGCAATGATTGGTTTTGTCATGCTGGCCGGGATTATTGTCAATAATGGAATCGTCATGGTAGATTACATCAATCAGCTCCGCAGGGAAGGGATGGGAAAAAAAGAAGCGATCGTGGAATCGGGAAAGACGAGGCTGAGGCCGATTCTGATGACGGCGCTGACGACGATCCTTTCCATGTCGACGATGGCGATGGGACTGGGCGACGGCTCCGAGATGATGCAGCCGATGGCCATCGTAACGGAAGGCGGGCTGATTTATGGTACGCTTCTGACACTTATCGTCGTGCCCTGCATCTATGACGCCTTTAACCGCGAGAAGAGTATGGTAGAGGAGGAATTGTGATGACGGAACGGGATCTGCTTTACAATCCGCCTCAGAAAGTGCTGCTGATGTATCAGGCCGTGGCGGGGATGTTAAAGGAAGGCGCGGATATCAGAAGTATCAAAGTGTCGGACATAACGACACGGGCAGGCATCGGGAAAGGGACGGCGTATGAGTATTTTTCGTCCAAAGAAGCGCTGATCGTGATGGCGCTTGACTATGACGTGCGTAACAAACAGGAAATGCTTGCGCAGATCATCGGCGGTAAAGCGTCGTTTAAGGAAAAAATCATGCGCATTCTGGATTACATGGAGGAGCATTTTGGCGAAATTCAGACGTTTTGTGTGCTTCTTAAAATCGGAACCGGCGCCTATGAGGTGCCGGAGGCACTCAGACGGGAATATGACCGCACGAGAGCGGACCGGAAATGCAGACAGACGGATGAGCTGATTGATATGCTCATCGCACAGGGCAGGAGGGAAGGTGTGGTCCGGCAGGAGAATGTATATCTTGATCGGATGGCATTCGGCGCGCAGCTGATCGTGTTTGCAGCATACATGGTGAAACGGCAGAGGGAACCGGAGAAGGGCGATCTGCCGGACAGTGATGAAGTAAAGCGGTTTATCTACGAGGCGGTGGTGAAAAGTCTGAACTGAGGAAAGGAACGCATTCTGCCGCGTATGGAGCATTTTGGTTATCGATGATCAGATCGTAGACACAGAATCCAATTTATGATATATTGTTTTACAGAAAAATCTGCATAAGCCGGGTCTGCCGATGGGTTTGTTTAAAGAATGGCAGAGCGATATAGATGCGCTGGTTAATCGCAGAAACCTGACAATAAAAAATATTTAACGGGCTGCTGATATTCACTTTGCGGCAGTGCAGAAATGAAGGTTGGAATGGCAGAGCAAAAAGAAGAAAAAAATCCAGTACAGTCTGCGGAGCGTATCTTTCAGGTGATGGAAATGCTGGCGGACAAGGGAGAAATGGGACTTATGGAAATCAGCGCGGCGCTCAGGCTGCACAAGAGCACCGTGCACCGCCTGTTAATGTCCCTGATTTATATGGGCTATGCGCGGCAGGATGAGGCGAGCCAGAAATATACGCTGACTTACAAGGTGGTCAGCATGGCGGACAAGATCTTAGAGCATAATGATATTCTGCAGGTGGCAAAGCCTTATATGGAGCAGCTTTCCGACCTGAGTGGCGAGGCCGTTCATCTGGTGCAGCGGGAGGGGAGCAACATTCTTTATATCTATAAAATCGAGGCGAAAATCGGAACGATCCGGATGGTTTCGCATGTGGGAATGGTTCATCCCATGTACTGTTCCGGCGTGGGCAAGGCGATCATGGCGACGATGCCGGAGGCGGAAATAAAAAGGATCTGGGATGAGAGTGCGGTTGAAAAAAAGACGGAAAAGACGATCACGGATTTTGTGCAGATGCAGCGTGTTTTAGAGCAGATCAGAAAAAACGGTTATGCCCTGGATGACGAGGAAAACGAAAAGGGCGTGCGGTGTATCGCCGCCTGTCTGCGGAGTTACCAGAAAGATGTGCGATATGCATTCAGTATTTCCGGCCCGACCAGCCGGATGACCAGAGAGCGCGTCGCAGAGCTTTCTGTCGATGTCAGAAAAGTGCAGGAGGAACTCTCGCGGGAATTGGGTTACAGTGGAAAAAAATGATGGAAATTTTTATATGAAAGAAGGAATAAGCACTGCGGTGATGGTTATACTAACTTTGAAAAACAGATTGATTTCTGAAAAGAAAAGGAGAATATGACCATGAAAAAGTTGAGAGTAGTGATTGCAGGACTTGTACTTACCCTGTCATTTGGTGCGCTGGCCGCGTGTGGAAGAGATAACACGGACAAGAATAACAATGCGGGAAACAACGGTACAGTCAACAATGGAACGGGAACGAACGGCAACGGCAATGTCCTGGATAACACCGAAGGTATGACGGGTACGAACGGAACGGGTACGATGAACGGAGTCAGCGGGACAGAAAACGGAACGGGGACAACCAACGGAACGACGAACGGAACGGGAACGGTAAACGGAACGGATGAAACGACGGACGGGACGACGAATGGGACGACGGACGCAGGCGATGTCGTGGATGACGTGGTGGATGGCATCGGCGATGCAGGAAAAGATATTATCAACGGTGTGGAAGACGGCGTGGACGATGCCACGGGCAACAACACGACGAACGGCGGCGACAACGCGGGAGCTTCCAACCGATAAAAAAGAATAGAGCAGAAAAGAAAACAGAGGCTGTCACAAAAAGGAATGAATCTGCGAGACTTTTTGTGACAGCTTTTTGATTTTACAGTCCGTAGACCGCCGTGTATTTTTCTGTGAAATAGCGGATCAGCGGTTTTGCGGAGACTTCTTTTTTGCAGACGTTTCCGATCACTTCTGCCGGGAGACGGGTACTGCCGTACCGGTGGATTTTTTCGTTGAGCCATTTCGTGATTTCTCCGATCCGGCCGTCTGCCAGAAGTGAATCGACAGATCCAAGTTCTTCTTCAAGGGTTTCCAGGAACATGCCGTCGTAGATGCTGCCGAGCAGATAGGACGGGAAATATCCAAAGGAACCGTCCGACCAGTGCATATCCTGCAGGATGCCTTCCGCGTCGCTGGCGGGGGTGATCTGCAGATATTCCTGCATCTTCTGGTTCCAGAGCGCCGGAAGATCGGAAACATCCACGCCGTCGCGGAAGATAGCTTTTTCCATCTCATAGCGCAGGATAATGTGCATGCAGTAGGTGACTTCGTCTGCTTCGGTGCGGATCAGGCTGTTGCGGACATGGTTGATTTCACGGTAAAATTCATCCAGAGAAATCTTGTGAAACTGTGGCAGCAGCGTTTTTAATTTGTCATAGACGGGGATCCAGAAATTTTTATTGCGGCCGAGAATATTTTCATAAAACCGCGACTGGCTCTCGTGGACGCCCATATAGACGCAGCTTCCGGCCACCGTGCCGTCATAGTCCGGATTGATGTTCTGTTCAAAGATCGCATGGCCGCCTTCGTGGATGGCGGAAAAGATGGCGCACAGCGGTTCGTGTTCGTAGAAATGATTTGTCACGCGCACATCTTTTGAACAGAAATTGAGCGTGAACGGGTGCTCCGTCTCCCCGACCGTTCCTGCATCCCTGCGGAAACCGATGTAGTCTAACAGCATGCGCTGTACCTTTTTTTGTGCGTCTGAGTCAAAGGACTGGTGAAATGCAGTGTCGTCCGGCTGCGGCGCGGCGAGGATTTTTCTGATCAGCGGGACGAGATCCGCTTTCAGATCATTGAAAAGGCGGTCAATCGTGGCCGAGTCCATGCCTTCTTCATACTGATTCAGGAGGGCGTCATAGATCTCCTTGCCGGGATCTGTATATCCGGCGATTTCTTTGGTCCGCGCAATCATTTTTTTAAGATGCGGCGCAAAGATGGAAAAGTCGGAGGCATTTTTGGCTTCCTCCCAGGCGGCGCCCGACTCTGCCTGCTCTCTCACATATGCTTCGTATACTTTAGGGGGAATACGCCTGTCGCGGTCAAAGTTGCGTTTCATCCGGCGGACGATAAATTTCCAGGTGTCGTCAAGCGCGTCATATTCCGCCGGCGCCGAAAGGCCTTCAAGAAGTTCTCCGAGCTTCTCTGACGTGCTCCTCGCAAATTGTTTTGCGGAAAAATACGTCACCGCATCGATGTGCCCTGCCTGTCCAAGCTTTGGCGTGCCTGTCTTTAAATCCCAGTACAGCAGTGTGACGACATGCTCATACTGATTTGTTTCTTTTAAATATTCTTCTAATTCTTTTCGTAACTGGCTCATTGGCTTCATTCCTCCGATCTTTTCGTGAAGGTTATATTGTTCCGGATCTTATGCTATCACTTTTTGGTGCCTTTGTCCATCGTATTGACAAAGCGGGGGTGCTCATCCATAATAGTAATGATCAGGTCAGAGGAAGGACGGGGAGCGGTGGGTTTATGAAGAGAAGTGCGTTAAATATCTGTATCGGCCTGGCCGGGCAGATCATAATTATTTTGCTGGGGATTGTGGTTCCCCGTCTTTTTCTTGTCAATTTCGGGTCTGAGACCAACGGTTTTTTAAATTCCATCACACAGATTTTTTCTTATTTTACCCTGTTTGAGGCCGGGATCGGGACGGCTTCCTTACAGGCGCTCTATGGCCCCGTGGCGCGGCAGGACAGACAGGGCATATCGCGGATTCTGGCGGCCGCATCCCGGTTTTACTACCGCACAGGGATGCTCTACCTTCTTGCGGTCGCGCTGCTTTCGCTGCTCTATCCGCTGTGCGTTTCGTCGGACATCGCGCGCAGTACAATGGCGGTCGTGATCCTGTTTAACGGGGCCGGAGGAGCTCTGTCCTACCTGTTTCAGGGAAAGTATCTGGTTCTTTTGCAGGCGGAGGGGAAAAATTATATTTTAGCTGTCGTCAATACGGCGGTCAATGTGGCGTCAAGTCTGTGCAAGGCGGTGCTGATCGGTGCGGGCTGCAGCCTGCCGGTCATTCAGGGCTCTTTTCTGGCGATCAGTATTGTGCAGATGCTGGGATATGAATTATATATCCGGAAAAAATACGGGTGGATCAACCTTAAGGCCGATCCGGATTATAAGGCGCTCGGGCAGAAAAATTCCGTGCTGCTGCACCAGTTTTCGACGCTCGTCTTCAGTAATACGGATGTGATACTGCTGACATTTTTTACCGATGATTTAAAGCTTGTGAGTGTCTATACGGTTTATAATATGATTACAGGCATGTGCAGAAACCTGGTGGAACAGGTCAGTGGAGGGGTGGTGTTCAGGATGGGACAGCTCTATCAGACAGACAGGAAAAAATATTTTGTATATCATAATTATTATGAGGTACTGAATATGACGCTTGGATTTACGGTGTTTACGATTGCCTATCTGCTGCTGCCGCCTTTTATCCGGCTGTATACGGACGGGGTGAGGGATATCGATTACCTGCTGCCGTATCTGCCGCTGCTCTTTGTGCTGATTCAGCTTATTACGACGGCCAGGCAGGCGTCCGCGCGCCTGATTGACTATGCCGGTCATTTTAAAAAAACACAGTGGCGTGCCATGCTTGAAACAGGGATCAATCTGACGGTGAGCGTCCTGGGAATCTGGCGGTTCGGAATATACGGGGTGTTGTTCGGGACGATTGCCGCGCTGGTTTACCGGGCAAACGATATGATACTTTACGCCTGCAGACATATTATCTGCAATAGCCCGTGGAAGACTTATCGCAGATGGGGGATCAATCTGATCGTTTTTTTTACGGTCTGCCGGATTTCGTCCGGCGTCAGCCTTTTTGTGGAGTCATATCTGGATTTTGCCTTTAAGGCAGTCTGGGTGGGGATGGGAACGGCACTGTTGTATGTGGCGGTGAATGCTTTGTGCGAGCGGGATATGGTAAAAGAGATGGCGGGGCGGTTCTGGTCCGGAAAGTAAGGAGGAGTTATGTGCAGAGTGAGCGTGATCGTTCCGGTCTATAATGCAGAAAAATATGTGAAGAGATGTGTGGAAAGCATTCTGGGGCAGGTCGGGGATGACGGTGAACTGATTGTAATTGAAGACGGGTCGACAGACGGCACGAAGAGAGTTCTCGAGGAGATGGCAGAGGGGGATGGGAGGATACGGCTGCTCTGCCAGAAGAATGCGGGACCTTCGGCGGCCAGAAACAGGGGACTTAAGGCGGCCCGCGGGGAATGGATTGTCTTTGTGGATGCGGATGACTGGCTGGAAGCGGGCTGCATCGCGCAGGCCTGCAGGGAGGCAAAAGAAAATCTGGCGGATATCGTTTTGTGGAATATGCAGAATGAATATGCCTCGGGCCGCCGGCAGAGAGAAATTCCGCTGCGCGGAACCCGGCGGATTTTCGGGGGAAAAGAGCTGGCGGTGATTGAGGATATGATGCTGACGGAACAGACGGAAACGGGCTGCAGCTTTGTCAGCATGACGGGGCCATACTGTAAGCTGATGCGGAAAAGCATTACAGAAGGATGTGTATTTCCGGAGCATCTGGATTCCGGTGAAGATGCATGTTTTGTTTTTCAGGTATTAAAGCATTGCCGAAAACTTGTGTACATCCCGGATGTATTTTACCACAGGACAGTACTGCCGGAATCCCTGTCGAACCGTTTTGATATACATTTCTGGAAAAGACGACAGGGATATGTCAATTTTATACTGCGTTTTTTTGGGGCGGAGGAAGACGACAGGCAGCATGCGCTTGATGTTTTCTGCAGTCAGAATTATGAACTGGTGGCAAGACATTATTTTCTGCAGAAAAATGATCTGCGGTACGGGGAGAAAAAAAAGGCGGTGGAGCGCTACCGGCAGGGGGTGGAAAGGGACATGCACGGGAGGAGAGTAACTTCCGGAAAAGGTGTGGTCTGCTTTCTGATCAGATATCGTCTGTTTTGGTGTCTGGCTCTGCTTCAGACGATACGCCTCTGGCTGAAAAGGTTCTGACCAGAGGCGCCTGTCAGGGGTCTGACGTCTGGAGATTCCCAGAGATTTCAGGAAGGAATCTGCAGTACCTGACCGATCTGGAGCAGATCGGTCGTCAGTCCGTTCAGCCGCCGGATGGCGTCGACGGTGGTACCGTAGCGCTGTGCGATCGCCCAGAGGGAATCCCCGGGGCGCACCGTGTATGTGAAGGAGGAGGCGCCGGAGGAAGGAATTTTGAGTACCTGGCCGATGGAGAGCATGTCGCTGGTGAGATTGTTCAGCTGCCGGATGGCGTCGACGGTAGTACCGTAGCGCTGTGCGATCGCCCAGAGGGAATCCCCGGGGCGCACCGTATATACGATACTGTCGGAGTCCGGTCCGGGCAAAGGTACATTCTGTCCGATTCCCAGATAGATATCATACAGTGCGTTCCAGGTGCGTGCCCCGACGATGCCGTCCGGTTCGAGTGAGACGGCCTGCTGAAACGCGATGACGGATTGTCTCGTCCCGCTGCCGAAGATGCCGTCCTGTGCGGGGCCGGGGACGGTCGGGTAGTATTCGGAGACCACATTCAGAAGATACTGGAGCGTGATGACGTCCTGCCCCCGGGAACCCTGCCGTAGTACGGTATCCGGCGGCACGGTTCCGATTCCCAGTGTGTTTCCCTCACCGTTTAACTCTGCCAGCCGTGTGACGGCAGTGTAGATGGCGGAGAGTTTATACCAGGTGGATTTTCCGACGATGCCGTCGGCGGCGAGCTGGAAAACACTCTGAAATTTTGTCACGGCTGCTTTTGTACTATTCCCAAAGACGCCTGTCTCGTCGGTAATGGCGGGGATGGCGGGGTAGTTTCGCCGGATGCGGGTGAGCCAGGACTGAACGGTCTGGACATCCAGCCCCCTGCTGCCGGTGCGAAGCGCCGTCCCGGGATAAGACGAGAGCATTCCGGTGATGATGTCTGTCTCTGCGATTTCGATATCTTTTGGATAATAGGAGCGCAGGATCTGTAAGGGGGTCAGCCCCTGATTTGCGAGAGTAACGGTTCCCCACTGGGAGAGTCCCTGGCAGGTAGCGGTGGTTCCGTTGCAGAATGAAGTGAAATAGGGGGCGTTCTGCCCCTGTCTGCGCACGTATTCGTTGAAAATGCGGTCTACAATCCGGCTGATGGATTCATAGAGGGGCCGCCCGTATACAAAATACTGGTCGTAGGCGGTGCTGTTTGTGATGTCGAAAGAGTAGCCGCGGTTCCGGTACCATTCCGTATATACCCGGTTCAGCGCAAATGTGATGATCGCATAAATATTTGCGGTGAGGGCGGCAGCCGGCCAGGTGGGATAGATCTCGCTGCTGGCTACGTTTTTCACATAATCCGGAAACGATACCTGTATGTTCTGGGCGGATGCAGTGGGCGGGCCCAGGTGTACCGTGATCGGGTCGGGGATCACAACCTGGCGCAGAACTCTGCCGCTTTCCGTGTTCCCTTCCTGGCTGCGCGGTTCGTCCATTGCCACGGCGGGTTTTCCCACTGTGATTTCTTCGGGAACGGACTGACGCTGCGATTGTGAGGAACCCGTCTGCTGCAATGGCAGAAACGAGAGAGGGAGAACGGCTGTTTCTCCGTCAAAAATGGGGATGGCTGTGACATGGATGGACTGGAATCCCGTCGCATGTGCGAGCACATTGTAATTTACGTATGGCGTCCCGGAATAGTCGGGTGTCTGGGAAAAGCTCCTGTCCGTCGTATTCAGCCCGGCTGCCGTGGTCTCTCCGTTTTCATCCGTCACCAGCCGGTAGACTGTGTTTCCCCACTGGTCGAGGATGCGGATCTGTGCGCCGCTTAACGGGATGGCCTCGTGGGCGGTCCGTGCCTGCATTTTTAAATAACCGATGGCCATGTAAGTACTCCTTTATCGTCTGATCTCTGTTATTTAAAGATATGTGAAAAATGTGGATTCGATACCGGACGGACAGAGGACGCAGCCGGTCCGTGCATTTTTGTGTTCTGCCGGCCGGATGAAAGCGAGAGAAAATTAATTTCAGAATTAGTTTGCATTTAACTAAAAAAGGTTTATAATTTGCGTAAGAAGACGGAAAAACGGCTTTTGTAAGGAAAGGAGAACGTGAAATGAGTTACATGGAGACATACCGGCAGTGGTGCACGGATCCGTATTTTGATGCGGATACAAGGGCAGAGTTAAAGGCAATCGAAGGCGATGTGGCGGAAATCGAGGATCGCTTTTACCGCCAGCTGGAATTTGGGACAGGGGGACTGCGCGGCGTGATCGGCGCCGGGACAAACCGTATGAACGTGTACACGGTCCGGCAGGCCACGCAGGGGCTTGCGAACTATATTATTTCCCGGGGCGGACGGGAAAGGGGGGTTGCGATCGCATACGATTCAAGGATAATGTCGACGGAGTTTGCAAGAGAAGCGGCGCTCTGTCTGAATGCGAATGAGATTAAGGCATACGTATTTGACAGTCTGCGCCCGACGCCGGAGCTGTCGTTTGCGGTGCGTGAGCTTGGCTGCATTGCAGGGATTGTGATCACGGCCAGCCATAACCCGCGGGAATATAACGGGTACAAGGTGTACTGGGAAGACGGTGCGCAGATCACGCCGCCGCACGATAAAAATATTCTTGCCGAGGTCGCTAAGGTGACGTCGTACGCACAGGTAAAGACAATGGCATATGAGGAGGCGGCCGGCGCAGGATTATACCGCGTGATCGGACAGGAGATCGATGACCTTTATATGGAGGAGCTCAAAAGGCAGTCGATTCACCCGGAAATCATCAAAGAAATGGCGGGCGATATCCGGATTGTCTACACGCCGCTGCACGGAACCGGAAATATTCCGGTGCGCCGCGTGTTAAAGGAGCTGGGATTTACGCAGGTCTATGTCGTAAAAGAGCAGGAGCTGCCGGACGGCAGTTTTCCGACGGTGGCCTATCCGAACCCGGAGTCCCCAGAAGCGTTTGAACTTGCGTTAAAGCTGGCAAAGGAGGTGGACGCCGATATCGTGCTCGCGACAGATCCGGATGCGGACCGGCTCGGTGTCTACTGTAAGGATACGAAAACGGGAGAGTATGTGACTTTTACCGGTAATATGTCGGGCATGCTGATCGCGGAATATATCCTGCGGGAGCGGACTGCGATGGGAACAATGCCGGAAAATCCGGCTCTGATCGAGACGATTGTCACGACCGATATGGCGAAAGCGATCGCCGGCGCTTACGGCGTAAAGCTGATCGAAGTCCTGACCGGATTTAAATATATCGGAGAGCAGATCCGTTTTTTTGAAGAACAGAAGACATACCGGTATGTTTTTGGCCTGGAGGAGAGCTACGGATGTCTTGCCGGGACATATGCGCGGGATAAGGACGCCTGTGTCGCGGTCATGATGCTCTGTGAGGTTGCTTCCTGGTGCAAAAAAAACAAAAGGACGCTCTGGGATGAGATGCTTCATATGTATGAGAAATACGGTTACTACCGCGAAGGGCTTCACACAGTCACATGCAGAGGGATTGACGGCGCGGCACAGATTGCGGAGCGGATGCGTGAAGCGCGCAGAAATCCGCCGAAAAAGCTTGGCGGATTTGATGTGCTGGCGGTCCGTGACTATAAAGCAGATACGAGGACCGATCTTACGACCGGCGCGGTGGAGAAAACGGGTCTGCCGTCGTCCGACGTGTTGTATTATGAGCTGTCGGACAATGCGTGGTGCTGTGTGCGCCCGTCCGGTACGGAGCCGAAGATCAAATATTATTTTGGCGTCAAAGGAAGTTCCATAAGCGATGCGGAAGAAAAGCTTGCGGCGTTAAAAGATGAGCTCGTCTGATACCATGCGTCAGAGGCAGCCGCAAACGGCACTGCAGAAGGGCAGCCGGTGAGCGGGGAAGTGTGAAAAGCCAGGCTTGTGAAACGATCCGCAGGAGCGTATAATAGCCATAGGGAGGCAGTGTGGATTATTATGGCAAAGGAAGTAAAGCTTGCGGATATCGCGGAGCGTCTGGCTGTCAGCACGGTGACGGTCTCAAAGGCGCTGTCGGGTCAGAAAGGTGTCAGTGAGGCGCTGCGCGCGCGGATTAAAGAGCTTGCGGAAGAGATGGGCTATAAGCAGCCGTCGGCGCAGCACAGGGATAAAGCCGGAAAGAGCTATAACATCGGCGTGCTGACAGGAGCGCGTTATCTGGATAAATACGACTCATTTTATACGCAGATGTATCAGCAGGCAGCGGCAATGGCTGCGGCGAAAGGCTGTTTTACGCTGCTGGAAATCATCAGCGACGAGGCGGAGGAGATGGCTGCTGAGCCGATGCTGATCCGGGAACAGAAGGCGGACGGGATTATTGTGATCGGGCGGCTGGGGGACAGCTACCTGGAAAATCTTCTGAGAGCGGGGAGACCGGTGGTTTATCTTGATTTCTGTAATGAAAAGCAGGAGACCGACGCAGTGATTTCGGACAGCTATTACGGCGCGTATCGCCTGACCAATTATCTGTTTGAAATGGGACATCGCAGGATCGGCTATGTGGGGACGCTGCTCGCCACGGGGTCGATTACGGACCGCTATTTTGGCTATGTAAAATCGATGCTGGAGCATGGCGCGCAGCTTAAGGACGAGTGGGTACTTAAGGACCGGGACAAAGAAACGGTTCTTATCGATCCGGAGCGCTATCTGTGTCTGCCGAAGGATATGCCGACGGCATTTGTCTGCAACAGCGATCTGACAGCCAGCTATCTGATCAGAAAGCTGCGGGAAAACGGTTATCGTGTACCGGAGGATATCTCGGTGGCCGGATATGACAATTATTTATTTCCTGGGCTGTGTGATATCGCTCTCACCACCTATGAAGTTGATATCACAGAGATGGCGCGAAGGGCCATACATAACCTTGTTAAAAAAATAAAAGGGGAAAGTTACCGGACCGGTATCTGTATTGTCGAGGGATATCTGGTAAAGCGGGACAGTGTCAGAGATTTAAGGATTTCATTTGTCAATAGAGAAAATAAATAGAATTTTCAACAGAATTTGGCACTAATTTATAGTTGATAAACCGGGCATATTAAAGTATAATGAATCTGACAGGAAGAGCCTGGAATGTACGACACCCTGCATTTTTGAACCTACATTTACTTTTATGGGATTCTTATATCCGAAGGCGGATGTCAGGCCATCAGTGTCTTTATGGCACGCGAGCAGTGGAAGACAGAAACCGACGTGCGGTTACCCACCTAGCATCAGCTAGGAGTCAAAAACGTAGGAAACGGCATTTTGGGTTCCTGCAAAAGATTCTGAAGCACTTAAGAAAAATCTTTAAGCCACGAAAGAGAAAACGTGAGGCACTTAAGATTTCTGAGAGACAGAAGAGGAATCACAGCATACAAAAGAGAAACGTCTGAAATACGAAAGACAAACAGAAGCTGCTTTGAGAGAAAAGCAGCTTCTGCTTTTACATCGTGGAAAACGGTGTCAGAAGACACTTTCGTTCCGGGGTGATGTTTTTTTATAGATGACAGTGCGACTGTCCTGCGCAGGAAAAAGCGACAGCGTCCTAAGAGAGGACTGGAAAAGGGAAGATGGGAAGAAGAAAGAAATACGGTCAGGGGCTGCAGACAATTTTTCTGATCGCGGTTCTTACGGCTGCGATTGTGTTTTTGTTCATAAAGGCCGGAGGAGACCGGGATCTTACGCAGTATTCGGACCGGCAGGTGGCAGCGGCGGAGGCAGCCGCGCAGCTTGGATTTGGCGTGTATGCCCAGGAGGACTGGGAAGCGTGGTTTGAAACATTTCATAAATCGTATCTGACAAAGGGGACTGTCAGCCGCCTGCTGGAAAAGCTTGGCGTTGCGGAATACATAGAGGTGCCGGGAGCGACGGGCGTGCATGTTATGACCAGGGCGGAATGGTCGGGGGTTTATGACCAGATTTTAGATTATCTGGATATGGAACAGGAAGTAAAAAAGCGTGTTTTCCTCGTGCTGGGCGCGCTGGAGGCGGATAAGGAAAATGTGCTGACGACGAACGGGGAAGACATCTACACCCGTCTGCCCGTGACTTATTTTGAAAACTGGAATGCCTATGAGGCATATATGATAGAAGAAAAATGTGTGGGACTTGCCGGGATTTCCGAAGAAGAGACCGACATCGAAAACGTTTATTTAAAGGATGTGAAAGATGGGACGGCGGAGTTTTTGTACGCGGGCAATGCGTATACAAAGGAGATCGGTGAGACGGAATCCGGACTTTCGCCTGGCGTCTGTGACCTTGTTTTTTCGGGCGGGGCGGTTATATCCGTGCGCGTCAAACAGGATACCATCAACGGAGGTCTGCTCTCCTATGACGATTCCACGATTGAGATTGAGGGATATGGGAAAATTGCCCATGACGGAAAGGTGCCGGTCTATCAGACGTATGGCGAGGCGGCGGAAAAATCGCTTTCAGATGTCATACTGGGAAACATGGAAGTCGATTACGTGACGGGAGAAAAGAAAGTCTGCGCCATTTTAATCCGGCAGCCGGCCAGCATTGAAAATATCAGGGTTCTGCTGCTCGCGGAGGACGGCGGGAAGTTCTGGCAGGAGGCTTTTCTGAAATGCAGCTCAGAGGCTGTCTTAAAGTGCGGGGAGACGGAAGAAACGGTTGCAGGCGATACGCTGCTTGCGGCAGGGGATTATCTGAAATCGGAGGACGGCGGTACGCTCACGCTCACCCCGTCGGCGGAGGACGGGCAGATTTTTCTGTGTGATTCGTCGGGAAACAGGGTGTCCAACGGATATTCCGGGGACATGGAAGTCAGAAAGCCCGGGCAAGGGTATACGTTTGTAAATCAGCTCCCGTTTGAGACATATCTCTGTGCGGTAGTGCCAAGTGAAATGCCGTCGAGTTATGGGATGGAAGCGCAGAAGGCGCAGGCGGTGTGCGCGCGCAGCTATGCATATATACAGCTTCTGCGGGCGGATCTGGCAGAGTACGGAGCGCATATCGACGACAGCACGTCGTATCAGGTGTACAATAAGGTGGCGCCGACGGAATCGTCCATAAAGGCCGTGCAGGAGACGGCAGGTCAGGTTATGACTTACCGGGGAGAGACGATCGAAGCTTACTATTTTTCAACGTCCATGGGTTATACGGAGACGCCTGTGATCTGGAATGTGGAGGATCTGGAAAAGTACGGTTATTTAAAGACGGTCTGTCTGAACGAGACGCCATATGAGGGAGATCTCTCGGACGAGGAGGATTTTCTGGCTTATATCAGCCAGAAGGGGAACGGGTTTGACAGCGGCATCCGGTTTTACCGCTGGTCGGCCGTCGCGGATTACCGTGAAAAGACGCAGGAAATCAGCCGTATCGTAGAGGAGCGGCGGGCGGTTTCACCAAAGAATATCATATATTATGAGGCGGACGGCACGACGGAGTGTTCCGAAAGTGTTTCTGCCGCGGATATGGGGCAGCTGATCGGAATCGAGGTTTTAAAACGAAGCGGCGGGGGTTCCATTCTCACGCTGGGACTCACCTTTGAGAAGGGCAGCGTGCATGTGATGACAGAGTACAACATACGCAGAGTCTTAAGCTGCGGCGTCGATACGATAACCTATGCGGACGGCAGCGAGGGCGCCGCTTCTGCGCTGCTGCCGAGTGCGTTCTGTGCGGTCACGGTGCAGGGAGACGGCACGGTGCTGCTTACGGGCGGCGGCTATGGGCACGGCCTTGGCATGAGCCAGAACGGGGCAGACGGTATGGCGGGCGCAGGGATGGGGTATGAGGATATTCTGCATTATTTCTACAATGACATAGAGATCGGAACGGTCGGTCAGATGTCCGGCTGAGAGCGGAGCGGATCGTTTCCCGGGCGTTCCGGTATGGGGGAATAAGTATGATTTGGAAGGTTATCGGAAATGTGATTTCCTTTTCGGATAAGTGTAAACGGGATAAAATCAGTGCTTACTCTGCACAGGCGGCGTTTTTTATCATATTATCCATGATACCGTTCCTGATGGTGTTTTCTTCACTGCTTCAGTACACTTCGGTGACGAAGGGGACGCTTCAGATGGTTGTCGTGCGTGTGATGCCGGAATACGTATCACCGTTTCTGACGTCTCTGATCGACGAAGTATACAATCGTTCCATGGGTATTATTTCCGTTACTGCCGTTGTGGCGATCTGGTCGGCGGCAAAAGGCGTTCAGTATATGGCGGCCGGGCTCAATTCCGTCAATGATCTGGAGGAGACGAGAAACTGGTTTATCCTGCGGCTGTGGGCTGCAGTTTATATGGTTATTTTTCTGGTTGCCATCGTATTTCTTCTTCTCGTGGTGGTTTTTGGCAATTCGCTTCGGTATCTGGCGGCAGAATATGTCCCGTTTCTGGAGGATGCGGTCAGTCTGATCGCCCATTTTCGCGGGCTTATTATGCTGGGGATTCTGACATTGTTTTTTGGCGTGGTCTTTACGGCCCTGCCGAACCGGAAGCTCACATTTAAAAGTCAGCTTCCGGGGGCTGCGGTCTGCAGCGTGGCCTGGTATCTTTTTTCAATGGGGCTTTCCATTTATGTGGACTATTTCAACGGGTTTTCGATGTACGGGAGCCTTACAACGATTGCGCTGCTGATGTTGTGGCTCTATTTCTGTATGTATATTATGATGATGTCTGCGGAGATCAATGTATTGTTTAACGATACCTTCCGGAAATGGCTGATCAGGGATAAGAGAGAAAAAAAACTTGATGTTTGAAAAATCCTGTGTTAAAATACGCTTTAGCATATCAGAAAAAGGCTGTGAAAGTGTATAGTAGAGAGCGGAGCCTCTTACAGAGAGGACGGGTCGTCGGCTGGAAGCCCGTTTAAGATAAGACCGCGATCGAAGTTCGCACCGGAGCCGTGTCCGTGAATCCTGCCAGAGGCCCCATGACCAAAGGAAAAAGGCGGGGAAGCGGACGACGTTGTGCACGTTACGCACAGGAGAGCTTTTCCGGGTGTCAGAAGGATACGTCGCCGGAGGAGAAACAGGGTGGTACCGCGGAATCATTCGTCCCTGGACGAGTGATTCCGCTTTTTTCGTTTTCTAAGAAAGGCCATCTGCTGTGAGATGCCAGAGTATGTGCGTTTCTCATGAAAGAAAAAGTATTCGGCCCAAAATGCACTAGCGCAGAAGGTTTTAGGAAGAGCGACGGATAGAGGAAGTAATCTGTCCGGTCTGATATTAAAAGTTTATCTGAGGAGGAGATCATGAAAGAAAAGTTGCAGAAAATCAGGGAAGAGGCGCTCCGCCAGATTGAGGCTTCCAAAGATTTATCGAGATTAAATGAGGTCCGTGTGGCGATTCTCGGAAAAAAAGGGGAGCTGACGGCGGTATTAAAAAGCATGAAAGACGTAAAGCCGGAAGAGCGTCCGCTGGTGGGGCAGCTTGTCAACGAGACGAGGGCCGGTATCGAGCGGATGCTTGAGGAGAGCAAAGCGAAGCTGGAGGCGGCGGAACTGGAGATCAGGCTGCGTCATGAGGTGATCGACGTCACACTGCCGGCAAAGAAAAATAAGGCGGGGCACCGTCATCCGAATACGATTGCGCTGGAGGAAGTGGAGCGTATTTTTACCGGGATGGGGTATGAGGTCGTGGAGGGACCGGATGTGGAGTACGATTACTACAATTTCGAAGCGCTCAATATTCCGGCCAATCACCCGGCGAAGGATGAACAGGACACTTTCTACATCAACGACAGGATCGTCCTGCGCACACAGACTTCTCCGGTGCAGGTGCGCGAGATGGAAAAGGGAAAACTCCCCATTCGCATGATCGCGCCGGGCCGCGTTTTCCGCTCCGATGAAGTTGACGCGACGCACTCCCCGTCCTTTCACCAGATCGAAGGGCTTGTCATCGACAAAAACATCACTTTTGCCGACCTGAAAGGAACTCTTGCGGAATTTGCCCGCGAACTTTTCGGGGAAGAAACAAAAGTAAAATTCCGCCCGCACCATTTCCCTTTCACCGAGCCGTCCGCGGAAGTCGACGTGACCTGCTTTAAATGTGGCGGAAAAGGCTGCCGTTTCTGCAAAGGCGAAGGCTGGATCGAGATCTTAGGCTGCGGTATGGTTCACCCCAATGTACTAAAAATGAGCGGAATCGATCCCGAAGAATACTCCGGATTTGCATTTGGCGTCGGATTAGAACGGATTGCCCTCCTCAAATACGAAATCGATGACATGCGCCTTCTCTACGAAAACGACATTCGTTTCCTGGAACAATTTTAGCGTAAGCAACGAGCAGGGACAGGCCTGGCAGCCTATTTCCTCCTGAGCCGGTTTATCCAGAGAGAAGGAGGAAATAAGCTGCCGATTTCCGGCGAGAGCCGGAAACCCCTGGTATGCGATGCATGCCTGGGGTGAGTCGCGAGGAGAGATAAGGCGAGAGCCGTTGTTTCGGAAAAGCAAGAGGAAATAAGCTGCCAGGGATTTCCGGCGAGAGCCGGAAAAACAGAGAGGCCGCACAAATCGAATCAAAAACAAAAGGAGATATACCTATTATGAATACATCCCTGAAATGGATTAAAGATTTAGTCCCCGGACTGACCTGCACACCGCAGGAATATATGGATGCCATGACACTTTCCGGCTCCAAAGTAGAAGGTTATACTGCGATGGATGCTGATCTTGACAAAATTGTGATTGGCCAGGTTGTATCAATTGCTCCCCATCCGGACGCCGACAAACTGGTGATCTGTCAGGTGGATATCGGAACGAAAACCATTCAGATCGTCACGGGAGCGCCGAACGTCGCCGAAGGATGTAAAGTACCTGTCGTATTAGACGGCGGAAGGGTGGCAGGAGGTCATGACGGTACGCTCACGAAAGGCGGTATTAAAATCAAAAAAGGAAAACTCCGCGGTGTGGAGTCGGATGGTATGATGTGTTCCATCGAAGAACTGGGTTCGGACCGGGATATGTTCCCGCTTGCCCCGGAAGAAGGGTTATACATTCTTCCCGGCGACGCCCCGGTCGGCGAGGATGCCGTGGCGTATCTGGGACTTGACGATGTTGCGGTGGAGTATGAAATCACGTCCAACCGCGTGGATTGTTTTTCGGTTCTCGGCATTGCGCGGGAGGCGGCGGCGACGTTTGGAAAAGAATTTGTACCGCCTGTCGTGGCGGCGACCGGAAACGATGAGGATGTCAGCGATTATATCGGGGTGACGATAAAAGATACTGATCTGTGCAGACGGTATACGGCCCGCGTCGTCACAAATGTGAAGATAGAGCCGTCTCCGGAGTGGATGCAGCGCAGGCTGCGCGCGCACGGTATCCGTCCCATCAACAATATTGTCGATATCACGAATTACGTGATGGAAGAGTACGGACAGCCGATGCATGCCTATGATCTTGAAACGATCGAAGGGCGGGAAATTATCGTAAGGAGGGCAGAGAAAGGAGAGAAATTTGTGACCCTTGACGGACAGGAGCGGACACTCGATGATTCCGTGCTTATGATCTGTGACGGCAGGAAGCCGGTCGGCATCGCCGGTATTATGGGCGGTGAAAACTCCATGATCACGGATCATGTGACCACGATGCTGTTTGAGGCGGCCTGTTTTGACGGAACAAATATCCGCCTTTCGGGAAAGAAAATCGGGATGAGAACCGATGCGTCATCCAAATTTGAAAAGGGCCTTGACCCCAATAATACGATTGCGGCCATGAACCGCGCCTGCCAGCTGATCGAGGAGCTTGGTGCCGGGGAGGTTGTCGGCGGGACCGTGGATGTTTATACGCAGGTGAAAGGCGAGAAGAGACTTGCGTTTGAGCCGGACAAATACAACCGCCTGCTCGGGACGCAGATGGAGGCGGAAGAGATTCTTTCCTACTTCAGACGTCTGGAGCTTGTCTACGACGAGAAGACGAATGAAATTGTGATACCTTCCTGGCGCCAGGATCTGGAATGTGGCGCCGATCTGGCAGAGGAGGCAGCCCGGTTTTATGGCTATGACAGGATACCGACGACGCTTCCGAGCGGTGAAGCGACGACCGGAAAGCTTTCCTTTAAACTAAGAGTGGAGGCGGTCGCGCGGGACGTCGCGGAATTTTGCGGATTTTCACAGGGAATGGTGTATTCGTTCGAGAGCCCGAAGGTATTTGATAAACTGCTGCTTCCGGCGGATTCACCGCTGCGTGATACCGTTGTGATCAGCAATCCGCTGGGAGAGGATTATTCCATTATGCGGACAGTGCCGCTCAACGGAATGCTCACTTCCCTGGCTGTCAATTTTAACCGGAGAAATAAAAATGTACGTCTGTATGAGCTGGGAAACATTTATCTTCCGAAGCAGCTTCCAGTGACGGAGCTGCCCGAAGAGCGGATGCAGTTTACGCTTGGAATGTACGGCGACGGGGACTTTTACACGATGAAAGGCGTGATCGAAGAGTTTCTGGATAAGGCGGGTCTTAACGGGCGGCCTGAGTATGACCCGGCTGCGGGAAAGAGCTTTCTGCATCCGGGCCGTCAGGCCAGTGTGATCTATAAAAATGCAGTCGTCGGATATCTCGGCGAAGTACACCCGGTTGTGGCGCAGAATTACGGCATCAAGGAGCGTGTTTATATCGCCGTTCTTGATATGCCCGAAATAGAAAAATATGCGACATTCGACCACAAATATGAAGGGATCGCAAAGTTTCCGGCTGCGTCCAGGGATATTTCCATGGTGGTTCCGAAAGACGTGCTGGCCGGCGAGATCGAGAAAGTGTTTGAGAACAAAGGCGGAAAGATTCTGGAGCATTATGAGCTGTTTGATATTTACGAGGGTGCACAGATTGCGGAGGGATTTAAGTCGATGGCGTATTCGCTTTCTTTCCGCGCAAAAGACCGGAATTTAGAGGAATCTGATATCACCGGAGCAATGGAAAAAATCGTAAAGGCGCTCGAGGGCATGGGAATTGAGCTGCGCAGGTAGGCAGGAGCAGAAATGAATGTAAAAGATTTTTATTATGAGCTCCCGCAGGAGCTGATCGCACAGGACCCGCTCGCGGACCGAGCGGGTTCGCGGCTGATGGTTCTTAATAAAAGGACCGGGGAAACGGCACATCACTGTTTCAGGGATATTGTCGGGATGATAAATCCGGGAGACTGTCTTGTCATCAATAACACGAAAGTCATACCGGCACGTCTGATCGGGACAAAGGCGGATACCGGGGCAAGGATTGAGATTCTTCTTCTGAAGCGACAGGGAGAAGATCTCTGGGAGACGCTGGTGAAGCCGGGAAAAAAATGTAAGCAGGGAACCCGTATTGTTTTCGGGGAAGGGCTTCTGAACGGAGAAATCGTTGACGTGGCAGAGGAAGGAAACCGTCTTATCCGGTTTGCGTATGACGGAATTTTCGAAGAGATTCTGGATGAACTTGGACAGATGCCGCTGCCGCCTTATATCACACATACGCTTGCAGATAAAAACCGCTATCAGACCATCTATGCAAAATATGACGGTTCTGCGGCGGCGCCGACAGCCGGTCTGCATTTTACGCCGGAGCTTTTAAAAGAGCTCAGGGAAAAGGGGGTCCGGATCGCGGAGGTGACGCTTCATGTGGGGCTTGGAACATTCCGGCCGGTCAAGGAAAATGATATTCTCAAGCATCACATGCATTCGGAGTTTTATCGCATCGAGGCGGCGGAAGCAGATAAAATCAACCAGGCAAAGCGGGAAGGCCGGCGCGTGATCGCTGTCGGCACGACAAGCACGCGGACGCTGGAAGCCGCCGCAGACAAAGATGGATTTCTTACAGAAAGCAGCGGCTGGACTGATATTTTTATCTATCCGGGCTATTCATTCCGTGTAATCGACGCGCTGATTACCAATTTTCATCTGCCGGAATCCACGCTCATCATGCTGGTGTCCGCGCTGGCCGGAAGGGAAAATGTGCTGCGGGCCTATGAAACGGCAGTGCGGGAAAGATACCGGTTTTTTAGTTTCGGGGATGCGATGTTTCTGCATTAGTATCATATCGGGCCAATGAGCTCCTTTCTGATTAAAGCGACGTATCACCTGCAGGGTGAAAAGAAAAAATCCCGGACCACACGATTGTGGTCCGGGGTTTTTTACCGGATTCGGAACTGACCGATCAGCTGATTTAAAGTTCTTGCCTGGCGTGACAGTTCATTGGAAATCGCAGCGCTCTCTTCGGCTGCGTCAGAATTTGTCTGTATTACCCTGGAAACTTCTTTGATCCTGTTTTCTACGGAAACGATCATTTCCGACTGCTGGACGCTGGCAAGTGCAATCTCATCCATCAGCACTTTGATAGACTGGATGCACTCGTTGATTACCTGCATGGCGGAGATGGCGAGGTTTGTGGATTCGGTACCTGTTTTTACATCGTGGATCGAGCGGTCGATCAGGGTATTTGTGTTCTGCGCGGCTTGCGCAGACCTGGTTGCAAGGCTCCTGACCTCGTCGGATACGACCGAGAAGCCTTTTCCTGCGGTGCCGGCTCTGGCGGCCTCAACGGAAGCGTTCAGCGCGAGGATATTTGTCTGGAAAGCGATATCCTCAATGGTTTTTATGATCGTTCCGATCTTTGTCGAGGACTGGTCGATGTTCTGTGTGGCGGTAATCAGCTGTTCCATTTTTGTGTCGGCCTCGGCGGCGTATCCGGCCGCCCTGTCCACCAGATCGCTGGCGCTGCCGCAGCGGGCGGTACTGTTCTGGATCTGGGCCGTCATGTCCGTGATATTCGATACAAGTCCGTTGATGGAGACTTTCTGCTGCGAGGTTCCCTGTGACAGCGCCTGGGCGCCCGCGGATACCTGGTTTGCGCCGTTGTTCACCTGGTTTGCAATCTGTGTGATTTCGCGCATTACATTCGTCAGATGAGTGCGGATACTTTTCAGACTTTCAGCCAGAACTTTAAAATCGCCGATATAGTATGACTCGTTTCTGACAACATCCACGGCGATATTGCCGTCTGCCATCTCACCTAAGATGCGGCCGATGTCATCGATTGTTTTGCGGAGACAGTCGCAGAGGTGATGAATGGTCTGTGCGATCAGGCCGATTTCGTCGTTCCGGCCGTAAAAGGATTCCAGCTCCTGGTCGGCGGAAAGCTCGAGATTGCCAAGACGCCGTTTTCGTCCTGATAGGAGTATGTAAGTGCCTGTGTGTCGTTATTTTCGCGGATCCGCTTCAGGATTTCCAGGTAACCGTTGTCGGTTGTCTCTGTGTTGAGCAGGGCCTCGTCCTCGTGATACAGGTACATGCCGGTTTCTACATTTAAAAATACATATTCGCTGTCGGGCAGGCCCTGGATATTCAGTCCCAGCAACACATCCATCAGCCGGCTGGCGTAGACGCCGGCGCCCACATAGCCGATACACTCCTGGCCGTCGAAAAGCGGATAGTACATGGAGAGAATCATGCTTCCGGTTCCCGGAGATTTCATGATCCCCAGGTTGGTCAGCGTGGGGCTGGCGAGAATCGTGTCGCGGAATACATCCAGTGATTCTCCTGATCGGGTGGTGATCCCGATCGCGTCGGGGGAGGTATGCGTCAGGACATAGGTAGAAGGTGTGCTGATGTATAATCCCTCAAAGATTCCTTTGACTGCGGCAAAATCTTCCGTATATTGCTGTGCCGTCCGCAGAAGGTCGGGATTTTCGGGATCGGCAAGGAGCTCCCGGACCTCGCTTCCCAGTGCGAAGGCTGTCATGTATTCTTCTGCAGAAGCCACATAATCGTTTATGATGGCGGCTCTGGATTCCACGGCGTCAGTCATCTGATTGGTGATATTGTTTTCAACCATAGAGGCAACGCGGCCGGAAACGGTAAGCCATAGCAGCATCATGCCAGTAAATGTGATTGCCGTGGTAATAATGCTGATACGCGTGGCAAGCTTTTGATTGGATAGAAAGTTCATAAGATTCCTCCTGTGGTAAAGAGTAAAATTTTAGATTTGATAACACGTGATTTTTGTGTGTATGCCATTTATTTTAGCATGATCTGTCTGATTTTTCAAGATTGTTACTGCCGGTCGCAGATGGAAAAGAAAAAAGAATATCTGTGGTAAAGATATGGTATACTGTCCGAAAAGGCAGATGCAGATAAAAGGGACGGGGAGGAGCTTATGGGTGACGGACAGCGTACTTATATTGCGATCGACTTAAAATCTTTTTACGCTTCGGTGGAATGTGTGGAGCGGAACTTGGACCCGCTGACGACGAATCTGGTTGTGGCAGACTTAAGCAGGACGGAAAAAACGATCTGTCTGGCGGTGTCGCCGTCTCTGAAGGCTTACGGCATACCGGGCAGGGCGCGATTGTTCAAAGTGGCTGAGCGTCTGAAAGAAGTGAATGCAGCGCGCAGAAAAAAGGCGCCGGGAGAGACGTTTTCGGGAGCTTCCTGTCTGGATGAGGAACTGAAACGGCATCCGGAGCTTGAGGCGTCGTATCTTGTGGCGCCGCCCAGAATGGCGCTCTATATGGAATACAGCACGAGAATTTATCAGATTTATTTAAACTATGTTGCGCCGGAGGATATTCATGTCTACTCGATTGACGAGGTGTTTATGGATGTGACGCATTATCTGTCTGCCAGGCAGATGACGGCCCGGCAGTTTGCCGCAGAGATGGCGAAGGATGTGCAGCGGCAGACCGGTATCACGGCGGCGGCGGGAATCGGGACAAATCTGTATCTGTGTAAGGTGGCGATGGATATTGTGGCAAAGCATGCAAAACCGGATAAATACGGCGTGCGCATTGCCACGCTCAACGAAATCAGCTACCGCAGGGTTTTGTGGAACCACAGGCCGCTGACCGATTTCTGGAGAGTCGGTCACGGCTATCGGAAAAAGCTGGAGGAGGCGGGGATTTATACAATGGGAGACATTGCCAGATGTTCGATCGGAGGCCCGCGGGATTACTTCAATGAAGATCTGCTGTATCAGATGTTTGGCGTCAATGCGGAACTGCTGATAGATCACGCCTGGGGATACGAGCCTGTCACGATCGATCTGATCAAGGCATATCAGCCGCAGAGCAGCAGTGTAAGTTCCGGTCAGGTGCTGCACTGTCCCTATGATTTTGCCAGGGCAAAGGTTGTAGTCCGGGAAATGGCGGATGCGCTTGCGCTTGATCTGGTGGAAAAACGGATGGTGGCGGACCAGATGACGCTCACCGTGGGCTATGACAACGAAAGTCTGGCGGATCCTGACGTCCGGACCCGTTACAGGGGGGCCGTGACAGAAGACCACTATGGGAGAAAGACGCCGAAGCACGCGCATGGGACAATAAACCTGGGCCGCAAGACATCTTCTGCCCGGCTGATTGTCGATGCGGTGACAAAATTGTACGAGGACATTGTAAATCCCGATCTTCTGGTGCGCCGGATGAATGTCGCGGCAAATCATGTTTCCGGGGAGCCTGCAGTGAAAGAAGCGGAGTCCTTTGAGCAGATGAATCTGTTTACCGATTATGAGGCGCTTGCAAGGGAGCGGGAGAAAGAGAATACAAGGCTTGCCAAAGAGAGGAAACTGCAGGAGACGATGCTGGCGGTGAAAAAGAAGTATGGAAAAAATGCTGTCTTAAAGGGCATGAATCTGCGGGAGGGAGCGACAGGGATGGAGCGCAATCGACAGATCGGAGGGCATAAGGCATGATGGAACGGCTGAAATACGACGATATTCTTTACCTGCCGCACCCAGTGTCCGAAAGACATCCCAGGATGCCGCTTTCGGACCGCGCGGCACAATTTGCGCCGTTTGCCGCTCTCACAGGATATGACGCGGCCATCCGTGAGACGGCAAGGGAGACACAGGAAAGAGTGGAACTGGATGAGGACGAAAAAGAGCTGCTGGATCGACAGCTTCGTCTGTTGCTGGAGAAGCTGTCCGCGTCTCCCTGGGCTGTGTTTACTTATTTCAGGCCGGATGAGAAGAAGGACGGCGGTTCCTACGTGACAGCCGCAGGGCGGGTAAAAAAATATGATCCGCAGACCCGCCGGATTTTTCTGGAGGACGGGACGGTTTTTCTGGCGGACGATCTCGCCCGGATCGGGATAAGCGGATGGGAAGGATCGGGTCAGAATCTGTCCGGCTGCTCCTGACAGGAAGATATTCTGCATTTTTTAAAGTATGACATCATTTCCCTCGTCAGGCTGATCTCTTCGGGATCGTCGGGAATATCGCGGCAGTTTACCCATTCGGCGACAGAGAGCTCTTCCCTGTCGAGACAGATTTCACCCGGGCCGTCCAGCTCGCAGAAATATCCCAGAAGAAGGTCTGCGTCAAAGCCCCAGGGCTGGCTCTTGTAATAACGGATATTTTTCACCTTAAGCCCGACTTCCTCCATGACTTCGCGCGCCACGGTTTCTTCCGCTGTCTCTCCGATCTCGGTAAATCCCGCGATCAGAGCATGCCGCTTATATTCGCGGCCGGCGTATTTTGTCATCAGAATCCGGTCCCCGTCCGTCAGTCCCACGATGACGGCGGGAGCGATCTTTGGGAATACCGTATTGCCGCACGACGGGCAGGAGAGCATGCGCAGCTTCTGATCCGGAGCCAGTCTTTCGCCGCATCTCCCGCAGTGCCGGTTATCCCGGTACCAGACATATAAATGCCAGGCCGTCGCTGCGGCAAAAACCTGTGTTTTTGGAGGCCGGGGGCGCAGAAGGGAGAGGCGTACATATTCATAGTCTGCCGGCGGTATTTTCGCGTTCTCGGAAAAGGAAGAAAAATCAGCCAGAAAACAGGAAATTCCCGTTTCGCTTTCTTTTGTGTCCTGCCCGTCCGGACCGATGGTAAAAAGATAGTTCAGTTCCGGCAGTTTTTCGCCCGCCTTTTCACACCAGTTTTTTAAGGCGCCGAAAGTGGGAAACGAGACGCGGCTGTCTTTTCGGACGCAGACTTCGTTTCCGCGGAAAGAGAAAATAAGGCTGCCGGCGTCTGGTTTTTTCGGCATGTAGGCGTTAAAGAGGTGGTCCGGGTAAATATCCTGTATCATAATCTGAAAATCTCCTTTAAGTGAAATGAACCGTTTTCGTGCTTCGGTTGTCTGGTCCTATTATAAAAAACAGGAAAGAAATGTGCAATAAAAATGTCCGGCGGACAACAGGACATTTGTTTCTGCCATGGGTTCCGTGATAAGAGGATGGCGACGGCAGACGCGATAAGCCGGAAAAGAATCGGATTGACAAATTATACGTCGGGAAATAAAATCAGATATGGATACAGAGTAGATCAAAAGAGGATTTGTGCCGGAGCGTCACAAATCTGTCTGACGGCAGACGCGAATCTGAGATTTGCGCCGCCTTATCACGTAAACGCTCCGGAATGGAGAATCGTATGAAAAAAGGATTTTTGGCGCAGCAGTCAGAGCAGGCGGGGCAGAAAAACAGGAGATTGTTTTCAGGACTGCTCATTTTGTATGTTGTAATCATAGCCGCCGTCGGGTTTGTCGTAAAGGATTCCGTCGATCTGAGTGATTACACGACGGTTAAGGTACTTGTCAGTGTGGCCGTACTTTCGGTGGTGATGCTGGCTTCCGTGATATTCGGTCTGGTCCGCTCGAGCCGGGTAGCTGCGGACGGAAGCAGGAGTCTGATTCTTCTCTTTCCGGAAGAAAAGAAGGCTGTGGCAGAGCGGATTGACCGGGAGGCTGCGGAGGGAAAGATTCTGGTCGACGAATATATCGACGCGTTTCCGGAGGGAAAGAAACCGCACGGGGAGCGGGTGATTCTGCTTCCGTCTTATCTGCTGCTTTTAAACGGTATGGGAGCGATCACGGTCGTCCCACGGGAAAAGATTTACTGGGTCTGCCCACAGACCGGCCGCAAGGGTTCTTCCTTTATCGTCCGCCTGATGATTTTCAATGAAAAGAAAACTCTTTATATGGAGGGAGCCGACGTCGGTCATCTGCAGTCGGTTGCGGACAAGCTGTATCAGTACATACCGAATGTGTTCCGCGAATATGACCTGGATACGATTTCCTATGATATGGATAAGCTTTTTGACAAAAATCGGGAGGAGTTTATCAGAATCTGGGAAGAAGAAAAAAAGAGAATCGGACTGAGTGGAGGAAAGAGGAATGTATGAGATGCTGAGCAGAATACCATTCGCGCGCCACGGCAGATCGCGGGCCGTCAATGCAGAAAATCCGACCGGCGAAAAGGGACGGGGAGGAATGGCCGAAAGCGTGCTCGGGCCGTCGCGAAAGGGAAGTCCGTGCCTTAAGGATATTGCGCCGGGTGAGACGGTCACGCTGGCGGATATCGCGGGACCCGGCGTGATCACACATATCTGGATGACGGTCGACGCGAAGACGTCGGATGCGGATTGTTTTGTGCTCCGCGATCTTGTCCTCAGGATGTACTGGGACGGAGAAGAGGCGCCGTCGGTGGAGACGCCGCTGGGTGATTTTTTCTGTTGTGGTTTCGGGAGAGAGTGTATCATAAACGCAATGCCGATTGTGGTCGTCCCGTCGAGAGGCTTAAACTGCTATTTTCCGATGCCGTTTTTGCGCCATGCAAAAATCACGCTGGAGAATGAGCATGCGAATCCCATCCCGGCCTTCTTTTACCAGATTGATTATTGTCTTTACGACGACCTGCCGGAGAAGACGGAGTATTTTCACGCGCGCTGGAGGCGGGAGCGCCTCACGACGCCGGGAAAAGATTATGTGATTGTGGACAATATTAAAGGGAGCGGGACGTATGTGGGGACGTATCTCGCGCTGACGACGCTGGAGCGCTACTGGTGGGGAGAAGGGGAAGTGAAATTTTATATCGACGGCGATGTGGATTATCCGACGATCTGCGGGACCGGGATGGAAGATTACTTCGGCGGATCGTGGAGTTTTGCGCGGCAGGAGGCGGGAAAGACTCTTGAGACGAATTACTCGACGCTGTTTCTGGGATATCCGTTTTACGCCAGCCACGACGATACGGTCTACAACGCCTATCACAATGACGACTGCCCGCCGATGCGCGGATTTTACCGTTTCCATATCCCGGATCCGGTCTGCTTTGAGGAAGATTTAAAAGTTACGGTACAGCAGATCGGGGTGTGTCACAGAGGGCTGTTCGAGCGGCAGGATGATCTGGCGGGCGTTGCTTACTGGTATCAGCGGGAGCCGCATGCCGCGTTTGAAAAAATGATGAAAAAAGAGCTGCGCTGGCCAAGATAACGACGAGGCGGTGGCATTATGCCACCGCCTCTGTCAGAATCCGATCCTTTGTCTGAGGTTTTTACAGTTTGCGTACAATTTTTTCGATGTCGTTCTGGTGTCCGATGACCATCAGATGTTCGCCCGGTTCGAAGATATAGTCCGGTCCGGGCATCAGCTTCATGCCATCCTCGTTTTTGACGCCGATAATATTGGTGTTGTAGGTGACGCGCACGTTGACGTCGAGAATCGAGCGGCCGATCCATTCCGGCAGGGGCGCGATCTCATAGATGGAAAATCCTTTTCCGAGCTCCACATAGTCAAAGACCTGGTTTGCCGAGAAGCGGACGGCGACTTTGTCCGCGATGTCCCTGTCGGGGTAGATGACTTCGTCGGCGCCGTTGCGCAGCAGAAATTTTGCGTGGATATCGCGATTTGCCTTGCTCACGACATATTTTGCGCCGAGTTCTTTTAAAAGGCTTGTGATCTCAAGGCTGCTCTGGAAATTGGTGCCGATGCAGACAAAACAGAGGTCAAAGTTTCCCACCCCGAGACTTCGCAGGACTTTTTCATTGGTGCAGTCGCCGATTTTTGCACTGACGACGCACGGCAGAAGCTCCTGTAAGGTGGATTCTTCCTTGTCGACGATCATAATTTCGTTGTCCAGTTTGGAGAGTTTGGTACAAAGATGGGTGCCAAATCTTCCGAGTCCGATAATTAAAATAGATTTCATGATAATCCTCCATGCATGTCTAACCGATGTTGATTTCTTCTACAGGCTGCATGATGTGCGCCGGTTTTTTGTGATCCGTAAAGGAGAGGGCGAAGGAGAGACTCCCGAGCCGTCCGACATACATCAGAAACGCGATGATACACTGGGAAAACGGGTTGAGCTGTCCGGTGAGGCCGGTCGTCATCCCCACGGTGCAGACGGCGGACGTGACCTCAAAAAGCGTGTCCCCGACGGCGAAATTCTGCACGCTGCAGATGATCAGAGTAGCCGTCAGACTGAAAAACAGGTAGGTGCACAGCAGGGCCGAGGCCTTTGTGATGGTCGCGTCGTCGATTCTTCTGCCGAAGATATTGGTTCCCGTCGTGCGCAGGAGCGTGGATCTTAAATGAAGCAGCAGAACGAAAATCGTCGCCATTTTTACGCCGCCCGCGGTGGAGCCGGAGCCGCCGCCGATAAACATCAGAAGAATGGAAAAAAGCCGGCTGCCCTGGGAGAGCGAGCCGATGTCCGTCGTGTTAAAACCGGCCGTGCGCGGTGTGACGGCACAGAACAGGGCGCTGCACAGCTTTCCCGTCGTGCTCATGCCTGCAAACAGGCGGTTCCCCTCCACCAGATAGAAAAACAGGGCGCCGCCGAAGATAAGGACAACGGAACAGCTTAAGACCATTTTCGTCTGGAGTGCATATTTGCGGAAATGCCATTTGTGGTTTACGAGATCGTTCCAGACGAAAAAGCCGATTCCGCCGATCAGGATCAGGGAACAGAGCGTCAGGGTAACGAGCGGGTCGTCATAGTAGGCGGTAAACGAAGAAAAAGGTTCATAGCACCCCATCAGATCGAAACCTGCGTTGCAGAAAGCGGAGATGGAGTGGAAAATGCCATAGTAGAGCCCCTGTGCAAACCCCATTTTCGGATAAAAGCGCACAAAGAGCAGGAGTGCGCCGGCTCCTTCAAACAGGGCGGTTCCTTTGAGCACACGTTTTAACAGCAGTACGACGCCGCCGATATCCAGCACGTTAAAGCTTTCCCTGATCCAGCCGCGCTGCTTCAGGCCGATTTTGCGGTGCAGGGCGAGGGATACGGCAGTCCCGATGGTGATAAAGCCGAGACCGCCGATCTGGATTAAAGTCAGAAGCACAAGCTGGCCGAAGAGGGACCAGTGTGTGCAGGTGTCGACAAGAATCAGGCCCGTCACGCACGACGCGCTTGTCGCCGTAAACAGTGCGGTCAGAAACGGTGTGAAAGCGCCGTCCCTGGACGAGACGGGGAGCATCAGAAGAAACGTGCCCGCCATAATCAGAAAGAAGAAGCCGACCGCGATCAGCTGCATGCCGGATAAGTGGTTGAATGTTCTGCGTATCATGGTATCTCGATTGTCCTCCGGAGTCATTTTGAAACTAATGGTTGTGAAATAGATCATGAAATATTATAATATGATCAGATGCTTTTGTATATACAAATTATTTTTTTGTGAAAGCCCGGTTATAATACAGGGCTTTCCTTTCTGGTAATGTCGGAAAACGCCGGCACATGGCGTTTATAAACTCCCTTTTCGCAATCGTGTACCCATAGAAAGCGGGATTATAAATATACATTGCAGGCATCAGGCACAAATTTTATCATCAGATATATAAATTGCTATTTAAGGAGGCAGGTGTGTTAGATAAAAACGGTTTTGACTTGTGGGCAGATGGATATGACAAAGCGGTCGGGCTTTCCGATGAAGAAAATACATATCCGTTTGCCGGTTACAGGGATGTGCTTGGAAACATTTTTCAGGCCGTTATGGAAAAGCCAGACGCAGCAGTGCTTGATATAGGGTTTGGAACAGGCACACTCACAACAAAACTATATGAACATGGTTGTTCCATCTATGGGCAGGATTTCTCGTCAAGAATGATTGAATTAGCATCCGGGAAAATGCCGGGTTCACATCTTTATCAGGGGGATTTCTCGAAAGGATTAGCAGAGCCGCTGCGGAATCAATGCTATGATTTTATTGTGGCAACATACTCACTGCATCATCTGACGGATGAACAGAAAATATCCCTTCTTCGCACTCTGCGTAATTGCCTGAAAGAGAATGGGAAGATTTTGATTGGTGACGTTGCTTTTGAAAACCGCGATAAACTGAATCAATGCAGACAGGAAGCAGGCAACGAATGGGATGATGAAGAAATATATTTCGTTGCCGATGAACTGAAAAGCGTATTTCCAGGCGTTGCCTTCAGGCAGGTCTCATACTGCGCAGGTATTCTGACACTGACTCGTTCACTTTTAGTCTGAAGAATTGTCAGATAAGTATAAATGCGGTAATCATATGTAAGAATATATATTTTATTTCTAATGTTATGCAGTGGGAACACTTTTCTAAAAAGGGAGTTTATAAAAGAGAGTGGTGCCAGAGAAAGGACAGGGAGAATGGAAAACAGACCGGAATGCGGCGAATGGTACCGCGATTCACAAGAGAGGCTTTATCAGGTAGTGACTACCGCGATTTTTTCGGAGACACAGGAGGAGCTGGTGGTTTACCAGGCGCTGTATGGCAGCTATCAGGTTTATGCGGGGCCGATCGGAATGTTTCTGAGTGGAGAAGACCGCGCAAAATATCCACAGGCGGCGCAGAAGTATCGTTTTGAGCGCGTGCAGAGACCGGAGGGTGTGGGGCAGCTTTCGGACGGGGAGAGCGGCATCGCACAGAAAGAGGCAGGTGAGGCGGCTTCCGGGGACGGCGCCGCGACGGCGCTGCAGGATGGAAACGGACGGGAAGAGCGGAAGGCGTTTCGGGAACGAAAGGCGCGGGAAGAGAACGAAGCGGAAGGCGTCAGCCCGAAACTGATGGCTTTTTTTGACGCGGACGATCTCGAGGAAAAATACCACATCCTTCTGTCCATGCGGGAGGAGATTACGGATCATCTGATCAATAATATGGCGGTGGTGCTCGATGTTGTGATTCCGGAGGGTGACCTCGACAGCCGCTATGAGGAGCTGAAGCGCTGCATCCGGACGCGGCAGCGCTATGAGAGCGACAGGCTGCGGTAAGGCTGCAGCCGGATATTTCGGACGTCTGGCCTGTGCAGAAACTGCGCTTAGGAGGAAAAATGGAAACGCTGAACGAAATACTTGATCGCCTGATGCAGGCGCAGCCATACCGGATTGTGATCAGCAGACCCGCCGGAAAAGACGCGGCGTACCGCAGGATTGTTGTGGAGAAAAAGGAGTCGTTCTATCAGATGGCGGCCTATACGGAGAAACAGGTGTTTCACCGGAACATTCCTGTGGAAGAGACGGCAGATTGCCTTGCAGAGACGGTCGCCGGAGCCTACCGGGAGATGCATGCCTGGGACGGTAAGAAAGAATATACGATTTTCATCTCCAGAAAGGGAAAAGTGACTTACCTGGAAAAAGGCGGCGGGCAGATGCCGAGAGCAGAACGCACCCATAACCGCAAAAAGAAGTATCTCATCGAGGAAGGGACGGCAGTACCTCCTCTGGTGGATATGGGAATTTTTACGCCCGAAGGGAAGGTCGTGTCCTCCATGTATGATAAATTCCGCCAGATCAACCGGTTTCTTGAGATGGTAGAGGACAGTGCAGAGGACGGGGCAGACCACCGTCTTCACATTATCGATTTCGGATGCGGCAAATCCTACCTTACGTTTGTGCTCTACCATTATTTTGCTGAGATTAAGGGACGCGACGTGCAGATCGTGGGGCTGGATCTGAAAGAGGATGTGATCGAAAACTGTAACGCCGCCGCGAAAAAATACGGATACCGGAATCTGCGCTTTGAGGTCGGGGATATCAACGGTTATCAGGCTATGTTTCCGGTGGATATGGTGGTGACGCTGCATGCCTGTGACACGGCGACGGATTACGCCCTGTTCAATGCCGTTGCGTGGAATGCGCGGATGATTTTTTCCGTGCCATGCTGTCAGCATGAATTAAACGGTCAGGCGGAGACGTCGGATTTTCCGCTTCTGACGCGGTATGGCATCGTAAAAGAGCGGTTCTGTGCGCTTGCGACCGACGCCATCCGTGCAAATCTGCTGGAATGCTGCGGATACAAAACGCAGCTCCTGGAGTTTGTCGATTTCTCACACACGCCGAAAAACATACTTATCCGCGCGGTAAAAAGAAGCGGCGCCGCGTCGGCGAAGGCGGTGGTTCCCGCCTCCGTAAAGCGGAATTATCTCCAGGAGGTGGAGCGTCTGGCGGAGGAATTTCATTTCACACCGACGTTATACCGGCTTCTGAAAGAAAGCGGCAGAGTCTGACGGTCTGGTTTTATTTCTGTCCCTGGCTGAGTGTGCTGTTGTGGTAGGCCGGCGAAAACGTTACGTCCTTGCCGAACCAGTCGGGCGGGACGAAGGCGTCAGCGTCCGCCTCAGTCTCAAATTCGACTTCTGCGAGCTGCAATGGGGCCAGTTTTCCCTCGAAAATGTCGAGTTCGATGGTGTATCTGTCCTGCCAGGGGATGCGATACCGGCGCTTTTCGATCAGGATGCCGTCAATTTTTTCGCGCAGATGCAAAAAGGCCTGCTGCGTCAGCGGAAGGTTGTATTCTTCCCGGACCATAAACCCTTTTCCTTTGTAAGTGAGCGTATATGCGTCGCCGGAGCGCCGGATGCGCACGACCGGATCTGTGTTCAGATAGCCCTGTTCGATGTGGACGCATGGATATTGTCCGAGGTCGGGGGGCAGGGAGGCAATGAGATATTTGCGTTCGATTTCCAGATTCATTATTCTGATTCCTTTCGTTGATTTATGACTGCATATTCCGATAAGGATCCGGCCTGCGGGCGCCGGCCGGACGTCTGTCTTTATTTTACAGGAAAGACCAATTGCAGACAAGAAAAGATTGTGATAAAGTAAGGCAGAGAATACGGCCTGCACCCGCCTGTTGCTGTGGACGCCGCGGGTGTAAGGCAGGAAGAACAGTGAAAGTGAACACAAAGAGGAAAGGGAAACGGAGAAGTGGTCAGACGAAGACGGAGCGGTCTGAATTTTGGCAGACGAAAGAGAAGGGTGAACATGTCGGCAGCCAGGGAAGCACTGGCGTGGACGGCAGAGATTCTGATCACGCTGATGATTGCTTTTACGCTTGTCTATTTTGTAGGGCTCAGGACGAGCGTGGTCGGGCAGTCGATGGCGGAGACGCTGGAAAACGGGGACGAGATTCTCGTGGACCGTTTTATTTATAAAGTGACAAATCCGAAACCGAATGATGTTATTGTTTTTCTTCCAAACGGCAACGAAAAATCACATTACTATGTCAAGCGTGTCATTGCGGTGCCGGGAGACCGGGTGCGCATAAAAGACGGCGTTGTGTACGTGAACGGAGAGCCGTTTCAGGACGAGGTGGACACGGCGGCCGTCGAGGAAGCCGGCCTTGCGGCGGAAGAGATTACGCTGGGCAGCGACGAATTTTTTGTGCTGGGAGACAACCGCAATAACAGTGAAGACAGCCGGTATGCAAATATCGGAAATGTCAGGAAAGAACATATCATCGGCAAGGCGTGGTTTATTGTGTCTCCCTGGGGAGATTTTGGATTTTTATAAAGGATTGAGAGGAGATACATATGCAGCTGCAGTGGTATCCGGGGCATATGACGAAAGCGAAGCGTCAGATGCAGGAAGACATAAAACTGATCGATGTTGTGATTGAACTGCTGGACGCGAGGGTTCCGGCGGCAAGCCGCAATCCCGATATCGATGAGCTCGGAAAAAATAAGGCAAGGCTGGTTCTGATGAACAAGGCGGATCTGGCCGATGAGAGAAGAACAAGAGAGTGGATGGAATATCTGAAAAAGAAGGGATGTCTGACCGTGCCGCTGGATGCGAGAAACCGGGGAGGCATGAAACAGGTGACTGCAGTGATCATGGAAGCCTGCCGGGAAAAGATTGAGCGCGACCGCAAACGGGGGATTAAAAACCGGCCGGTGCGGGCGATGGTGGCGGGAATCCCGAACGTGGGGAAATCGACGTTTATCAATTCCTACGCGGGAAAAGCATGCACAAGGACGGGGAATAAGCCGGGCGTTACAAAGGGAAAGCAGTGGATACGGCTCAATAAAAATGTCGAGCTTCTGGATACGCCGGGGATACTGTGGCCGAAGTTTGAAGACCCGGACGTAGGACTTCATCTGGCGATGATCGGATCGATCCGGGAGGAGATTTTAAATCTGGACGAGCTGTCGACTGCTTTGATCCGGTTTCTGTGTGATCAGTATCCGGGAGTCCTCACGGAACGCTATGCGGTTTCGGCGGAAGATGGGGAGCCGGCGGCGCTTCTGGGGCAGATTGCACAGCGGCGTGGATGCATCCTGAAGGGAAATGAGCCGGATTACGGAAAGGCGTCTTCGCTTCTTCTGGACGATTTTCGGAGCGGAAGGCTCGGCAGAATAACGCTGGAGCAGCCGGCAGGGGGAGATGATTGAAAAAGCAGCGGTTGTGGGTGGAGGCTGCAAAGCTGGCGGTCTATTTTCTGGCGGTGAGCGGCCTGGTTTTTTTTGTTATTTTTTATGTCGGGCAGAGGATGCTGGTGGAAGGTTCTTCGATGGAACCGGGCATAAGCGACGGGGATCATCTGATTGTGGACAAGTTGTCCTATCGCATGCATTCCCCCGCGCGGTACGATATTGTCGTTTTCCCTTATGAACCAGGCGTATATTTTATCAAACGTGTGATCGGACTGCCGGGAGAACGCATCAGGATCGATGAAAACGGTATTATTTTTGTGGACGGGGAGCCGCTGGCAGAATCATACGGCAGGGAAGTGATCAGAGATGCCGGGATTTTTGCCGAGGAAAGAGAACTGGGCGAAGGAGAGTATTTTGTGCTCGGGGACAACCGGAATGAGAGCCTGGACAGCCGTGACGGGAGAGTCGGGCCGGTCAGAGAGGAGGCGATCGTCGGAAGGGCGTGGCTGAGAACGTATCCTGTCAGCAGAATCGGGCCGGTGAGATAGATGGCGGAAAGGATTTTTTATGAGGGAAAAGACAATCGGAGAGATCAGAAATGAGCTGAAGGCAGCAGAAGAAGGAATGCTGTCTTCTTTTATTGAGACTTATATGACGGATGCGCGTGCGGGAGTGGCGAAGCTCATCGGGCAGGCCATGCGGGAGCAGGAGAAGCTTGCGGCGGAGCGCGCGCGGATGGAGGCACTGAAAAAATATGAAAAAGAATACGCCGCATACGGCCGTATCTGTGGGATTGACGAGGCGGGCCGCGGGCCGCTTGCCGGGCCCGTAGTCGCCGGGGCGGTGATATTGCCCGAAGACTGTGATATTTTATATATCAATGATTCCAAAAAACTGACGGAGGCAAAGAGAGAGGAGCTTTACGATCAGATTATGGAAAAAGCGGTCGCCGTGGGCGTGGGGATGGCCGGGCCCGGGCGTATCGATGAGATCAACATACTGCAGGCGACGTATGAAGCCATGCGGGAGGCTATAAGTAAATTAAAGGAAAAACCCGATATATTATTAAATGATGCCGTTACGATTCCAGGCATTTCCATCAGGCAGGTGCCTGTTATCAAAGGGGATGCGAAGAGTATTTCAATCGCAGCGGCGAGTATTGTGGCGAAGGTGACAAGAGACAGGCTGATGAGAGAGTACGATAAGGTCATGCCGGAGTACGGTTTTGCGTCCAATAAAGGGTATGGCGTGAAAGAGCACATTGAGGCCTTGAAGAAATATGGCCCGTCCCCGATTCACCGCGCAGGCTTTATCGGAAAATTTGTGTAAGCGCGGCGGGGGATCGGAAGGCGGCGCAGAAATGAGGGAGTCATGCAGATATCGGATATGCTGGGGCAGTACAGCCGGAATGTGACAAACGGAACGGAGGAGCTTAAGAGCGCGCAGGGAACGCAGAAGATGGTTTCCACCGCGGGGGATCTTACGGCCGGCAGTATTTTTGAGGGAACGGTCAATCATGTCAGAAACGGGAAGGTGACGCTGGCGCTGGGAAACGGTCAGACGATCACGGCCCGTATGAGCGGAAAGGTAGATATCAGACCGGGAACGTCGATGTTTTTCCAGGTCAGGGCCAACGACGGAGCGACGGTTGAGATCAGGCCTTATACCGGGACGGCCAACGCGGGAAATCCGATTCTTTTAAATGCGCTGACAGCGGCGCAGGTTCCGGTCACGGAACGGAGCCTTTCGATGGTGGACGCCATGATGCGGGAACAGATGCCGATCGGAAGGCAGGGGATTCTCGATATGATAAAGGTATTGAACGGCAATCCGGGGGTAAAAGTGGCGACGCTGGTGTCCATGACAAAACTGGGGCTTCCGATCACGGAACAGTCGGCGGTACAGTTCGAAAATTATATGGCCGGCAGGCAGGCGCTGTTAAATGATATGGAGCTGGCGCTTGACCAGCTGGTGGCGGTGCCCGGCGATGATGCTCTTTCGCCGGAGGAGGCATTTGCACTTTATGGAAAGATTCTGGAGAGTATATCCGGCGCGGAGGGCGGAGAGGCTTCCGGTGCGCAGGTTCCGGCCGGGAACGATAAATTTGTGGATGGAAATATAAATATAAATATTGTACCCGGCGCGGACGGGGAAGCCCCGGAAGGGACACAAGGCGTGCAGGCCGTCCTGAAAGATATGGTTCTGGAGACCGGAGAGCCGGGGAGCCGGAGCCCGTCCGGCGTGCAGGCCGGTCCGGAAGAGGTGACGGGCGGTCCGTCCGGCGGTGCCGCCGCGGGTGCGGAGGCCGGCGTGGAGAGCGTGCGGCTGACGACAGCAAAGCTTCCGGCGGCAGGAGAGACTCTGGGACAGATTTTCGGGGAAGAAGAGCTTGCCGGTCTGACAAAGCTGCTGCAGAGTGTTCCGGCGCTTGCCGGCGATGCACAGCTTTTTCCGGGAGCCGCACAGGAAGAAATTTTTGTGGATACCCTGCAGGGAGAAGAGGACAGCTCCCGGGTGGTGATGCCCGAGGAGGCGTTTCACAGGACTAAGGCGCCTGTCCTGAATAAGGATATGACAGCCGGGGAATTTCTTTCTGCGGTCAGGGAAGCGCTCGAAGACAAAAAACAGTATGGATTTGCCGGTCTGTCAAAGCTTTTTTCGGGGCGGGAATTTAAAGAGGTGTTAAAGAGCGCGATAAAGGAACAGTGGCTGATAAAGCCGGAGGATCTGAAAGAAGAAAACAGTCTCGGGCGTCTGTTCGGGAAGATAGACCGTCAGCTCGGTCAGATGGAAAATATCATGCGCGCCGCAGGGCAGAATACATTTGCACAGACGGCGGCGGATGTGCGCGGCAACATTGAATTTATGAATCAGATGAATCAGGTGTATACCTATGTCCAGATGCCGCTTAAGATGTCGGGGCAGAACGCGAACGGGGAGCTGTATGTCTACAGCAACAAAAAGCAGCTCCGCGATCCGGACGCAGAACTGACTGCGTTTCTTCACCTCGACCTCGACAATCTGGGGACGACGGACGTTTCCATCCGGATGCAGAAAAAGCAGGTGACGACAAACTTTTATTTTTCGGATGCAATGTCGTTTCGTCTGGTGGAAAAGCATCTCCCGATTCTGGAAAAGCATCTGAAAAATAAGGGATATAGCTGTAAAATATCGATTTCTCATGAAAAAAAAGAGGCCGATGCGGCACAAAACCGGATGGAGGATTTTTTAAAGGGCGGGCAGACACAAAAAAGAGGGCTGCACCGGTATTCCTTTGATGTCAGGGCCTGAATGGAGATTTACGAAAAAACGCATTCATTATAAAAGGCAGGGAGAAAGAGATGGCGGCAGGGAGAGAGAGCAGGAACGGGAAAGAGGAAGAAAAAAAGAAGACGGCCGTGGCCCTTGCCTACCAGCCGGGAGATGTGGCGCCGAAAATTCTTGCGGCAGGAAAAGGGGCGGTGGCGGAGAAGATCATAGAGACGGCGAAAGAGAACGATGTGCCGTTTTATCAGGATAATAAGCTGGCGGAGACGCTCTCGAAGCTGGAAATCGGAGACACGATACCGCCGGAGCTCTACGAGGTGGTGGCGGAAATCCTGGTCTTTGTGGACGATATGGACCGGATGAAGGGCAAATTAAAGGATTCCGGCCTGCTGTAGGCGGCGTGGGCCGGTTCTTTTGTCCGATCGCGGGCAAAAGCGGAAAACAGAAGTAATACAGAGAAGATGAGGGAAAAGATTGAACAGACGGGAAATCGGGACGGCGCATGAGCGGGAGGCCGGGGCGTATCTCGCGGAACACGGTTATGAGATTCTGGAATATAATTTCCGGTGCAGGGCGGGGGAGATCGATATTATCGCAAAAGAAGACGGTTTTCTCGTTTTTGTGGAAGTAAAATACAGGCGCGGGCAGGGCAGCGGGGATCCGCTTGAGGCAGTGGATAAGAGAAAGCAGCGCATCATCAGCAGGACGGCGGCTTATTATTGTTTTACTCACGGCTATCAGGAGACGACGCCCTGCCGTTTTGATGTCGTCGCGGTGCGCGGAACGAAGATCGGGATTCTGAAAAACGCGTTTGATTATTGCGGAGGTTTTTGGTAAATGATAGAAGGAGACGGGATTTTGCTGAGAGAAGAATGGCATGAGAATGAGGACGGCAGCAGGCTTTTGCTGTTAAAGTTTCCATTGTTTGAAGAGAGCGGCATGGTAAAACATTGTTTTACCACACGGCTGGGAGGCGTAAGCCAGGGGATATATTCTCAGATGAATCTGAGTTTTTCCCGCGGGGATAAAACGGAGGCAGTCGAGACAAATTTCCGGCGCCTTGCTGCTGCGCTCGGCGTGGAATATGGCCGGTTTGTCTTTACAGATCAGACGCATACGATAAATGTGCGCAGGGTGACTGCAGCGGATGCGGGAGCGGGTCTGCTGCGGGAGCGGGATTATAAGGATGTGGACGGCCTAATCACGGACGAACCGGGACTGGTGCTGTCTGCTTTTTTTGCGGACTGTGTCCCGCTCTATTTTCTGGACCCGGTGCACCGTGCCATCGGGCTGAGCCATTCGGGCTGGCGCGGGACAGTGAAAAGGATGGGGGCTGCGACGATTGAGACAATGCGGCAGGCCTATGGGACGCGGCCGGAAGATCTGCTCTGCGCCATCGGTCCGTCCATCTGCGGGAGGTGCTATGAAGTCAGCCGGGATGTGGCGGAGATGTTTTTTGCGGCGTTTTGCGGCCACGAGGAAGAAATTGCAAAGCCGCGGGGGGAGAAATATCTGCTCGATCTGTGGCTTGCAAACGAAATTGTGCTGACGGAGGCGGGAGTGCCGGGGAACCAGATTGCGTCAGCCGGCCTGTGTACCTGCTGTAATCCGGAACTTTTATTTTCGCACCGCGCCAGCCACGGGAAGAGAGGAAACCTGGGCGGGTTTCTTTGCCTGACGTGACGGCGTAAGAGATCGCCGATACACATGTTCTGGCGTCTGTTTTCCGACATACAGAGAATCTTAAAAAATATTAAGGATTCTTTTCCTTGCGCCCTGTGGGCCGTCATGGTATAGTGACCGTATTAAAACACACAGTACACTGTGGTGCAGAGGGGAGGCGGGGAGGGTGATCCAGTTAAACTACCGGGATTCCAAGCCGATTTATGAGCAGATCAAGGACGGATTTCGAAAGCTGATTATTTCAAATACGTTTCTGGCGGATGAGAAACTGCCGTCCGTGCGTGAGCTGGCGTCCAGTCTGGCGATCAACCCGAATACGATCCAGCGGGCATACCGGGATCTGGAAAGTGAGGGATACATCTATACTGTGCCGGGAAAAGGGACTTTTGTGGCGGGACACGGGAAGGTATATGATGCGAGGCAGCATGAGCTTCTCGAAGAGTTTGACGAGATTGTGGAAGAATTGTATTATCTGTCCGTGAAGAAAAAGGATTTGCTGGAACGGATTGACATTTTGACGGGAGGCGGTGCGACATGATACAGGTTCGACAGTTAAAAAAGGCGTTTGACGGTTTTCCTGCGATCGACGGACTGGATATGCATGTCGGAAAGGGAAACATATACGGGCTTGTGGGTCCGAATGGTGCGGGAAAGTCAACGCTGATCCGGCATATTACCGGGGTGTACCGTCCGGACGCAGGAGAGGTGTCAGTCGACGGTCAGAAGGTATTTGAAAATAAGGCGGTAAAGGCAAAGATGGCTTATATACCGGACGAACTGTTTTATTTTATGCAGGCGGATACGATGGAGATGAAACGCTTTTACGAGGGCATTTATCCGCAGTTTGACGCGAAGCTTTTTTACCGGATGCAGGAGTTTTTTCCGGATATCGAGGTGAAGAGGAACATAAGGCGTCTCTCCAAGGGGATGCAGAAGCAGGTCGCGTTCTGGCTGGCCATCTGCTGCAAGCCGGAACTTATGATTCTGGACGAGCCGGTGGACGGTCTGGATCCGGTGATGCGGCGGCAGATCTGGGGGATTATCCTCTCGGAGGTGGCGGAGCATGAAATGACGGTTCTGGTTTCCTCTCACAATCTGCGTGAGCTGGAGGATGTCTGTGACCATGTAGGGATTATGCACCACGGAAAGCTTGTGGTGGAGCGGTCGTTAAGCAACCTGCAGGGATCGGTGTCAAAGATTCAGATTGCGTGCCAGAGCGGGATGCCCAAGCTTCCCGAGCGTTTTGAGGTGCTTCACATGTCCAACACCGGGCGCGTTTACACCCTGATCGTGAAAGGGGATCCGAAGGCGGCTGCGCAGGTGCTTTCGGCGGACAGTCATGCCATTGTGGACGTGCTTCCGCTGACGCTTGAAGAGATTTTTATCTATGAAATGGGAGGTGCTGATTATGAAGTCAAAGACATCCTGTTTTAATTTTACGATTTTTAAGAAAAATTTTACGCAGTACTGGCCGCTGTGGGTCTTTTATCTGTGTTACCTTTTGTTTGTGATTCCCATGAATCTTTATCTGTCCGTGGTACAGGAATATTACAATTACAACCAGAACTACATACATTACAGCGCTATGGAGAATGCGCTGAAGGTCGGGCTTGCGCCGTTTCCGGTGTTTTTGTCTGCGGCGGTGATGGCGGCGGCCGTTTTTTCGTATCTCTATACGGCCCGCAATGCAAATATGATCCATGCCCTTCCGGTAAACCGCTTTGAGCTTTACGTGACCAGCTATCTGTCCGGCCTTTCATTTATGCTGTTTCCGGAACTGATTGTTTTTGTGGTATCCGTACTGGTGTGCGTGGCGACCGGGATTACGTGTATGCAGTATCTTCTGCTGTGGTTTGTCTATATCGCCGGGATGACGTTTTTTGCCTATTCCATGGCAGTGTTTGTGGCGATGCTCACAGGGCAGGTTTTTGCGGTTCCGGTATATTTTCTGATTCTCAATTATCTGTATGTCGGAAGTATGTATCTGATCTGTTCCCTGATCGAGCTGATCAGTTACGGGGTCTCGGATTACTGGAATCCAGGCGTATCGTGTATTCTCTCCCCGATCTACTATCTGGGAAATAATCTCAGGGCAAGGCGGGTGACGGAGGCGGGCTCCGACATTATTACGGGGATCGCCTTTAAAGGAGGCGGGCTTGTGGCGGTTTATGCCGCGGCGGCCGTGGTGTTTGTGGCGGCGGCCTGCTGGCTGTATAAAAAAAGACAGATCGAGTCGGCGGGGGATATGATCAGCATCGGTATTGTAAAGCCGGTTTTCCGCTGGGGGGCTGCCGTCTGCGGCGGGTTTCTGATATCCATCTGGATGACGGGGCTGTTTGAGAAGTATCATCAGATCAATACGTATCTGTGGATAATCGTCTGCATCGTTCTGTTCGGATTTCTGTGCTTTTTTATTGCGGAGATGCTTCTGGAAAAGAGTTTTAAGGTCTTCCGGAAAAAAAGGCTGATTGAGTGGGCGGCTTTTACTGCAGTGGCCGTCGCTTTTTTAAGCCTGTTTAAGCTGGACGCCTTCGGCATTGAGCGTTACGTCCCGGCAGAGGAGGATATTGAGGCGGCGTTTGTCAACATGGATTATCCGCTTGAGGTTCCCGCGAAAGACTATGGGGAGCTGCTCGCGCTGCATGCAGAAGTGATTGAGAGCAAGGCGGAGTATCTGAAAAATGCCAGGGGAGAGACGGGTTATTATTACACGACATTCCGGTATTATCTGAAAGACGGCTCTATGACGGAGCGCAGATACCCGCTTCCGGTCACGGAAGAATACGTGGAAGATGCCGGTACGCCCACGGCTGTGATTTTGTCGTGGGAGACGGAGACGGAGCAGATCCGGCAGCGGATTCTGGGCAGGAATTATCAGGAAAACCACTATTATTCCGGCAGTGTGGATGTGTATACAAAAGACGGAAGGAACAATACCTGCGTGCTGACACAAGAGCAGCTGGAGGCAGTGCTCGCCGCGGTGGAGCGTGACATTGAGGCGGGCAATTTTGACGAACAATATCTGGAATGCCTCGCGGGAAACGACGTGATACGATATATGAACGGACTGACGCTGAATTATTTTAATAAGTGCAAAATATTTGATAACTGGGATTATTATCAGAACTACAGGAGTTATCATGATTCCGAGAGGCTCTCGGAGAGCGCGGTCGACGCGGGCGGTTATATTTCACTCGGACCGGCCTGTGTGAATGTCGTCGAGACTTTAAAAGAGATCGGCGTGGTCGACGATACCTGGCTGCTGGTGACATATGAGCAGTATAAGGAGTACACAGGCGGAAAATAATACCGCCGGAAAAGGGGGATAATCCGGATGGATAAAAAGCATGTGATCGATAAAATAGAGCCGGGCAGTATTGCAGAGGAACTGGAGCTTGTGCCCGGGGATATTCTCGTCTCCATAAACGGAAGCAGAATCGGGGATGTCTTCGACTACCGGTATCTGATGCACGATGAATATCTGATGGTTGTGGTGCAGAAGGCGGACGGGGAAGAGTGGGAGCTTGAGATAGAGAAGGATTATGACGAGGATCTTGGCATTGTGTTTGAAAACGGGCTGATGGACGAATACAGATCCTGCTGCAACCACTGTATTTTCTGCTTTATCGATCAGATGCCGGAGGGGCTCAGGGAGACGCTCTATTTTAAAGATGACGACGCCAGGCTGTCGTTTCTGCAGGGCAATTATGTGACGCTTACGAATCTCTCGGAGGATGATATCGGGCGCATTATCGCATACCGGCTTGCACCCATCAATATTTCCGTACAGACAACGAATCCCACGCTGCGGTGTAAGATGTTAAATAACCGCTTTGCGGGGGAGGCCCTGAAAAAGATAGACCGCCTGTCTGAGGCGGGCATTGCGATGAACGGTCAGATCGTGCTCTGCAAAGGGATCAACGACGGGGAAGAACTCGACCGGTCCATCGGAGATCTGATGAAGTATCTCCCTTATATGGAGAGTGTATCTGTCGTTCCGGTGGGGCTGACAAAATATCGCAAGGGCCTGTATCCGCTTGAGCCGTTTTCAAAGGAGGATGCAAAAAAAGTACTTGCGCTGATTCACAGGTGGCAGAACGTCTGTATGGAATGCAATGGAACACATTTCGTCCATGCCAGCGACGAGTGGTATCTTCTGGCGGATGAAGAACTGCCGCCGGGGGAGAATTATGACGGTTATCTGCAGCTTGAAAACGGGGTCGGCATGCTGCGGCTTCTGATCGATGAGTTTATGGAAGCGCTCAGGGAGTGTGCAAAAGCGCCCTGCGGAGTGGAAGCGGCCAGAGGCCGCAGGTTTTCCCTGGCGACCGGGTTTCTGGCAGCTCCGTTTCTGAAAAAGCTTGCAAAAGAATACGAGGACGTATTTCCGGGGACGGAGATTACCGTCTATCCGATCCGCAATGATTTTTTCGGGGAGCAGATTACCGTGGCCGGGCTTCTGACCGGAAGAGATATTGCGGCGCAGCTTAAGGGCAGGGATCTGGGAGAACGACTGCTTCTGCCCTGCAGTATGCTTAAGGAGGGAGAGGATGTCTTCCTGGACGACATGACGCCTGCGGAGCTTAAAATGGCTTTACAAGTGGAAATAGATATTGTAAAATCAAGCGGTCGGGATCTGTTCCTTTCCATGTGTGGCGGATGAGGAAGATCCTGCATCCGTTTTCAGATGAATGCAGACAGACCCGCACGTTTTCGTTGCAGCGGTGTGGGGACAGAAAAGGGGAAAAGAAAATGAGCAGACCAGTAGTGGCGGTAGTAGGCCGCCCGAATGTGGGGAAGTCCACTCTGTTTAATGCGCTCGCGGGCGAGCGCATTTCGATCGTCAAGGATACGCCGGGTGTGACGAGGGACCGCATTTATGCGGATGTGAGCTGGCTTGACCACGATTTTACAATGATAGACACCGGAGGAATCGAACCGGAGAGCAAGGATATCATTCTCTCCCAGATGCGGGAACAGGCCGAGATTGCGATCGCGTCGGCCGACGTGATTATCTTTCTGACCGATGTAAGGCAGGGACTGCAGGACGCCGACTCCAAAGTGGCCGATATTCTGCGCCGTTCCGCCAGGCCGGTGGTGCTCGTCGTCAACAAGGTGGACAGTTTTGAAAAATTTATGCCGGACGTCTATGAGTTTTACAATCTGGGTATGGGCGATCCGTTTCCGATCTCGGCCGCCTCACGGCTGGGGCTCGGGGAAATGCTTGACGAGGTGATCCGTCATTTTCCGGAATACCGGAAAGAGGAGACGGAGGACGACCGGACGAAGGTCGCTATCATCGGTAAGCCGAATGTGGGGAAGTCTTCCCTGATCAATAAGCTGGCGAACGAGGACCGCGTGATCGTTTCGGATATCGCCGGAACGACCAGGGATGCGATCGACACGGATATCCGGTACAATAAAAAAGAGTATGTTTTTATCGACACGGCAGGACTGCGCCGCAAGAATAAAATCAAAGAAGAAATCGAACGCTATAGTATTATCCGTGCGGTGACGGCGGTGGAGCGCGCCGATGTATGCGTGATCGTCATCGATGCAAAGGAGGGCGTCACGGAACAGGACGCCAAGATTGCCGGGATCGCGCACGAGAGAGGCAAGGGGATTATCATTGCCGTCAATAAGTGGGACGCCATCGAGAAAGACGACCGTACCATCTATCGGCACACGGAACGCATCCGTCAGATTTTAAGCTTTATGCCTTACGCCGAGATCCTGTTTATCTCGGCCAGATCGGGGCAGCGGCTCCACAGGCTGTTCGAACTGATTGACGTTGTGGTTGAAAATAACAGCCAGAGAGTAGGCACGGGCGTGCTCAATGAGATTATCTCGGAGGCCGTGGCCATGCAGCAGCCGCCGGCCGATAAGGGGAAACGCTTAAAGATTTATTACGCGACGCAGATCGGGGTAAAACCGCCGACGTTTGTTGTGTTTGTGAACGAAAAGGAACTGATGCATTTTTCCTATCTGCGTTATCTGGAAAACCGGATCCGCGACACCTTTGGCTTCAGAGGAACGGCTCTTAAGTTTATCATTCGGGAGAGGAAGGATAAAAAGTCATGATAATGGCAAGAATCATAGCGCTGGCAGTGGGTTATTTTCTCGGAATCTTTCAGACGGGTTATTTTTATGGGAAAAAGCACGGGATTGATATCCGCACGCAGGGGAGCGGCAACGCCGGCACGACCAACACGCTGCGCGTTCTGGGCTGGAAGGCGGGGGCCGTGACATTTGCGGGGGATCTGTGCAAGGCGATCCTGGCGGTTGTGATCATCCATTTTCTGTACCGGGGACGCTGTCCGGAGGCAGTCGGCGTGCTGGAGCTATACGCCGGGTTTGGCGCGGTGCTGGGGCACAATTTTCCGTTTTACCTGAAATTTCAGGGGGGAAAAGGCATTGCCTGCACTTCCGGCATGATTCTGGCTGTCTGTCCGATGGCCGCACCGCTCTGTCTTATTTTATTTATCGGTGCGGTGGCGCTTACGCGCTATGTGTCGCTGGGTTCCATCCTGGTCGTGATCACCTTTTTAATCCAGGTGATTTTGTTTGGACAGTATGGTTTTCTGTCTGTGGATCCGGGGTATCTTATGGAATTTTATATCGTCAGCGCCTGTTTTACGGCGATGGGCTTATGGCGGCACAGGGCGAATATCGGGCGTCTTTTACGCGGAACGGAGAACAAATTTGGTATGAAAAAATAAAAGGAGGCTGGAGATGGCAAAAGCAGCGGTGATCGGCGCGGGAAGCTGGGGAACGGCGCTCTCCCTTGTATTGCATACGAACGGACATGAAGTGACGGTCTGGTCTGTGATGGAGGATGAAATCCGGATGCTTAAGGAGCGGCGTGAGCATGTGGAGAAGCTTCCGGGGGTTATGCTCCCTTCAGATATGACGTTTACGACAGATCTTGCGTCGGCAATACGGGGGAAGGACTACCTGATTCTGGCGGTTCCTTCTGTCTTTACGCGGAGCGTGGCAAAAGATATGGCGCCTTTCGTCGGAGAGGGGCAGGTCATCGTCTGTGTGGCGAAGGGAATTGAAGAGGACACGCTGCTCACACTCTCCGAGGTCGTGGCGCAGGAGATTCCGGCTGCCGATGTGGCTGTGATGTGCGGCCCAAGCCATGCGGAGGAAGTCGGCGCGGGCCTGCCAACGACGGTTGTTGCCGGCGCAGAGAAAAAGGCGGTGGCGTTTGGCGTGCAGGATCTTTTTATGAACGAAGTTTTTCGTGTCTATAGCAGTCCGGACGTTCTGGGAATGGAACTGGGCGGTTCCCTTAAAAATGTAATCGCGCTTGCGGCGGGGATGGCTGACGGGCTCGGCTGCGGCGATAACACGAAAGCGGCGCTGATTACGCGCGGAATCTCAGAGATTGGCCGGCTGGCCCTTAAAATGGGTGCAAAATATGAGACGCTGAGCGGACTGACAGGTATCGGAGATCTGATTGTCACGTGTGAAAGCCGGCACAGCAGAAACCGCAGGGCAGGAATGCTGATCGGGCAGGGTTATTCCATGCAGCAGGCGATGGACGAGGTGAAAATGGTCGTGGAAGGCGTTTATTCGGCGAAGGCTGCCGCCGCCCTGGCCGTAAAGTACGGTGTGGACATGCCGATCATCAGTGAGGTAAATCACGTGCTTTTTGAGGGAAAGCCTGCAAAGGAAGCGGTTCTTGAACTGATGCTGCGCGACAAGAGAGCCGAGCACAGCAGCCTGGAATGGGAGGAATAGGGAACCGATGAGAATAGAGATCAGAAAATTGTGCGATTCCGCCGTGCTTCCGGTCAGAGGCAGCGAGGAGGCGGCCGGGTATGACCTGTGTGCAAACCTGTCCGGTCCGCTTAAAATCGGGCCGGGAGAGACTGCAAAGGTAGGAACCGGGCTTGCCCTGGCGATACCCAGGGGGTATTTCGGCGCGATTTTTGCGCGCAGCGGACTTTCTGTAAAGCAGGGGCTGCGCCCGGCAAACTGTACGGGGGTTGTGGACTCGGACTACCGCGGAGAGGTGATCGTGGCGCTGCATAATGATTCCGGTGAGCCGAGAACGATCGACCCTGGCGAGCGGATCGCGCAGATCATTCTTCTGCCGTATCTTGCGGCGGAATTTGACGAGGTAAAGGAACTGGATGAGACGGACCGCGGGGACGGCGGGTTCGGCTCCACCGGCTGAGAAAAGGATTGACAATGGGGCCGGATAATGCTATGCTTTGGAAAAGCAGTGATACATAGTTTAGGATAGAGGTTGCGTGTTTTAAGAGTAGCGTTGGGGATGCGGCAGGCGCAGAGGAAGCGATGTGAAAGGAGAACACGCCGAAAGGGCAGGGCGCCTGACGCCGTGCTTCTTGGGCACAGGGCGAACAGCTTTGTGACTGTCATCTGTTATCGTGGATGGGGCGCTATCGGTTTTGATCGGATGCTGCAGGGCGGTATCCGGCATGATTGGAAGAGAAAGAACCGGCTCCGTGCGAGCCGGTTTTATTTGTCTGCGGCGGCACACCGTATATATCAAAGCATATTATAAATTCAGGAGGAATTTGCAATGTCAATTTTTAAAGGCGCGGGAGTGGCGATAGTCACTCCGATGAAAGACAACGGTGAGATTCACTACGAAAAACTGGAAGAACTGATTGACTGGCAGGTGGAGCAGGGGACAGACTGTATTATCATTGCAGGGACGACAGGGGAGAGTTCCACGCTCACGACAGAGGAGCATGCCAGCGTGATAAAGGCCGCAGTGGATTTCACGAGGCACCGGGTCCCGGTGGTGGCAGGCACGGGCTCAAATTGTACCAGGGAAGCGGTGCATCTGTCGAAGGAGGCGGAGGAAGCAGGTGTGGACGGACTGCTTGCCGTGACGCCGTACTACAACAAAGCGACCCAGGGGGGACTGATCGATTATTACACCCAGATCGCGCATGCCGTGAAGCTTCCGGTGATCATGTACAACGTACCGGGCCGTACCGGATGCAATATCCTGCCGGAAACGGCTGCCGCTCTCTATAAAAATGTGGAAAACATTGTGGCGATCAAAGAGGCGTCCGGAAGTGTGCCGCAGGCGGTGAAAACGATGAATCTGACGGACGGAAAACTGGATCTGTATTCCGGCGAGGACGGGATTATCGTGCCGTTGATGGCCATCGGGGCGATCGGTGTTATCTCCGTATGGTCCAATATCGCGCCGCGGGATGTGCATGAAATGTGCGTGAACTTCAGCAGCGGAAATCTGAAAGCGGCGATGGAAATGCAGATTAAAGCCCAGCCGCTGGTGGAAGCACTTTTTAGCGAGGTCAGCCCGATTCCGGTCAAAAAGGCACTCACCCTGATGGGAAAAGGGGCGGGACCGCTCCGCTCACCTCTGACGGAGATGACAGAAGAGAAAGCGCGTAAGCTTGCGGAAGTGATGCGGGAGTATGGAATTGCCACTGTATCGTAGTCGGATGCCGCCGCTTTCCGGCGTATCCGGAAAACAGAAAGTGAAGGGAGCACAGACCGTATCGTCGGTGCTCCCCATTTTATTTCAACAAGTCCAGAACTCTTTCTGTCAGGTGATTTGCCTGGGCCAGTACGCTCATACCTGCCTGCGCAGTGATGTCTGCCATACAATATGCCACCATTTCTCCTGCCATATCGGCATCGCGAATCCTGCTCTCCGCCGCCTGTGTATTTTCAGCCGTATTCTGATCGATCTGTGCGGCCTGTTCGAGACGATTCTGCTGTGAGCCGAAACCGGAGCGGAAACCGGAGACTTTATTGATCGCGTCGGAGATGGTGTCGATTGCTTTCCGGGCCGTCCCTTCTGTCATCATATTCAGTCTGTCGATGCCGAGACTGATTGCCGTTGCATTGCACAGCTTAAGGAATATGCCGTCGCCCGCATTGCATCCCGACTGAATCCACAGCGGCGGATTGTTTTTCACTGAATACAAGACCATATCCGTCGCCTTCTCCACATAAACGCCTATGCGGTTCTGCATGGTATAGTTTCCGCCCGGCGGAATTGTCTGTCCTTTCCAGCCTGTGCCGTAAAAGTAATCGTCGCCCTGATAGCCAAGATCGCCGACAATGGAAGAATCCATCGCGTCGTCAAATCCTATCGCATAACGGTCACCCGACATTACGACATTCGGCGGGTTTGCAATTCCCGGCCAGGTGTAAAGGGAACTTACGTTGAGCGTGGTCCCGCCGCTTCCCGAAAGGTTCAGAAAATTGTCCAGGGCCATTTCGGTCGGGATACCGGAACCGGTCCATTTGATTGTATTTGATGTTTCCACGCCGTCGATATCTGGTATTGCGCTGCTCTTTGGTCCTAATAAGATGTCCATCTGCAGCCAGAAGTCGAAGGTGATTTCCGTAGCAGAGGTGTTGATAAAATTGTAGGACAGTTCGTAATACTCACGCGATTCCGTCTCTGTGGAGCAGTCTACGATTTTCCAGATCTGTTCCATGCGGTATGAGATATTTCCGTCATCGTAGTCAAAAACAAACTTGTTCTGATCGGGATAATCGGTATAAGTCGTATGTGCATTGTCGGTCAGGCGGATATTGCCGGTTGTATTTCCGTTCGCGTCCCTTATGGTGAGTGTGGGCATAATGGACTGCTGGGCGGAGACGCCTGCAAATCCTTCATTCATGCCTTCTACCATAAAACGGATATGCCCGTGGGAGTCATAAACCTCTGCACCCGTCAGACTGTGAAGGGCGTTGTCCGGTATGGAATAAGAAACTCTGGAAATATTCACATTTCCCAGCAGGGGATGGGTCCCGAAGATTTTTGTGTTATGGGCGATCTGATCGACTTCTGCGATCAGGTGGTCGACCTCCTCCTGTATCGCCTCCCTGTCAAATGTGGAATTGGTTCCGTTGGCGGACTGTACGGCAAGTTCATTCAGCCGCTGCAGAATCGCATGCACCTCTGTCAGCGCGCCGTCTGCCGTCCTGCACAGGTCAGATCCTTCCTGTACGTTTTTTGTCGCACGATTAAGACCGCGGATCTGTCTGCGCATGGTTTCGGATATCGAGAGTCCGACAGCGTCATCTGCGGCCCGGTTGATCCGGTAGCCGCTGGAGAGCTTTTCCTGTCTGTCAGACGCCCTTTTTTATTGAGTTTTAACTGGCGGTCTGCGTTTATTGCCAGTGTGTTATGCCACATGACCACGCGAAAATACCTTCCCGGATTGTGCTGTGAACGGCTGCGTCAGTCGGCAGCCTGGCCTGGTTATTTCTGAAATGATATTCTGCATTTATGTTATCATAAACGGTGGTATCGCGCAATGGCAATGTTTGTGACAATTTTTCGAAAAGCATTGCACCGGCGGGCGTCAGAGGTTACAATAGAGATATTGGTTTCGCGCAAAAGCGGCAGGAAAAGCACAAGAGAGAAGGAATGAAAACATGGTAAGAGCAATCATAAACGGATGTAACGGCAAAATGGGACAGGTGATCACGGCAATCTGCAGGGAGGATCCGGAGATCGAAGTTGTGGCGGGTGTTGATGTATATGATAAAGTGACAGACGGTTACCCGGTATTTCCCAATATTTCCGTCTGCGATGTGAAGGCCGATGTGATTCTGGATTTTTCCACGGCAAAGGCGGTGGATGATCTTCTGGTGTACAGTGCAGATAAGAGGATACCGGTCGTATTGTGTACGACCGGGCTGACGGAAGAGCAGATGAAACGGGTGGATGAGGTCTCCGGACAGGTGGCGGTGTTAAAGTCCGCCAATATGTCCCTTGGCATCAACCTGCTGCTCGAACTGTTACGGCAGGCGGCGTCAGTCCTGGCCCCGTCGGGGTTTGATATGGAGATTGTGGAAAAGCATCACAATCAGAAGCTGGACGCGCCCAGCGGGACGGCGCTCGCGCTGGCGGATGCCTTAAGCGGCGCGCTGAATGAAGTTTATACATATCGGTATGACAGAAGCCAGGAGCGCAAAAAGCGGGATTCGCATGAGATTGGTATCTCTGCGGTCCGCGGGGGCAATATTGTGGGGCAGCACGAGGTGATCTTTGCGGGGCTTGACGAGGTGATTACGTTTGAACACACGGCATACTCGAGGAGTGTGTTCGCCAAAGGCGCGGTGGAGGCCGCGAAATTTCTGGCGAAAAAACCGGCAGGGCTTTATGATATGGGAGATGTGATAAGGGCAGGCCGCAACGTGTGAGGGAAAACAGGATCTGACGGTGATCTGTGCCTGCGCGCTGCAGCCGTATCACGGCTGGGCACAGAGCCGCTCATGCGCAAAAAGCAGTGCAGAAATGGGGATAGATATGGAGAAAGTAGATTTACGGTATTTAAAGAGTCTGGCGAATCAGTATCCGACCGTGGCGGCTGCCGCGACGGAGATCGTCAATCAGCAGGCGATCTTAAGCCTGCCTAAGGGGACGGAACATTTTATCACGGATATTCATGGGGAATACGATCAGTTTCAGCATGTGCTGCGAAACGGTTCGGGCGCGATCAAGCGCAAGATTGATCAGGAATTTGGCAATGCCATCAGCGCGGCCGAAAAAAAATCGCTTGCGGTGCTGATTTACTATCCGGAACAGAAGGTCGAGCAGGTGTTAAAGGTGGAAGATAATATGGAGGACTGGTACAAGGTGACGTTGTACCGTCTGATCCGGATCTGTAAGAGCGCTTCCTCCAAGTACACACGCTCCAAGGTCCGCAAGGCGCTGCCAAAAGATTTTGCCTATGTCGTCGAGGAGCTGCTGACCGGCCGGCCGGATGTATCGGATCAGGAGGCGTATTACAACGAGATTATCAATTCGGTGATCAGGACCGGACGCGCCTCGGAGCTTGTCATTGCGTTCTGCAATCTGATCCGCCGGCTGGTGGTCGATCACCTGCATGTGGTCGGGGATATATTTGACCGGGGACCGCATCCGAATCTGATCATGGATACGCTGATGACGCATCATTCCGTGGACATTCAGTGGGGAAACCATGACGTTTACTGGATGGGGGCTGCGGCGGGGAGCCAGGCATGTATCTGCAACGTGATCCGTATTTCGGCAAAGTATGGCAATTTAAACCTGCTGGAAGACGGATACGGTATCAATCTGGTGCCGCTTGCCCGGCTTGCGATGAGCAGCTATGAGAAAGATTCGTGCACCTGCTTTAAGCTGGATTACCGCGAGGATGAGTATGATGTCCGCGACGCGATGCTGGATGAGAAGATGCACAAGGCCATTACGGTCATACAGTTTAAGCTGGAGGGTCAGCTGATCAGACGGCATCCGGAGTATGGGATGAACGACCGCCTGCTTCTCGATAAAATTGACATTGAAAAAGGAACGGTCTGCATCGACGGCGCGGAGTATCCGCTCAAAGATACGAATTTCCCGACCGTGGACTGGAGCGATCCGTATCAGCTGTCCTCGGAGGAGGCGGACGTGATCGACCGCCTGACGATGGCATTTGTCAATTGTGACAAGCTGCAGAAGCATGTGCGTTTTCTGTTCACGCAGGGCAGCCTTTATAAGGTGCACAACGGCAATCTTCTCTATCACGGCTGTGTGCCGATGAATGAGGACGGCACATTTACCAGCGTTGAGATTTACGGAAAAAAATATGCCGGGAAAGCGCTTTACGACGTGCTTGAGAATTATGCGCGCAAGGGCTATTATGCCATCGACCCGGAGGAGAAGCGCAAAGGTCTTGATATTCTCTGGTTTATCTGGGAAAATCAGAATTCGCCGGTATTCGGCAAGGCGAAGATGACGACGTTTGAGCGATATTTTGTCGCGGACAAAAAGACGTATGATGAGCCGAAAAATCCGTATTATCAGCTTCTGGAAAACGAGGACGTCGTCAATCATATTCTGGAGGAGTTTGGATTAAACAGTGAGGAAGCGCATATTATAAACGGGCATATCCCGATTGAGGCGAAGCGGGGGGAATCTCCGGTGAAGTGCAATGGAAAGCTCCTGATCATAGACGGCGGTTTTTCGAAAGCTTACTATTCCAAGACCGGAATAGCGGGATATACGCTGATTTATAATTCTTATGGTCTGCTGCTCGCGGCGCATCAGCCGTTCGAGTCGGTGGAGAAGGCTGTCCAGGACGGGAGCGACATCGTTTCGCATATGGTACTGGTCGAGCATGTCATGAAGCGCAAGACGGTTGCCGACACCGATATCGGGAGATACTTAAAAGAGTCCATACAGGATCTGGAAGCATTGCTGCTGGCGTACCGCGACGGTGTGCTGGTGGAGAAGATCAGTTAAATGAAAAGAAGGAGCAAAAAAGAATGCCGATCGGGAATCATCTCTCCGCGTCAAAAGGTTTTGCGGCTATGGGAAGGGCCGCAGTCGCACTCGGTGCGGATACATTTGCCTTTTTTACCCGCAATCCAAGGGGAGGCTCAGCCAGAAAAATGGATCCGGAAGATGCGAAGAAGCTGCTGGATCTCGCCGGAGAACATCATTTCGGAAAGTTGGTGGCACATGCGCCTTATACGATGAATCTGTGCGCGGCAAAGGAGGATGTCCGCCGCTTTTCGCTTGAAGTGATCGAGGACGATTTAAAACGGATGGAATATCTGCCCGGAAATTACTACAATTTCCATCCAGGGTCCCATGTAGGACAGGGGACGAAGGCCGGTATCGCGCTGATTGCGGAGGCGTTGAATAAGGTTCTTACAAAGGAGCAGACGACGATGGTGCTGCTGGAGACGATGGCGGGGAAAGGGAGCGAGGTCGGCCGGTCGTTTGAGGAGCTGCGGGCCATTCTGGATGCGGTGCAGTTAAAGGAAAAAGTCGGCGTCTGTTTTGATACCTGTCACGTCTGGGACGGCGGATACGATATCGCAGACCGTCTGGACGAGGTGCTGGAAGCGTTTGACCGCGTGATCGGGCTCGACCGGCTGTGCGCCGTCCATTTCAATGACAGCATGAATGCATGCGGTGCACGCAAGGACCGCCATGCGAGAATCGGAGAGGGATGTATCGGCGCCGATGCGCTGCGGCGCGTGGCCGTCCATCCCCTGCTGGAGGGCAGGCCGTTTATTCTGGAAACGCCGAACGACGACGAGGGATACCGGCGGGAGATTGCCCTGTTTCGCGAATGGACAAAGCCCTGCGGCACTTGACGGATTCTTTGGCGATCACGTATAATAGACAAAATATACGGCAGTATGGAGGACGGAAATGGCAGTCGAACAAAGTAAAATCAGAAATTTTTGTATTATCGCGCATATCGACCACGGGAAATCGACGCTGGCCGACCGCATTATAGAGAGCACGGGGACGCTGACCAGCCGTGAGATGCAGGCGCAGGTTCTTGACAATATGGAGCTGGAGCGTGAACGGGGCATCACGATCAAGTCTCAGGCTGTCCGCATTATCTATAAGGCAAAAGACGGTGAAGAATATATTTTTAATCTGATCGATACGCCGGGACATGTGGATTTCAACTATGAGGTTTCGCGCAGTCTTGCGGCCTGCGACGGCGCCATTCTTGTAGTGGACGCGGCGCAGGGGGTCGAAGCACAGACACTTGCCAACGTTTATCTGGCGCTGGACCACGATCTGGACATTATGCCCGTCATCAACAAGATTGATCTGCCGGGTGCACAGCCGGACGAAGTGGTGCAGGAGATCGAGGATGTGATCGGAATCGAGGCGGAGGAAGCGCCGCGGATTTCGGCAAAGACAGGGCTGAATGTCGATCAGGTATTAGAGCAGATCGTTGAAAAAATCCCGGCTCCGTCCGGAGACGTTTCGGCCCCTCTTAAAGCGCTCATTTTTGATGCGCTCTATGATTCTTACAAGGGCGTGATCGTATTCTGCCGCATCAGAGAAGGGAGCGTCAGGGTAGGGGATCCGATCCGGATGATGGCCACCGGCGCGACGTCTGAGGTGACGGAGGTCGGATATTTCGGCGCGGGACAGTTTATCCCCTGTGACGAGCTTTCCGCGGGCATGGTCGGATATCTGTGCGCCAGTATCAAAAATGTCGGGGATACCCGCGTCGGGGATACGGTGACTAATTCTGCCCGCCCGTGCAGCGAGCCTCTGCCGGGGTACAAAAAGGTAAATCCGATGGTCTATTGTGGGGTATATCCGGCGGACAGTGCGAGGTATCCGGATTTAAGGGACGCCCTTGAGAAGCTTCAGGTCAACGATGCTTCCCTGCAGTTTGAGCCGGAGACGTCGCTTGCGCTGGGATTTGGCTTCCGCTGTGGATTTTTAGGTCTGCTCCACCTCGAGATTATTCAGGAGCGCCTGGAGCGGGAATTTGCGCTTGATCTTGTGACGACGGCGCCAGGCGTAATCTATAAAGTATATAAAACGGACGGGAGTATGATTGAGCTGACCAACCCGTCCAATCTGCCGGATCCGTCGGAGATCGCTTATATGGAAGAACCGGTTGTCTCCGCGGAAATCATGGTGACGAGCGATTATGTGGGATCCATTATGACACTCTGCCAGGAGCGCCGCGGCGTGTATATCAGCATGGAGTATATTGAGGCGACCCGTGCGCTGATTAAATACGATCTTCCGCTCAATGAGATTATCTATGATTTTTTTGACGCGCTCAAATCCCGCTCCAGAGGGTACGCGTCCTTTGATTATGAGCTGAAGGGCTATGTGCGTTCCGAGCTGGTCAGACTGGATATTCTGATCAACAGGGAGCAGGTGGACGCCCTCTCTTTTATTGTGTTTAAGGACAATGCCTACGAACGGGGAAGAAGGATGTGTGAGCGGCTGAAGGAGGAGATACCGCGCCATCTGTTTGAGATACCGATTCAGGCCGCCGTGGGCGGCAGGGTGATCGCCAGGGAGACTGTAAAGGCGATGCGCAAGGATGTGCTGGCGAAGTGTTACGGCGGGGATATTTCGCGCAAGCGCAAGCTTCTCGAAAAACAGAAAGAGGGAAAAAAGCGGATGCGCCAGGTGGGAAGCGTGGAGATTCCGCAGGAAGCTTTTATGAGCGTGTTAAAGCTGGATGAGGATTAAAGGCACATGGGACAGGCGATGAAAAACAAAGAGCTGGAATTATATATTCACATTCCGTTCTGTGTCAGGAAATGCCAATATTGCGATTTTTTGTCTTTTCCCGCGGGCGAGGATGTTCACAGTGCCTATGTTGACGCGCTGCTTCGGGAAATTGCTTATTATGGACCGCATTGTTTTGAGTATACGGTGACCACGGTCTATATTGGCGGCGGCACGCCTTCCTGGCTCAGGGAAGAGGCGATTGAGGCTGTGATGAAAGCGGTGCGGCGCTGTTTTGTCGTGTCGCCCTATGCCGAGATTTCCATTGAGTGCAACCCGGGGACGCTGACAGAGCGCAAATTTGCCGTTTACCGCGAGGCAGGAATCAACCGCTTAAGCATCGGCATGCAGTCGACTGACGATGTGCAGCTGAAGCACCTCGGGCGCATCCATACCTTTGATCAGTTTCTGCGCACGTATGAGACGGCGCGCGCCTGGGGATTTGAAAATATCAATGTGGATCTGATGAATGCACTGCCGCGCCAGACCGTAGAGGACTGTATCCGCTCCGTGAGACAGGTTGCGGATCTGGGGGCGGAACATATCTCCGTGTACACGCTGATGATCGAAAAGGGAACGCCCTTTTATGATCTCTATAAGTTTGACGCCGTCAAACAGCATGCCGGCATGAAACCGGTGGCGCTGCCGTCAGAGGACGATCTGTACCGGATGACAAAAGTGACCGAGCAGATTTTAAAAGAGGCCGGTTATGTTCACTATGAAGTATCCAATTTTGCGCGGCGCGGTTATGAGTGCAGACACAATATCGGGTACTGGGAACGGGACAATTATCTCGGACTCGGGCTGGGGGCGGCATCTCTGATGGAAAATATCCGCTATGGCAACACGAGGGAGCTCTATGCCTATATCGGCGGGACGGAAAAAATAAAAGAAGTCGTTGTTCACAACGAGGTGACAGAGGACAGGGGAGAGGGAGAGTTTACGTACCTGGATGCGGTTCCCGCGACCAATCTGCATGTCTCTGCGGAGCGCATCACGCGCAAGGCACAGATCGAGGAATTTATGTTTCTGGGGTTAAGAATGATCGAGGGGATATCGAGGCAGAAATTCGAACGGGCATTCGGCGTGCCGATCGAAGCGGTCTACTATGAGGTTCTCACAAAGCTTCAGGAGGAAGAACTGCTGATGAAACGGGCGGGCCGGGTATACCTTTCGGAAAAAGGACAGGATCTGAGCAATTATGCGCTGGCGCAATTTCTTTTATAAGCCATTCATGGTATCGTCATAATATCTTAAGAAATAATTCATTGGCATTTTTTCTGCAGTCAGGCTAGAATAATAGTAGGAAAAAACAGGAAAAGGCAGAGAGTGAATCGATTTGGACAGAGAAAGACGGAAAAAGAAATATCTTAGAAATTTGATCAGCATTGCATATTGTTCTCTGGAGCTTCTTGTGGTGATTGCAGCGTTTCAGGGGCTGGGCTGGGCCATAAACCGTTCGTCCGAGAGTGAAGAAGTCGAAAAGATTGTGGGCAGTATTATCAGTGATTCGCAGGCGCAGACGGAAAGCGGGCCGTTAATCTGCCTGGACGCCGGGCACGGGGGCAGGGACGACGGCTCGGTGAACGGCAGCAGGACCGAGAAGGCCGACAATCTGAAAGCGGCGCAGGCGGTTGCGGCGTATCTGAAGCAGAAGGATGCCAGGGTGGTGATGACGCGCGACGACGATACGTTTTTCAGCCTTGAGGCGCGCTGTGAGATTGCAAACAGGAGCAAGGCGGATATTTTTGTTTCCCTGCACCGGAACGAGGGAGACGGAAACGGCCTGGAAGTCTGGATTGAGGGCAAGGCTCCGGAAGAAACCGTAACGCTTGCGACCAATATCAGAAACGGTCTGGCTGACGTCGGGGTGTCGAGAGACCGCGGCGTAAAAAAAGGAACTCAGAAGAGTGAAAACAAGGATTATTATGTGAACAGCCATACGGACATGCCGTCCTGCCTGATAGAGCTTGGATTTATCAATAATGCGGGGGATAATCAGTTATTTGACGAAAAACTGGAAGCCTATGCGGCGGCCATCGGCGATGCGATTCTGGCTTCCTGCAAAAAAGAGGCATCCGGGCAGACGGGGGCGGACGGCGGGAAAGAGGCGCCTGCACCCGGCAGCGAACAGATATCTCCGGAGAGTACGGAGAGCGGCGGAGCGGGTGGATCCGCGGCCGCGCCCCAGTACCCGAAAATTTCCGGAGTGGAGACGCTTGGCAGCCAGAGTATGGACTGGGGACAGGGAAGCAATGTCGACGAGAAGAACCGTCCCACAGGCGCGCTGACCGCACAGCAGCAGTATGGGGACAAAAACGCACTTTTTATCGGTGAGGAGAGCCAGACGATCTATCTCACGCTCGATGAAGGGTATGAGTATGGGTGTACGCCTTCCATACTTGATACGCTTAAGGAGAAAAATGTGAAAGCTGTTTTTTTTGTGACGGAGCCGTATGCGAAGCAGGAGCCTGATCTGGTAAAGCGCATGATTGCGGAGGGCCACACCGTCGGAAACCACAGCGTGACGCATCCGTCGGCAGGACTGCCGTCCCTCTCGATGGAGGAGCAGCAGAAAGAAGTACTTGAAAATCATGCTTATATGAAAGAGAATTTTGGCTATGAGATGCATCTTTTCCGCTATCCGGCGGGAAAGTTCAGCGAGCAGTCTCTTGCCATTGTAAATAACTGTAATTACAAGAGCGTGTTCTGGAGTTTTGCTTATCTGGATTATGATGTGGAAAATCAGCCCGACGAGGAAGAGAGTCTGAATAAGATGATTGAAAAACTTCACCCGGGCGCGGTCTATCTCCTGCACGCGGAGTCGAAGACAAACACGGCGGTGCTGGGGCGCTTTATTGACCAGGTGAGGGAGAAAGGGTATGAGTTTGCGCTGATTGCATAGGGATAGAGAAGAAGGAGTACTTGTCTGATCAAGGTAAAAGAATACTCTGGCTGTCTGACAGCCAGGGTATTCTTTTATTACGCTGTTCCGTCAGATTCTGTGACATCATGCCCGATGTATTTAAATTTTTTTCTGGCGTATCGCAGGAGAGAGTGATAGAATAACAGGAAAAAGAGAGGAGAGGGAATATTATTTATGAAAAAATGGGTGTTGTGCGTACTGTTTTGTCTGGCCGGTATGCTAAGTGCCGCCGGATGCGGCCGGAAAGATACGACAGAAGATAAAGTGCAGGAAAACGAAACCGTTTCACAGACAAAGGACAGGGCAGTCGTTACAGGGACAGAAGAGGGAACGGAAGCCGGGATAAAGGCACCTGCAGTATTCACGTTTACGGACGCGCTGGGTAATTCCGTGACAGTGGAACATTTTGAAAATACGGCGGCGCTCTCGGAGAGCTATGCGGATGCGTGGCTTCTGGCGGGCGGGCCGCTTGTGGCGGTGACGGAGGACGCGGGAAGTCTTCTGGCCTCTTCTTCGTTTCCGAAAGGACTGGTAAATCTGGGATCCGTGAAGGCGCCGGGGGTGGAAGAGATGATTGCGGCGGATGTGGACTTTGTCATTTTATCGGCGGCGATTGAGGGACATGCCAGGCTGAAAGACACGCTGGAGTCTGCGGGGATTACGACGGCGTATTTTCAGGTGGAGCATTTTGAGGATTATAAAGAGATGATGAAAATCTTAACTTCCATTACAGGGAGGGACGATCTGTACGAGGAAAATGTCGTTGCGGTCGAAGAGGGCATTGCAAAGCAGACGGCGCGGGCCGCGGCGGCCAAAGAGGCCTCAACAGAAGGGTGGAGCGCCGGGGAAGACGGGAAAAGCCCGACGGTCCTGTTTCTGCGCGCATTTTCCACAGGCGTGCGCGCGAAGGGGAGCGACAGTATGACCGGGCGGATGTTAAAAGACTTAGGCTGTGTCAATATCGCCGACAGTGACGATTCTCTTCTGGAGGATCTGAGCATGGAAGCGATTATCGCCGCGGATCCGGATTTTATTTTCGTGACGACGATGGGGGAGTCGGAGGAAGCGGCGCTCGCCATGGTGGAAGAGCAGCTTCTGGCAAATCCGGCCTGGCAGGGACTTTCAGCGGTGGAGAAAAATCATTACTATGTGCTTCCAAAAGAGCTGTTTCACAACAAGCCAAACAGCAGATGGGAAGAAAGTTATCGCATTCTGGCGGACGATATCTATGGAGCGGAGTAACAGAAAAATCCGGATTCGTCTTCTGATGTTCTTTTTTGCCATGGCGGGGATGGCGGTGATCGGCATTCTTTTCGGCGCAGTGCAGATCGGACCGGGTGAGATTCTGGCTCTGCTCTTAGGGGATGAGCCCGGCGTGCAGGGGCGTATTCTCCTGTATGTGCGTCTGCCGCGGGTGGCGGGAGCGTTTGTGGCGGGAACGGGACTTGCCCTTTCGGGAGCCGTGATTCAGATGATTCTGGACAATCCGCTGGCGGGTCCGAATATAATCGGCGTCAATGCGGGAGCCGGGTTTGCGGTCGTGCTCATCTCGGCGCTGTTTCCGAGGGCGTATGCCTGGTATCCCTTCGCCGCGTTTGCCGGCGCCTTTCTGACGGTACTTTTTGTCTATCTGTTTGGGAAAAAGACAGGAGCTTCCAAAATAACGCTTGTGCTTTCGGGCGTGGCGGTCAACAGTATTTTAAACGGTGCGTCGGATGCTGTTTTTACGTTTAGTGAGGAGTCTCTGGTCGCCAGCAATGCCTTTAAGATCGGCGGGCTTGGCGGGATCAGCGTACCCGTCCTTAAGGCGGCCGCCATCGCTGTTTTTGCGGCTGCCGTTTTAACGGTTTTGTTCTGCAACGAGCTTGAAGTTTTTGCGCAGGGGGAAGAGACGGCGAAGTCACTGGGGCTGTCAGTTCCGTTTTATCGTTTTCTTTTTCTGGCGCTCGCGGCGGTGCTCGCCGGAGCTTCCGTCAGTTTTGCCGGCCTGATCGGATTTGTAGGGCTCCTTGTCCCGCATATTGCGCGTCTGCTCGTCGGCGGGGAATGCCGTTATTTTCTGCCGGCTTCCGGAATGCTGGGGGCTTTCTTTCTGATGTTCTGTGATTTTCTCGGGCGGACTGTTTTTGCGCCGTATGAGATTCCCGTCGGAATTATTTTATCGTTTGTGGGAGCGCCGTTCTTTTTCTGGCTGCTGATTCGGAGGAAATGGAATGCTTAAAATAGAAGGCTTAAGCGCCGGTTATGGGAGAAAGCCGGTGATAAGGGATATCGACGCGGCGTTTTCCGGGGCGCAGATCATTTCGGTGATCGGGCCGAACGGGAGCGGGAAGAGTACGCTGATGAAAGCTGTGATGGGATTCTGCAGTGTGTTTTCGGGAACGATCTGCCTTGACGGCCGGCCGGTAAAAGAAGTGGGAAGCCGCGCGTTTGCACAGCGGGTTTCCTACCTGCCGCAGATTCGTCCGGCAGGTTCCATCACGGCGGGAAGGCTGGTGCTGCACGGCAGGTTTCCCTATCTGTCGTATCCCAGACATTACAGAAAGCAGGATTATGCGGTCTGCCGCAGCGTGATGGAGGAGATTGGCATCTGGGATCTTAAGGATGCACAGATGGAGGCGCTTTCCGGCGGGGAGCGGCAGAAGGTATATCTGGCGATGGCGCTTGCCGGGGACACGGATCTGCTTCTTCTGGACGAGCCGGCGACTTATCTGGATGTACGTTATCAGGCGGAGCTTTCCGCGCTGATGCAGAAGCTGAAGGAAAGGGGAAAGACTGTGGCGGCCGTGCTTCACGACATGAACAGCGCACTTCGCATTTCCGACCGGGTTCTGGTAATGCGGGAAGGGCGGATTGTGATGGAAGGAACGCCCGAGGAAGTGTATGCGGGCGGTGTGCTGCGCGAGGTTTTTGGTGTGGAGGTGCGGCGTTTTCTGGATGAGGATGGGACGGCGTATTATTTTGCCGCGGGACCTGACCGGATCGTCTGAGGCGCTATGTGGGAAAACAGATTGATCTGAAATGGCGCCGGGGAAGTGTGACGGAAATTGTTTTAGGAGGCAGCGGGATCGGCAAACAGGTGATAGTCGGGCGGATAACAGGTAAACAGCAGGAAGCACAGGAAAATGACGCAGACAATGACAGACAACGGAAAACGAAAAGGCGCTGCCATACAGGAGAGGGCCAGTCTGTATACAGAGAAAAAAGCGATCAGAATGCTGAGCGCAAAAGCAGCGATGTCGAGAAGAAAAATATCGTGGCCGGTCAGGAGCGTATAAGAATAAAAGAAAAATGGAACGAGGAATGTCCCCAGAATGATTCCGAAAGAGAGAGCGGATGTGATGCAGGGATATTCTTTTTTTAGTGAAAAATACATGACAGACGAATAGAGCAGCATGGGAAAAAATACTAATTTCATATGTTCCCACACGGATTCGCTGACAGGAGAAAAAAGGCCGATTACAAATTGATTTCCCGACCATTCATAAAAAAAATGAGCGAGCGATCCTGTTGTCAGAACGAACAGGATTCCGGTAATTGTAAAGCGTCGAAGCCGGGTCATGGCAATCCTCCATTCCGGAGCGTTTACGCGGCGGGGCGGTGCAGAGCTCAATTCTGCGTCCCCCATCAGACAAGTTTGTGACGCTCCGACACAAATCTGCGTGTAAAAAATCAGCACATTCCTTTCGCTTTCAGGCTTTCGTGCGGTCTGACTGTTGCCCGCAATGTTCCGTTTCGTGCGGCACGCTGATTTTCTCACAGGTATAGTATATGTGTTCTGAAATCATTTATACATATCCCGCGGATGCTGCGGTAAAATATCTTTCGGACGCGATTACCCGCACCGTAACTGTGGAATACTATATTTATGAAAAGGAAAAGGAGGTCGAAACGTATGAAGCAGGTACAGGTATTGATCAATGCACCCGAAAAGGCGGAGAAGCTCTGTAATATTTTAAGTCGTTACGGCGGTTCCTTTGATCTGGCCAAAGGAAATTACACAGTGGACGGAAAGTCGATTTTAGGAATCTGTACAATGGATTTATCGTCTCCGCTGACGTTGTCTATCTACGACGAGTCGGAGCCTGTGATGGAAGAGATCAGAGACTTTGTGGTGAGGTGAGGTTTTGTCTGTGATGATGAGAAAGGGCATGGCTTTGCCGGACTTTGATGCGTCCGGCCCGGCCATGCTTTTTCTTTCCGGAGGATTTAAGGCTTTGATTCCCGGTAAAACCGGATAAAAGCCTCCAGCGATTTTGAAGGCCGGGTTCCGGTCTTATAGACGAAGCCGACTTCCCTCGTGGGAATGGGGGTCTTTAGCGGAATTTCAATGAGTGTGCCGGCTGAGAGGTCTGCGCGCACAAAATTCCGGATGACGCAGGCAACGCCGACGCCGATCCGGGCAAAATCGATCAGCAGATCCATATCGGAGATACTGATGGTGTCTCTGATTTCAATTTCATTTTCCTGCAGATAATCGTCGATAAAGCGGCGCGTCATATTGTTTTTGTCGAGCAGCATCAGCGTGGCGGAGGACAGAATGGCGCTTTTCGGTACACTGCGGGCGCAGAGATTGCGCAGATAGTCCTTTGTGGCCACGAAGATGTCTTCAATTTCTTCGAGAAAGTCGAACTGAATCTGTTTCGGGGAATCCGGTTTTCCGACCAGGCCGATGTCGATCTTGTCGTCTTCAAGGAGTTTTAAGGTTTCGTTTGTCGACTGGCAGGTGATGGAAATGGAAATGTGTGGGTTTCGCCGGATAAATTCTTTGAGGTAGGGCAGCAGAAGATATTTGCACAGAGTCGAACTGACGCCAAGCTTCAGGTGGCCGATGCCCAGTTCTATAGAGCGCTTTAATTTTTCCTCCCCGATGGAGAGGGTTTCAAAGGCGGCGCGCACGTGGTCATAGAGAAGCTGTCCTTCTTCCGTCAGAAGGACGCCTCTTGAGCTTCTGGTAAACAGGCGGCATCCCACATTTTCTTCCAGCTTCTGAATCGATTTGCTGATGGCCGGCTGGCTGATATATAGTTCCTTTGCGGCTTTTGAAATATTTCCGGTGTTGGCGACGGTGTAAAAAATGCGGTATGACGACAGATTCTGATTCATGGCAATCCTCATTTCTGCGCTGGTTTTTGTGCGTAGGTGACTTCGTGACGGGCAGCGTGCAGACTGCCCTTGTGAAAAGAAGGTTTTACATCTGCCCTTTTTAAAAAGTATACCATAGCACATGGTTATGGTAAATATATTTATTATGTATTTTTATTATAATGTATGGTATGATAGAATGGTTTCAGAGAGCAGCGTGAGATGGCTGTATTTTATTTTTTATATTTCAGGAGGATACGACGCATGGGTATGACGATGACGCAGAAAATTCTTGCAGCGCATGCAGGGCTTCCCGAGGTGAGTGCGGGACAGCTGATTGAAGCGGATTTAGACCTGGTTTTAGGGAACGATATCACTTCGCCGGTGGCGATTCACGAGATGGACAAAATGAAGGCGGACGGCGTCTTTGACAAAGATAAGATTGCGCTGGTGCTGGATCATTTTGTGCCGAATAAGGACATCAAATCCGCGCAACACTGTAAATGTGTCAGAGAGTTTGCCTGTAAGCATGAGATTACGAATTATTTTGATGTGGGCGAGATGGGCATTGAGCACGCGCTTCTGCCCGAAAAAGGACTGACGGTGGCGGGCGACGTCATCATCGGGGCGGATTCCCACACCTGTACGTATGGGGCGCTCGGGGCATTTTCAACCGGGGTCGGGAGCACGGATATGGCGGCCGGCATGGCGACGGGAAAAGCATGGTTTAAGGTGCCGGCGGCGATCCGGTTTCATCTGACCGGAAAACCGGCGAAATGGATCGGCGGAAAAGACATCATATTGCACATTATCGGTAAAATCGGTGTCGACGGCGCGCTCTATAAATCCATGGAGTTTACCGGGGACGGTATTTCCTATCTGACGATGGACGATCGTTTTACGATCGCCAATATGGCGATTGAAGCGGGCGGCAAAAACGGTATTTTTCCGGTTGATGCGCTGGCGGAACAGTATATGAAAGAGCATGGAAACCGTCCGTATGTGATCTATGAGGCGGATGAGGATGCGGTATATGACGAGGAATATACGATTGACCTGGGCGCGTTAAAACCGACGGTGGCGTTTCCGCATCTTCCGGAAAACACAAGGACAATCGATGAGGCGGGTGATCTTAAAATTGATCAGGTTGTGATCGGTTCCTGCACGAACGGGAGGATGGATGATCTCAGGATCGCAGCTTCTATTTTAAAGGGACGCAAAGTTGCAAAGGGGATGCGTGTGATTATTATCCCGGCGACACAGCAGATTTATCTTACCGCTATGGAGGAGGGGCTGTTAAAAATATTTGTGGAGGCCGGAGCCATCGTAAGTACGCCGACCTGTGGGCCTTGTCTCGGCGGATATATGGGGATTCTGGCGGAACACGAGCGCTGTGTGTCCACGACAAACCGGAACTTTGTCGGCAGAATGGGGCATGTAGAATCGGAGATATATCTGGCAGGCCCTGCGGTGGCGGCGGCGAGTGCAGTCACGGGAAAACTTTCGGGTCCGGATGAGCTGGACTGAGTACAGAACGGATTTTGACAATGAGAATCAGAAAAAGGAGAGAGATGTGATATGAAGGCAGCAAAGGGCCGTGTATTTAAATATGGTGACAATGTGGATACGGATGTCATTATTCCTGCAAGGTACTTAAACTCTTCCGATCCGAAAGAGCTTGCGGCACACTGTATGGAAGATATTGACAGTGAATTTGTGAAAAAGGTAAGAGAAGGCGATATCATCGTCGCCGATAAGAATTTTGGCTGTGGTTCTTCGAGGGAACATGCGCCGATTGCGATCAAAGCAGCGGGAGTGAGCTGCGTGATTGCAGAGACATTTGCACGGATTTTTTACCGGAATGCGATCAATATCGGGCTTCCGATCATAGAGTGTGGGGAAGCGGCGAACGCGATCGCGGCGGGGGACGAGGTCGAGGTGGATTTTGATTCCGGGGTGATTACAGACACGACGACGGGCGCGACATTCAAAGGGCAGGCATTTCCGCCGTTTATGCAGAAAATCATCGACTGCGAGGGACTGGTAAACTATATTAATCAGAAATCCTGAAAGAGGCCGTAAGGTTCAGGTCTTATCCTGGGCGGTTCTTCGTGTCCTCAGATATTGGAGGTAGCGCCTGGAAAGCTTTAGTTCGGTGTAGAGCTGCGCGTATTCTTTCGGGGAAAAGGCGTCTACATAATTTTCCGGGAAATTTTTCCGGATGCCGGCCGCTTTCGCCAGATCGGCAGCCTTATTGTAAGCGACGGCGGCCTTTTCCTCGGATTCATAAGTGCCGACAATATAGGTGCCGTTGATGTGGATGCGGGCGCGGTAGCGTTCTTTTCCCTTCTGGCGTATCAGAACGACACCGTGAAATCTGGTTCTGATTATCATATTGGAATACCGGAAATCAAAAGGGTCTCCGTTGGCAAATTCGTAATCGCGCCCTGCGACTGCATAGGGGCGGATGCCGCAGCGTCCCAGAATGGAATACTGCGTGCCATAGTCGCTGACAAAGAGATACCCCTGTCGTTTCTGAATCTTGTGGCTTGAATAATAAAACAGATCATCGATGTCAAATTTCAGCTCAATGGACGGGGAGAGAAAATAACTGAAATACCCTTTGCGCAGATAGATCGGATTTTTAATATAAAGGCCGTTGTCCCTGAAATTCAGCAGTATGACGGCCTTTTCCGGCGAGAGTGCCGACATTCCGGCCGTTTTTGTGTTTTTCTCCGTTTTTGTGTCGTCGGGGCAGGAAAGAATGCCGTCGAATACGTTGTGAATGGTCACCGATGCGTCTGAGAGCAGAAAGGACGCTTCCCGGTATGCCCTTGCAGCTTCACCTTCTGTCGGAAAACTGCCCAGACTGATGTGTTTGCTGTGATAATTGATACTGGAACGATAGTAGAGGGTGCCGTTTTTGCGCACCGCAGTATAAACTCCCGGGAGCATAAATACCTCCGTTGTTGTTAAAGTATGTCACTTTGCATTTGTGAGATGGATATAGAATAGCATGAAAGAGAAATGAATGCAAGCCGGGAATGAACGGATGTTATGGTTGCTCCGGGCGTCTTTTTATACTATAATAGTGAAACCGGATACGGTTTCACCGGTCGGAAAGAGGAAAGGATAAGAGGATTTTATGATGGAAATCGTGTATACAAGTACAAGAAACGCTGCGGAAAAGGTATCTGCCTCCCAGGCGATTCTAAAAGGCCTGGCGGACGACGGCGGCCTGTTTGTGCCGTCCGCGATACCGCCGCTTGCCGTTGGTGTGGCAGAGCTTGCCGGGATGACTTATCAGGAGACGGCATATGAGGTGATGAAGCAGTTTTTTACCGATTTTACGGAAGAAGAGCTGAAGAAGTGTATTGCCGCCGCTTACGATGGCAAGTTTGACACAGAGGAGATCGCGCCGCTCGTGGACGCGGACGGAGCGTATTATCTGGAATTGTTCCATGGTCCTACAATCGCATTTAAGGATATGGCGCTTTCCATATTGCCGCATCTTCTCGTGACAGCGGCGAAAAAGAACCATGTTCAGAATGAGATTGTGATTCTGACGGCGACCTCCGGAGATACAGGAAAGGCGGCGCTCGCGGGATTTGCGGACGTACCGGGGACAAAAATTATCGTCTTTTATCCAAAAGGCGGCGTCAGTCCGATACAGGAGCTGCAGATGGTGACGCAGAAAGGAGACAATACGTTTGTCGCAGGGATAAACGGCAATTTTGACCAGGCACAGACGGGGGTCAAAGAGATGTTTTCGGATGCAGTACTGAAAGAGCAGATGCAGAAAGCCGGTTATCAGTTTTCCTCGGCCAATTCGATCAATATCGGGCGTCTTGTCCCCCAGATTGTATATTACGTCCATGCCTATGGCAGACTGGTTGCAAACGACGTCATCGCTGACGGAGAAAAGATCAATGTGACGGTTCCGACCGGAAATTTTGGAAATATCCTTGCCGCCTTTTATGCAAAACAGATGGGGCTTCCGATCGCGAAGCTGATCTGTGCGTCCAATGAGAACAAAGTATTGTATGATTTTTTTGCGACCGGCGTTTACGATAAAAACAGGGAATTTGTGCTGACGAGCTCACCGTCGATGGATATTCTGATCTCCAGCAATCTTGAGCGGCTGATTTACCGGATCGCCGGGGGAGACGCCGAAAAGAACGCGGCTCTTATGCGGGAACTTGCAGAGTCCGGGAAGTATGAGATCACGGAAGAAATGCAGGAACAGCTTGCGGACTTCTACGGCGGCTGTACCGGTGAGGAGGAGACGGCGGCGGTGATCCGTGAACTGTACGAAAAGACAGGGTACATCATAGATACCCACACGGCTGTCGCGGCAGGCGTCTATCGGTCCTATAAAAAAGACACAGGTGATGCAGCGACAAAAACGGTGATCGCTTCCACCGCAAGTCCGTTTAAGTTCACAAGGAGCGTTATGAGAGCCATTGATGGCGGGTATGATAAAATGACGGATTTTGAGCTGGTCGATGAGCTTTCCAGAATCGGAAATATCGCTCTGCCAAAGGCGATTGAGGAAATACGCAATGCCCCGGTGCTTCACGACACGGTGTGCGGGGTTGCAGAGATGCCGCAGACGGTGAAGCGGTTTCTTGGCATGCTGTGAGAAAAGTGACCGGATTGTGTTACGGCACATAGAAAGGAATAATGAGAAACGCAGATGCGCTTTCGTGCGGGCAGAAGAGAAAAGACAATCTTCTGCCCGTTTTTTCTGCCCGCGACGGGAAAGTGCTATTCAACGGGAGCGATCTCGATGATAAAGTGAAGCATTCCAAACGGATAAATAATCGGAAGAAGATAGGTTTCTGTCTGGAATGTGAGCAGCTCTCTTGTCTCCAGCGCAGGAGGATCCGGCTGTAGTTCTACGGAATAATCGTTGGACAGATTAACCGTAAAAAGGCCGTTGTGAAGATTTAAAAAGTCTTCGAGAGAAGCCTGTACGTATTCGTCAAAGTCCGGAAAAATCTCTCTGGCATATCTGGAAGCAAAGTCGATACAGCATTTCTTTGTCATATCGATGGAAATCCGCACCGAAAACTCGCCCGACACTTTCTGTGAAACACAGTAATTCGTCGGGTATTCTTTTGCCGAATAAGGGGCGACGGGGGTAAAATCATCGCCGATAAAACGGACAAGGTTATTGAACAATAACTGGAGGTAGGAGAGCTCGTATCTGGTAAGCGGCCGTTCGCTCGCAACAAAGAAATTTGCCAGAAGGTGTTCGATTGTCTCCCTGGTCTCGTCGGAATAGATAAAGTCGTCAAATTCGCTCTCTGACTGGTAGTTGATAATGGCATCCTGCAGCTGTTCGTTGTCCAGAACGCCGTCCTCGATCAGAACCTGTCCCAGGCGGAGAAAATCCGGTTTCTGCTTTTTCAGCAACTCTGCAACCTGCGTTTCGGTAAGGTAACCTTCGTGTATTGCGATCTCCCCAAAACGCTTGTCCTGGTGCGTCTGCAGAATAATAACCCGGTCCACCTCGCCCGCGGTCATATATCCGGCATGAATCGCCAGTGTCCCAAGCTTCATATGCTGGGAAGTCTTTTTCTGCATGGCAGTGATTAACTGTTCTTTGGTGACAATATCCCTTGTCAGAAGGTAATTGCCGAAAAACTGAGCGTACATAGTTATCTCCCTTCAAATCTTGAGGTAATAATGTGACGAACCTGATCTGCATTCAAGGGTTTTTGAATAAAATCATTCGCGCCGGCTTCAATGGCTGCCTTGAGCTGGGTCTGAGTCCCGACGGAGGATACAATCACGATGTCTGCGTTTTTATCGTGGCCGACAATCTCGCTGACGGCGGTAATTCCATCTTTGACTGGCATTACAATGTCGAGGAAAACAAGATCCGGGGTTTCTTTTTTATAGGCATCTACTGCTTCCTGCCCGTTGGCAGCTTCGAAAAAAATGGGGGAGCCGTAAGACCGGATGACATCCTTCAGCTGTTTTCTCGCGAGAATGGAATCATCTCCAATTAGAATTTTTACATTATTTAATGTCATGGTAAAATCTCCTCTATCCCAGAATAATATACACAGTCCTATTTTACACTAAGAAAAAAAATAGTTCAATCAATATTGTGGAATTTGTTAAAATTTCATGAAGGTAATTTAAAGTTTTTGCGGAGATTGCACCGGGGAACGATAACGATTATAATGAAACAGAGAAAGGAAGGGAACAAAAGATGGATATCATGACGGTTTTCGATGTGATCATGGTGATTTCCGGTCTCTATATGGCGGCTGCGGGAGTGCGCATGAAAAAGAGCGGCGAGATCGGCAGTGTCATACTGACCGGAGAAGAAAGCGCTGCCTGTCGTGACAGAGACGGATGGGTTGGCTTTATGTACTGGAGGGAGACTGCCCTTGGAATCGTTCTTATTCTGGCGGGGGGCTCAGGGGTGGTAAACGACCTGTTTTTTTCGATGAGATACTGGGATTATGTGAAAATGGTATCGTTTTTTCTGGCATTCTGCTGGTTTTACTCCAGTCTGCATCGGGCGAGGCGGGATTATCTGTAAGGAACAGGAGATATGGGAAAGGGGGAGGGATATGAGCAGGATTCTGGTGGCGGACGACGAAGAAAAAATCCGGGCGATCATCCGCAAATTTGGTGAGTCTGAAGGGTATGAGATCGTGGAGGCGGCGGACGGCCTGGAGGCTGTCCGTCTGTGTGAGGAGCAGAATTTTGATGTTGTGATTCTGGATATTATGATGCCGGGTCTGGACGGGTTTTCTGCCTGCGGGGAGATCAGAAAGAGAAAAAAGACTCCGGTGATCATGCTCTCTGCGCGCGGGGAGGAGTATGACCGGATTCACGGGTTTGAGCTTGGGATCGACGATTATGTGGTGAAACCGTTTTCGCCCAGAGAGCTGATGATGCGGATTCACGTAGTCATCGGGCGCGGCCGGCCCAGAGAAGAGCAGGCAGGGCATGACATTTTTAAGGCGGAGGGGCTTCTCATCGATTTTACCGGGCGGACCGTCAGTGTGGACGGGCAGAGGGCGGAGCTTTCTCCAAAAGAGTATGACCTTCTCTTTTACCTGGTCAGAAACCGGAATATTGCACTGCGGCGTGAAACGCTGCTTTCCCAGGTGTGGGGATATGACTACTATGGGGACGACAGGACGCTGGATACCCATATCAAGCTGCTCCGGGGCAGACTTGGGGAGTACAGGAAGTTTCTGGTGACTTTAAGGGGAGTGGGGTATCGTTTTGATGCGGCAGAAGATCAGTATTAAATGGAGGATCTTTTTTTATCTGCTCGTGTTTACGGGTATACTTCTGGTCGTGCTCTGGCTGATACAGGTCTGTTATCTGGATACTTTTTATAAAAAAACGAAGACCAGATATGCAGAAAAAATCATTTCAGCTACGATTGAAGCGCTAAAGAAAGAAACAGAAATTGCGGATGAAAAAATAGACGAGCTGGCCGCGGAAAATAATGTGGCCATTTTTGTGACGGATATGAAAGGAAATGCGGTTCATGACGCGGAATATATTGCAAATTCACGTCTGGGCGCCATGTCGGATGAGCAGTTTGCGTGTTATTACAGAAAAGCATGGGAGAACGGCGGGACAGCCAAGATTGAATTTGAGGGCGAGATCGGTGAATATGCGCCCGCCGGACTGCCTCTGCTGAAAATGGATGCGCTGTGGAAGAAGGCGCCGGGAAAGGAGCGCATGTACGTGGAGGAAAGCGGCGCGCAGGAAAGGGCAGGTCTGTCGGAGGAAGGCGCCGGAAGAAGAACGGAAAAGTACGACAGGTTTTCGGGGATGGATATCGGTATGTTCCGGCAGAACTGGGGACAGGATCAGATTGAGAGTGTAATTTATGTCAATCTCGTGCGCGTTGCGGGGAAGGAATATGTCGTCATGGTAAACACACAGCTCACCCCTGTGGATTCCACTGTGAGCACACTGCGTGCCGAACTGGTCTGGATCACCTTTATTATGGTGGGATTGTTGCTTGTGATAGCGCTTCTGATATCCAGGCAGGTTTCGAAGTCTCTGATACAGATCAGTCAGTCGGCGAAAGAGATGGCGCAGGGAAATTTTTCCGTTCATTTTGAAGGAGGAGATTACCGTGAGGTCGCGGAGCTCTCCGACACGCTGAACCAGACGGCGGCGGAGCTTCTGAAAAGCGAATCGCTCAAAAGAGAGCTGATCGCAAATATATCGCACGACCTGCGGACGCCTCTTACAATGATTATCGCCTATTCTGAGGGAATGCGCGATCTGCCGGGCGAGAATACGCCGGAAAATATCCAGGTGGTGATCGATGAGGCAGAGCGCCTGACGAGTCTGGTCAACGATATGCTTGATATATCAAAACTACAGGCAGGCGCCCAGGAAATGCATATTGTGCGCTACAGTCTGACGAAGAGCATTGAGACGGTGCTTTCGCGCTATAATAAGCTGAAGGAGCGGGACGGTTACACCATTCTTTTTTCCCATGACGGGGACGTGGAGGTGGAGGCGGATGCGTTTAAAATGTGTCAGGTGATGTATAACCTGATCAATAACGCCGTAAATTATACAGGAGCAGACAAGGTAGTGCAGGTCAGGCAGAAGACGGAGGGAAAACGTGTGCGCGTGGAAGTGTCGGACAGCGGAGAGGGCGTTGAACCGGAGGCGCTGCCTTATATATGGGATCGATATTATAAAGTAGACAAGACGCACAGGCGTGCGGTGATGGGGACCGGGCTCGGACTTTCCATTGTGAAAGGCATCCTGGAGCTTCACGGTGTCAGTTATGGCGTCGAGAGCGGGGCAGGAGAAGGAACGACGTTCTGGTTTGAGATGGAGGCCGTATAAAGCAGACAGTGCGGGGATCTGTCTTTTGCGTGAACTCCCGTGCCGCTGCTTCAGGCGTCCATGGATGAGGGGCGTTCATAAAAGCCTCCGGAGGAATGCGTGTGCGTGGAAAATGCCATTGCGTGACCATATCCGGCACGGCAGAGTGTTCGGGCGCTTTACGTATTGTGAAGAAGCGGATGTGGGCCTGAACGCTCTGCTCTCACCAGAGGGTACGTCTTACAATGGCGGCTTTCAGCGCCTGTCCATCGGAATAAATGCTTTGTGTTCGCCTACGTTTTTATAGGCAGGACGCATAATCTTGCCGTTGATGGCCAGTTCTTCCAGGCGGTGTGCGCTCCAGCCGGCGATACGCGCGATGGCAAAGATCGGTGTGTACAGTTCCACCGGAAGGCCCAGCATGCTGTAGGCAAACCCGCTGTAGAAATCGACGTTGGGGCTGACGCCTTTATAGATCTTGCGTTCTTTTGCGATAATCTGCGGTGCAAGACGTTCTACGGAAGCGTAGAGGGCAAATTCTTTTTCGTATCCTTTTTCCGCGGAGAGCTTTTCGACAAAGGAACGGAAAATCTGTGCACGCGGGTCGGACAATGAGTAGACAGCATGCCCCATGCCGTAGATCAGTCCGGCGCGGTCGAAAGCTTCTTTGTGGAGAAGCGCTGCCAGATAACGGCTGATCGCCTCTTCGTCTTCCCAGTCGGTGAGATGCTCTTTCATATCTTCGAACATCCGGACGACTTTAATATTTGCTCCGCCATGTTTCGGACCTTTTAAGGAACCTAAAGATGCGGCGATGGCGGAATAGGTATCGGTTCCCGACGAGGAGACCAGGTGTGTCGTAAACGTGGAATTGTTTCCGCCGCCGTGTTCCATGTGGAGAATCAGCGCAATATCTAAAAGCTTTGCCTCCAGCGGCGTAAAATGACTGTCTGGCCGCAGAATATGTAAAATATTTTCTGCAGTGGAATATTCTGCTTTTGGAGAATGAATATAGAGGCTGGCGCCGTCGTGGTAATGTTTGTATGCCTGGTAACCATAGACGGATAAAAGCGGGAATAAACTAATTAACTGCAGACATTGTCTTAAGACATTTGGAAGTGAAATATCATCGGCAAGTTCATCGTAAGAGTAAAGAGTCAGGACACTTCGCGCGAGGGTGTTCATCATATCCCTGCTCGGTGCTTTCATAATGATATCTCTGACAAAACTGGTGGGAAGCGTACGGTATTCGCTGAGCATGCTGGTAAACTTTTCCAGCTGCACCCGGTTCGGAAGCTTACCAAACAAGAGAAGAAATGTGCATTCTTCAAATCCAAAATGACTTTCTTCCGGAATGCCGGCGATAATATCTCTGACGTTGTATCCCCTGTAAAACAATTCGCCGTCCGCCGGGACAGACCGGCCGTCTACTTCTCTGGTGGCGCAGACATCGGAGATCTCGGTCAGGCCGACCAGGACACCTTTTCCGTTTAAATCACGAAGACCACGTTTTACATCGTACTTTGTATATAACCCGGGATCTATCCTTGCGCATTGTTCGCTAAGGGCCGAGAGCTGCTGCAGTCCGGGGGTGATTTCGCAATAGCGGTTTGTAGTCATAGTAACCCTCCTTTTTATGAAATTTTTATTTATTACATGTATTCTGTAACCGGTTGAAAGCCGTGTCAGCAGGGCCGTTACAGAATATCTGCTATCATAGCATATGTTTGTGTTTTTGCACAAGAAAAATTGTGCAGATTTAATAAAAAGTTTAAAAAATAAAGGAAAAAACATTCGTTCTTTTCTCTTTTTCCCGAAAATACATTGACAAAAAAGCAACTTGGTGTATAGTTAAAGTAGCGGATTTTTCGCAATATGGAATTAAAATTTTGTTAAGGAGGATATCACTTATGTCTACAAAAGCGTTTTATCCGATAGGCGAGATCGGAGCCGGAAAAGTTGGTTTTTCAAAGACGCGTTCCATTATCGAAGCTGCCTTTTATGGAAATAACGTGGTAAAAGTCAACACGTTAAAGCAGGCGTATGAGCTTGCCAAAAATTCACCGGGAACGATCGTGACCGATATGCCGGTCAAGGACGGTGAGACATTTGGTCTTGAGAAAGATGCGAAAGTGCTGTTGTTCAACGACGGAGCCGTGACCGGGCGTTATGCGGCAGCCCGCCGGATTAAGGGAGAGCCGGGCGTTGACGATACAAAACTGGACAAGGTCGTGATGGACGCCGTGTATGAGACGAGATGGAAGACGCTGTATCACGCAGAGTGCTTCATCGGTCTTGATCCGGAGTTTATGGCAAAGGCACACCTTCTGATTCCCGAAGGAGAGGAAAATATCCTCTACAACTGGATGCTCAATTTTCAGTATATGTCTGACGAATATGTTAAGATGTACAGGAACTCCAAGGCGATCGGTGATGGAAACGAGCCGGATATCTATATTTTCTCGGATCCGCAGTGGGCTCCGCACGACGCGCCGGATGTGGATTACAGCTGCTTAAGCGATCCGCTGACACTGTGCTATTTTGATACCAACCAGAACTGCGCCGCGATTCTTGGCATGAGATATTTCGGTGAGCACAAGAAGGGCACGCTTACGATGGCGTGGGCGCTTGCAAACAGAAACGGCTATGCTTCCTGCCACGGCGGACAGAAAGAATACACACTTGAAGACGGTTCCAAGTTTGTCGCTTCCGTTTACGGTCTGTCCGGTTCCGGAAAATCGACGCTGACACATGCAAAGCACGGCGGAAAATATCCGGCGATCAAGGTGCTTCATGACGATGCGTTTATCATTAATACCGATACATGCGCGTCCATCGCTTTAGAGCCGACGTATTTTGACAAGACAGCAGACTACCCGACCGGATGCCCGGACAATGAGTATCTGCTTTCCGCGCAGAACTGTTCTGCGACGCTGGACGAAAACGGAAAGATCCAGCTTGTCACTGAGGATATCCGAAACGGCAACGGCCGTGCGATCAAGTCCAAGCTGTGGTCTCCGAACCGTGTGGACAAGATCGACGCTCCCGTAAATGCGATCTTCTGGATTATGAAAGATCCGAGCATTCCTCCGGTAGTAAAATTAAAAGGTTCCGCGCTGGCTTCCGTCATGGGCGCGACGCTTGCGACGAAGACGTCTACCGCAGAGCGTGTGGCAGCAGGCACAGATCTGAATGCACTGCGCATCGTTCCCTATGCGAATCCGTTCAGAACGTATCCGCTGGTACATGATTACGAGAAGTTTAAAAAGCTGGTCGAGGAGAAAAATGTAGACTGCTATATCGTCAACACAGGCGACTTCATGGGCACAAAGGTAAAACCTGCCGATACGCTGGGAATTATTGAATCCATCGTGGAAGGTAAGGCAGAATTTGAGAAATGGGGGCCGTTCGAGGATATCGAGATTATGAATGACTGGAACGGAAAAACAGCCGATTTCACGCCGGATCTGAACAATAAAGATTATGTGGCGGCGTTAAAGGGTGCGATGGAAAACCGTGTGAAGGCAGTAGAGGATTTTGCTGTCAAGAAGGATGGTTATGACAAGCTTCCGGATGAGGCGCTGGCATCGTTAAAGAAACTGGTTGAAGAACTGGCATAACGATTTTCCTTCAGAATGTATTTCTGTCGGTTGCCGCTTTTTTCTGAGCAGATACACAATTACCGCTTCGGTTTTTTGCCGAAGCGGTTTTTTCTGAGCAGAAAAAAGCGACGGGAGGTTATTTTCTTATAAGAAAATTAAGAAAATACATTGCTTTTTTTCATAGTTTGTTTAAACCCGGGAAATGGAAATCGATTATAATAAATATCAGTTTTTAAGAAGGCTTCAAGGGAAATTAAAGATATCCGGATATAAAATAACAGCAGTCCGACTGACGACAACGGAAAAAAAGAGTGAGGTTGAGAGGCGGCTATTTGAAACAGGGACGAAAGAGAAAGGAGGACTGCATGGACAGGAATACGGCGGAAATATTGTGGGATCGGGAAAAGGAGGAATGGGAGCGGGAGTGGGAAATACGCACTCAGCAGGAGAGGAGACAGAGGCGGCAGGAGAGGATGCGCCTTGCGGCTAAGCGGGAACAGCACCGGAGGAAGATGGAGCGTTTAAAACGGAGGAAACGCCGGCAGCGCATGCAGATGATTGCTTATGGAGCCGTCTTTTTTTCAGCGCTTATCATACTGGCGGGGGCAGGTAAATATCTGATCGGAAGAAGCCCATTTTTTCAGAAGGCGGATACCGTGCAGGCGGAACGTGAAATACAGCAGCCTCCGGAGGCTGCCGGCGTATGGCAGGCCGGTCATGAGATGGTCAAAAGCGGGAATGAGGATGCGATACAGGATTATCCTGCATTCTGTGAGCTGGCAGAGGTGGAACGTCCGGTAAAGAGGGAAATGTGGGAGGTCATGGAACGGCTTGAAATGCTGGCAGAAGAGGATGAACGGATCGCAGAGATTTTTGAGAACAGGAACAGCTACCCCGATAAGATGCTGGAGGCGCTGGCAAATAATCCGGAGATGGCGGATTTTGTGGCAAAAAGTCTGGATGCATCCCCGTTTGCGGACGGCGGAATTACGCAGTCTGAGAGAGAGCAGGCGTATCCTTTATTTCTGCAGTGGGATCCGAGGTGGGGATATGTGTCTTATGGAGACGACAGCAATATCGGACTTGCAGGCTGCGGGCCGACCTGTCTGTCCATGGCGCTGTTTTACCTGACAGGAGACGAGGCGTATCTGCCCGCACAGATTGCGGAATACAGCATGGATAACGGCTATTATGTGCCGGGAACCGGAACACAGTGGGCCTTGATCGACGATGTTCCGAAAAAATGTGGACTGGCGGTGAGAAAGCCCGGGATCAGTGAATCGATTATGAAAAGAGAGCTTGATGCGGGAAACATCATTATCTGCGCCATGCGCCAGGGTGATTTTACGGCGTCGGGCCATTTTATCGTGATTTACGGCTATGATGAAGAGGGCTTTCTCGTCAACGATCCCAACTGCGTGGCGCGGAGCAGAAAGAGCTGGACGTTTGGGACGCTTAAGAGCCAGATCAAACAACTCTGGTCAATTGCAGCTGCCTGATCTGAGCCGTCGGCAAAAGCAAAAGCCCGCAGGCCGAGGCAATGTGCGGAGCCTGATCGTAAGTTGTGGAACATTTACGGTAAGGAAGAGCACCGGTCTGCGCCGGTCTGCATATGATAGCAGTGAAGTTATCGATAGGGAGTACAGAGTGGACTACAATCAGGAACAGTTTTTCCGTACACAGTTCGATGTGCCGAAAATGCCTTTTTATATGAGTTATCCGATGCAGAATCTGTATCTGACGGAGATGGAGTACGAAAAAGACATGGAACGCATGAAAGAACTGTATCCGAAGGATGTGGGACGGATTCTGGAATATGTGGAAGATGAATGCGATAAAATGGAATATGAAGGCAGTCTGATGTTCGACGAATATCCGGACCGTCTGATGCTTGAAATGGTGACAGACCGCATTTATCGGAGAGTGGCGGATGACGGTGAAGAAAAAGATATAGAGGCGGAACAATACTGGGGAGGCATGCAGCCGCCGGGACATCGTCCGCCGCCCCCGCCCCCGCCGGGACATCGTCCCCCTCCGCCCCCGCCGCCGGGACATCGTCCCCCTCCGCCGCCCCCGCCGGGACATCGTCCGCCGCCCCCGCCACGCCCGGGAGATCATCTGCGCGATCTGATCGGCGTGATATTAAATAATGAAATGTACCGCAGACGCTGTCGGCACAGAAGATGCAGACGCTGGTGGTAAAAGGAGGGCAGTCCGGCCTTTTGGCCGGGCTGTTGTTTTTTATTAAGAAAAGGGAAAGTTTCACAAGAAAAGATTGCAGATTCTGGAAAAAATGCATACAATATAGCTATCGCGCCTGTATGGCGCGGGAATCCCTGGGTTTTTGTAAAGGAAAAGGGATTCCGGAAGGGTTATGTTTTTCAGATATGAGGGAGGATAAAAGGTGCGGAAGGGATGGATAAAGGCGACAGTCCTGGCGCTGGTTTTTGTAGTGTCCATACTGACTTTTGGCGGTATGATGAACCATACAAACGAGGATCTGACAACGGAGATGGCAGAGGCAAAGCTGCCGGTGATTACATTGCATGCGGGAGATACGAAGATAAATGAACTGTATGGCTATGCGTCGGAGATGAATGCCGCTTATATGCGGGATACGATTACGCCGATTGCCGTAGACCGGCTGCTTCCGGTCACGATACAGACATATCAGACCAATATAGATGCGATTTCCTATGAAATCCGCAGCCTCGATGCGAAGCGGCTGATCGCCAATGCAGATGTGGAGTCTTATCGTGTAAAACGGGGGAGGATCGAGACAGAGCTCACAATACAGAATCTGCTTGACGCGGGGAAAGAATACCTTCTGATTATAAAGCTGGGAAGCGGAGACGACACGATTTATTATTACACCAGGATTGTGGAGCCGGTGGACTGTTATGTGGAGGAATGTATTTCGTTTGTGCTGGATTTCAATGAAAAGACATTTCACGAAGACGCGGTGGCTGCACTGGCAACGTATATGGAACGGACGACAGGCGATAACAGCACGCTCCATTTTGTCTCGCTTAATTCTTCCCTCCGGCAGGTCGGCTGGGGGAACTGTGACGTGGAACGTCTGACAGACCCTGTGGCTTCGGTCAAGGAGATTACGAGCACCTATAATGTCATCGTGCTTTCCTACGTCGTCTCTGGTGTGGGAGAAAACAAAGAGAGCGAATACTATAATATAGAAGAGTACTACCGGGTGCGTTATACCAGCAGCCGTATCTATCTCCTCAATTTTGAGCGGAGAATGAATCAGATTTTCCGCGGAGAGAGCGAGAGCGTCGGAGAGCAGTCTGTAATGCTTGGAATCCGCGCAAAAGATGTAGAGTTCAGGACAAACGAGGCTGCGACCAGTGTGGCGTTTGTCCAGGAGGGAGAACTCTGGAGTTATAACCGTGTGGAGAATACACTGGCGAAGGTCTTTTCTTTCCGGGGTTATGAAGGAATAGACAGCCGTGAAAATTATGGAGAGCATGATATTAAGGTTGTAGGCGTAGATGAGGCCGGGAGCGCGGATTACATTGTTTACGGATACATGAACCGTGGCATTCACGAAGGAGAGGTCGGCATCGCGGTTTATCATTACGACAGTCTGTCGAACACAAACGAGGAGCTGGCGTTTATACCTTCTGATCAGAGCTACGAGGTGATGAAGTCTGAACTGGGACAGCTTATGTATGTGAATGAAGGCGGCGAACTCTTTCTGATGCTGAACGGCACGATCTATGGAATCAATCTGAATACGTTAAAGACACGGGAGATTGTAAAAGGGCTGACGGACGAGACGTTTGCGGTGTCCGGTGCGAACCGCATCGTGGCGTGGGTCGACCCGGAGAAAGTAAACGAGAGCGGCAGTATTCATCTTCTGAATCTGTCGGATTTAAAACAGACGGAAATAACAGAAGGCGACGGGGAATATATGAAACCGCTCGGATTTATGGGTGAAGATTTTGTCTATGGAGTTGCAAAGGCGTCGGACGTGTATCTGGACGCAGCGGGCAATACGGTTTATCCGATGTATCGGATCAGAATCATGGACGCGGCGTCGGAAGAACGGAATGTTCTGAAAACGTATGAGAAAAGCGGCTGTTTTGTGTCCGGCATCTCAATTGAGGAGGACACGATTTATTTAAACCGTGTGCAGTACAACGGTACGGCTTACGTGGATGCAGACCGCGATATGATTATGAATCGTGAGGGGGAAGAGGGGAGGCTTGTCGGCATCGAAGTTGTGTCTGACGGAGTGAAGGGGGCACAGGTACAGATTGCGCTCTCCGAGCTGACCAGCGAAAAAGCGCCGAAGCTTCTGACTCCGAAGGAGACGATCCTGACGGAAGACCGCACGCTCACACTGAAGGATGAGAGTACGTCTGCGCGCTATTACGTGTACGTAAAGGGGGATGTGGTTTTTACGACAGACCAGGTGACAGAGGCGGTTATGGAGGCAAACGCGAGGATGGGCGTGGTGATCGGGGATGATCTTTCGTATATCTGGAAGCGTGCCAGAAAAACAGTGCAGAACCCGTTTCGTGATATTACGGTCGGTGCGGAGGACGTGTCTGCCGGCAGCGTTGCGCAGTGTATCAATGCGATGCTGGAAAAAGAGGGGATCAATATCAGTGTGAGCGCGCTGATCGAGGGCGGGGAGACGCCCAAAAATATTCTGAACAACACAATGAAGGATATGCGCGTACTTGACCTGACCGGCTGCGGCGTGGAGGAGACACTGTACTATGTGAGCTGTGGAAACCCGGTTTTTGCGATGACGGGCAGTAACGATGCGGTGCTCATTGTGGGATATGATTCCGGCAATGTATTTCTGTTTGATCCCGTGGGCAGATCTTCCAGGAAAGAAACACTTTCGGACGCAGAGGAAATGTTTACCAGTGCCGGAAACGTTTTTTTCACTTATCTTGACGAGTGAAATGGCATAAAAAAGTATTAAAAACGGGGAACATAGGAAGATATTTTGTTGCATTTTAACAGTTTTTTATCCTATGTATTGCAAATTATAAAGTTATGGTTTATATTTTACAGAGTATGTTGAAGAACTGCGCTGGAAGAGGAAGTGGAGGAGTATGAGTAGGAAAGAAATTATCGTATCGAATGTTTCCAAAGGGCATAGTAATCCGATCGCAGAACTGGTTCAGGTGGCCTGCCGTTTTGACAGTGAGATCACGCTGGAGAGCGACAACCGCAGGATCAACGCGAAAAGTATTATGGGGATTATGGCGTTTAACCCGTCGATGGGCATGACAGTAAATATTGTGGCAGACGGAACCGATGAGGAAGAGGCGCTGGTAGCAATGGAAAAGTTTTTAGTTTGTAAGTAGTTTTTTGGTTGAGGAGGACTCATTATGAAGGAAAAAGCGACAGCAGTATCTGACGGGACAAAAGCAGCAGAGACAGAGACGACAGCGAAAGAGACGTCGGTGAAAGCGGAGAAAAAGACGACAGCAGATGCGCCAGGGACAAAAAAGACGATAGAGACAGCAGCAGTTTCGACAGAAGAGAAGAAGGAAGAGAAGGCGAAGACGGCGGCGAAGAGAGGGCCGAAAGCCGGAACGAAAAAGGCGGCAAAAGACGAAGTAAAGCCGGAAGTGTTTATTCAGTTCCAGAATAAGGAAGCAGTGGTGGAGGATGCGATTGAGAAGGCAAAGGGGCAGTTTGTTGCAGACGGACATCGTGTATCCACGATAAAGAGCCTTCAGATCTATCTGAAGCCGGAAGAAGGCGCTGCATATTATGTGATCAATCAGAAGTTTGCCGGAAGAGTAGACTTATTTTAGATAATGTAACCAGAAAGGGAAAGAGAGCCGCATCGTTGGATGCGGCTCTTTTCATACAGAAAAGATGAAGAGAGCCACAAAAGCATCCCTCGCTCTGTCCCGTTGCACGGGCTTAAGCGGAGGGGAAGCTGATGTGGGCCTGTCATCCCTTGATTCTGCAGAGAAAAGAAATTACTTATTCTTTTTCTGTTCTTTTTTGTATCTGGCGACCAGGCGGCGGATCCGGTCATAGGGATCCAGAAGATCGCTGATCGAGGTGTCATGGTTTAAGGTGTCTATGATATGCGCAATATATTTACTCATGTCACAGTTGATGTAGTAAGGCCTTGCGAGCAGTTCCGGCGTCTGATAGGTAAGATTGGTGGTGACTACCTTGTCAATTACGCCGTCCGCAACGGCTTTGTCAAAAATTTCAAGTCCGTTTGTAAAGAGTCCGAATGTGGCGACTGCAAAAATGCGCCGCGCTTTTCGTTTTTTCAGCTCTGTAGCCACATCAATCATACTTTCACCGGAGGAAATCATATCGTCAATGATAATGACGTCTTTGCCTTCCACGGAAGATCCAAGAAACTCGTGTGCGACAATCGGATTGCGCCCGCCCACAATGCGGCTGTAATCCCTGCGTTTGTAAAACATTCCCATGTCAAGGCCCAGTACGTTGGCGAGATAGATTGCGCGGGCGGTTCCACCTTCGTCCGGGCTGACAATCATCATATGGTCGGCGTCGATCTGAAGATCCGTTACGACTTTAAAGATTCCCTTGATAAACTGGTAAGCGGGCTGTACAGTCTCAAAACCTTTGAGCGGTATCGCATTCTGGACACGCGGGTCGTGTGCATCGAAAGTGATGATATTGTCCACTCCCATGCTGGTCAGTTCCTGCAGGGCAATCGCACAGTCCAGAGATTCACGCGTCGTGCGTCTGTGCTGACGGCCTTCATACAAAAACGGAATGATTGCTGTGATCCGTCTTGCTTTTCCCCCGACGGCAGCGATAATCCGTTTCAGGTCGGAGTAGTGGTCGTCCGGCGACATGTGATTTTCGTGTCCGCAGACGCTGTAGGTCAGGCTGTAGTTGGTGACGTCTACCATAATATAAAGGTCATATCCACGGACAGACTGTCGGATCACACCCTTTGCCTCACCGGTTCCAAAGCGCGGAACGGATGTGGAAATCATGTAAGAATCACGGCGGTAATCTTTGAAAGCCGGATCATCCTGGTGATGGTGCTGCCTCTTTTCTCTCCAGCCGACTAAGTACTGGTCCACTTTTGTGCCCAGTTCGCTGCAGCTCTCCAGAGAGATCAGTCCGAGGATTCCGTCAGGAATGGTTTCTAGGTTTCTTTCATCGTTTGGCATATGGGTCCTCCATAAAAAATTGGTTGACATGCTACATGTATTTCAATCGATTGCTCGAATTGAAGACATACTTTTGTAAGACCGTTTTAGCGGTTTCTCTTCAGAATACGGATATCGGCGCCGAACAGCTTGATTAATGTGTAGCTGCTGGAAATCCTTGAGAGCACACGTTCGGAGTAGATATCGGCGAGCTGGTTCATTCCCAGGTTAGTGGAAATGACCGTGGACTTACGGCGGAGAATGCGCTCGTTGATGCACAAAAACAGCTGCGAGGCAGTAAAAGAGTTTGCCAGTTCTGTGCCAAGGTCGTCGATGATCAGCAGGTCGCAGTCGAAAATATTGCGGTGCGTCTCGACTGCATCTGCATCACGGCGAAATACACCCCTGCTTAAGATATCAAATAATTGAAATGCTGTAAAGTAGATAACGGAATGCCCGCGGTCCATCAGCTCCTTTGCGGTACAGTTTGAAAGGAAGGTCTTGCCGGTCCCGGTATCGCCGTAAAGATAAAGATTTAAGAAAGCCGTGTCAAAGGTATCGATAAAATGACGGCATTTTGCCACGGCATCTTTTGCCGTGGCAAGGGAAGAACGCCCGGTTGCCGGATTGATCTCCGTGTCAGAATAATATGCAAAGGAAAACGTATCAAAATTTTCTTTTTTCAGAATTTCCTTCAGGTTAGACTGTGTGTAAACAAGGTTGATTGCGGCCTGTCTGAAACAGTGACAGCGCTTTCCGCTGACATATCCGGTATCTTTACAATCGCTGCAGGTGTAGACCGGTTTAAAGTCGTCGGTGGAAAGGCCGTGTTCGGAGAGCAGACTCTCTTTTTTCCTGCGGTATGCTTCAAGCTGTCTGCGCAGGTTTAAAAGTGCGTCGGCATTTCCGTCCAGAAGCTCTCTTGCACGCGCGACAGAGCAGGATGCAATCGCATCGTCGATTTCCCGGAGACCGGGAATCTGTTCATAGGCATCCCGTATCCGCATCTCGACTGCGCGCAGATTGGAAAGCTGCCTTGCGTCGTATTCGCGGGCGATCTCGTCGTACTGTGCGTTGCTAAGGGGCATCGGTGGTTTCCTCCTATTGGGCATTTGTAGTCAGCAGCATCTCCTCAAGCTGGTCATAGTCGTAGGTGCGCTGCCGGAAGTTGTTGAACTTGTTTTTGGCGATCGTTCCTGTAGCTGTAGTGACAGACGGAGCGCTTTTTTTCTTTTCCTGGAACGCAGCGTCAAGCTTTGCGACGTCAGAGAGCGTTCTGACCTGATTTTTATGCCAGTCGTTTAAAATAGAATCCGTATATTTAAAGCTTGGCTGGTGAACCGTCTGCATGGTGCGCTGGCAGGCATTTGCAATCAGATCATTGGAAAAACCGTACAGGGTGGTCCATTTGCGGATCAGTTCCGTCTCGGACGGTACCAGATTGCGCCCGGAAATGCCAAATGCTTTCATGACGGTGAAGCAGGACTGGTTATAAAACGAGGTGTGCGTTTTTGCCTCATCCACGGTTGTAATCTTCTCATCTGCCCAGCCGAGAGCGGTTTTTTCTATGTAACGGATGCTGGTGTGGCCATTGCTGACGCAGGATTCCACCAGGTACTCGATGAGGTCAGTGGAAAAGTGAAGGCCGTCATAGAGATACAGCAGCGTGTTGGTATCCGTGGAGCTTAAGGTACGGCCCAGATAGCGCTCCGCGATAAACAAAAGCTCTGCGATGGATTCTTTCTGACGGAATATCCTGATGTCGTTGGGTGTGTATTCTCTCTTCCCGGGGCGGTCTGCGTCCCTGGCCTGTTCGGCGGTCTGCAGACCGGCTGTGCCCGGGGAAGAGGAAACGGCTTCGCTTTCGGGAAAAGCAGGTTCTCCTGCTGCTTTCGGTGCGGTGTCGAAGACGACGGTCGTCTGCACCGCAGATACAGGTTCCCTGGTTTCCCGTCCGGCAGAGAGGGTGGAAGGGCCTCCTGTCGGATTTCCTCCGGGGGGCGTTCTGGAGACGGATTCCAGAAGCCAGACGCCCGAGAGATTGTCTTTTTCGTCGTATTCAAGGCGCAGCAGGTGCATGCGCTCCCAGTAGCTTAAAGCCCGCCGGATATCTTTTTCGGTGTGTTCGAATTTGTCTGCGATGGAGGAGATGGAAAAATCTGTATCAGGTCCGTTTACCAGGCGGAGCAGATACAGATAAATTTTTACAAACTCCCCGTTGGCGTCAGACATATATTCGTCGATAAAGGTGTTTGAAACACATGTGGTGGAAGGATTGTTCTGACTGTGGAGCGTGACTTTTGCCATAGTGGCTTACCCCTCTTTCTTCCTATTATTATATTTGTACTGCCGCAGCAGGCTGTCTGCGGCTCGTCCCAAATTATAGCATAGGAAAACGCAAAAGAGAAGGAAAATTTCGCGCTGTCCTGTATGCAGGTTAAAAAGGGGCCGTTTGTGGATAGTGTGGATAACGGCAAAAAAGCCTAAAACCTCGAAAGAAAGAATCCACATTCAATTGTGGAAGTTTTCCCCGACTTGAATGTGGATAATGTGGATAACTCAGCGTGCAAGGAGGTTTTCCCCGACAGTTACAATGTCTCCGGCCCCCATAGTTATCAACAGGTCTCCGTTTACACAATTTTTGGCAAGAAATTCTTCGATTTCAGGAAAACTGGGAAAATAGTAACATTCACAGCGCTTTGACGCGAGCTTTTCAAGCAGGTCCGTGGAACTTATGCCATATTTATTTTTTTCTCTTGCGGCGTAGATGTCAGCCAGAACGACGATATCTGCCATGGACAGGACATCGGCGAAGTCGTCGAGAAACGCTTTTGTCCGCGAGTAGGTGTGAGGCTGAAATGCGAGAACCAGCCGACGGTGCGGATAGGATGCGGCAGCGTTTAAGGTTGCGCGGATTTCGGTCGGGTGATGGGCGTAATCATCGATGATTGTGACGCCGTTTCTGGTTCCCTTGTACTGAAATCTGCGGTCAGCTCCGGAAAACGCCGAGAGCCCGGCGGCAATGGTTTCCCTGGGGATTTTAAGCTCCCGTGCGAGTGCCACGGCCGAGAGGGCGTTGGAGACATTGTGCATGCCGGGGACACTTAAAGAGAGTTCCATCAGAGGCCGGCCGCGATGCATCACGGTGAAAGAAGCACACGCTTTTTCGTCGAAGGCGACGGCAGAGGGATAGTAGTCGCAGGTGTCGGACAGGCCGAATGTGATGATCTGCGGGGCGAGTCCTTCCGTCAGCCCGGTGTAATCTTCGATATCTCCGTTTATGATGACGGCGCCGTTTTCTTTTGTGTTTTCGGCAAATTTGCGGAATGAATGGCGGATGTCCTGAATATCTTTAAAGAAGTCTAAGTGTTCTGCCTCCACATTCAGTATGATGCTGTATTTTGGATAAAAGTGCAGAAAGCTGTTCGTGTATTCACAGGCTTCTGAGAGAAATGTGCCGGAGTGCCCGACCCGCAGATTGCCGCCAAGTGCGTTTAAAATGCCGCCGACAGTAATGGTCGGGTCGGCTTTTGCGGCGAGAAGAATCTGGCTGACCATGGATGTCGTCGTGGTTTTTCCGTGGGTTCCCGCGACTGCGACAGAATCCGGATACTGGTCCATGATCTGGCCAAGCAGTTCGGCGCGCGGCATGGACGGGATTCCTTTTTCCCGCGCGCAGAAGAGCTCCGGGTTGTCGTCTCCGATAGCGGCGGTATAGACTACGAGTTCAATGTCTTCGGTGATGTTTTCGGCTTTCTGCCCGTAATAGACGGTGATACCGATGTCTTTAAGGTGTCTTGTCAGCCCGGACTCACGTGCGTCCGAGCCGGAGACGATAAAATGCTCTTCGGCTAAAATCTCGGCGAGACCGCTCATGCTGATGCCGCCGATGCCGATAAAGTGAATATGTATCGGAGTGCTGAAATTGATTTTATACATAATAGATTACCTGCCGTTTCTGTCTTCTTACAGTCATTATAACCTTATCTGATAAATTTGCAAATTCTTTTACAATATTTTTTTCGACGCAGAAGTGAAAAGGAGCAGATTCTTAAGGGAAATATGCTGTATTTCAGACTGGTAAATTTGTGAAAAATGTCAAAAAATGGGGTGGAAGGCTGAAAATATTGTGGAAAATGATGTACATTGAATGGCGTTTGTGATATAATTTATACAAGGAAAAGAATGCGAGTGGCAAGGACGAATAAGAGACGAGAGGTGAAAGACGTGATACGAAAAGAAATGATAGCGATGCTGCTGGCAGGAGGGCAGGGAAGCCGCCTTGGGGTGCTTACGGCGGGAGTTGCCAAGCCTGCGGTTGCGTTTGGAGGAAAATACCGCATTATAGATTTCCCGCTCAGCAACTGTATTAACTCCGGCATTGACACAGTAGGTGTTCTGACACAGTATCAGCCGTTGCGTTTAAATACCCATATCGGAATCGGTATTCCGTGGGATCTGGACAGGAACAACGGCGGAGTGACGATCCTGCCGCCCTATGAAAAAAGTGACAACAGCGAGTGGTATACGGGCACGGCAAATGCGGTTTTTCAGAACATGACATACATGGAGAGTCATCACCCGGAATATGTGCTGATCTTGTCCGGAGACCATATTTACAAGATGGATTATGGAACGATGCTGGAATTTCATAAGAGACAGAAGGCGGATGTGACGATTGCCACGATGCCGGTTCCTATGGAGGAGGCGGGGCGTTTCGGGATTGTTGTCACAGATGAAAACAGGAGGATAGAGGCCTTTGAAGAAAAGCCCAAAGAGCCGCGGAGCAATCTGGCATCGATGGGGATTTATATTTTTACATGGGAGGTTTTAAAAGAAGCGCTGTATACATTGAGGGATCAGAGCGGCTGTGATTTCGGCAGACATATCATCCCATATTGTCACGAGAAGGGACTCGTTCTGTCTGCTTATGAATACAACGGCTACTGGAAAGACGTCGGCACGCTTGGCTCTTACTGGGAGGCGAATATGGAGCTGGTCGATCTGATTCCTGAGTTTAACCTCTATGAGGAATACTGGAAGATTTATACCAGGAGCGATGTGATTGAGCCGCAGTATCTCGCGGCAGGTTCTGTGGTGGAGAAGAGCATCATCGGAGAGGGATGCGAGATTTACGGGGAGGTTTCTCATTCTGTAATCGGCTCCGGTGTCTGTATCGGCGAGGGCGCCGTCGTGCGGGATTCCATCATTATGAAAGATACCTGTATCGGGGAAGGGGCCAGGGTTGAGAAGGCGATCATTGCCGAGGGCTGCAGCATCGGAAAAAACGTTTCGCTCGGAGCCTTCGCAGAGGCGCCAAACTGTCTGAACGCCAGCATATATTCCTTTGGTCTGGTGACGATCGGGGAGGATTCCGTCATCCCCGACGGGGTGGCGGTCGGAAAGAATACGGCGATTTCCGGCGTCACGGCCAGGGATGATTATCCGGAAGGGATTTTAAAAAGCGGTGGAGTATTGATTAAGGCAGGTGACATAGTATGAAGGCGATAGGCATTATCCTGGCCGGCGGGAACAACAGCCGTATGCAGGAATTATCCAAAAAGAGAGCGATTGCGGCGATGCCGGTGGGAGGAAGCTACAGGAGTATCGATTTTGTACTGAGCAATATGAGTAATTCCCGCATTCAGACCGTCGCAGTGCTGACACAATACAGCGCGCGTTCCTTAAACGAACACCTCAGTTCTTCAAAGTGGTGGGATTTTGGGAGGAAGCAGGGCGGACTGTATGTTTTTAATCCGACAGTGACAGCGGACAACAGCTGGTGGTATCGCGGGACTGCAGACGCCATGTATCAGAATATCAGTTTTTTGAAAAAAAGGCATGAGCCCTATGTTATTATCACAAGCGGGGACTGTATTTATAAGATGGATTACAACCGGGTACTCGACTATCATATCGGGAAGAAGGCCGATATCACCGTGGTCTGCAAGGACATGGGAGAAGGGGAAGACGTGAGCCGCTTTGGTGTGATCCGGATGAACGAGGACGCGAAGATCGTTGAATTTGAGGAGAAGCCGATGGTCTCGCAGTCCGGCACGATTTCCACCGGAATTTATATCCTGCGCAGGCGGCAGCTCATTGAAATGCTGGAGCGCAGCGCGGAAGAGGACCGTTGGGATTTCGTCACCGATATCCTGATCCGGTATAAGAATATGAAGCGGATCTATGGATATAAGATAAAGGAGTACTGGAGCAATATTGCGACGGCTGAGTCCTATTTTCAGACCAATATTGATTTTTTAAAACCGGATGTGCGGAAGTATTTTTTCAGGGACGAGCCGAAGATCTGCTCGAAAGTGGACGACCTCCCGCCTGCGAAGTATAATGCCGGGTCGGATGTGCGCAACAGTCTGGTCGCCAGCGGCTGTATTATCAACAGTAAAGTGGAAGATTCCGTTCTTTTTAAAAAGGTGTTTGTGGGAAAGAATTGTGTGATCAGAAATTCTGTCATTTTAAATGACGTATACATCGGGGACAATACGCATATTGAGAATTGTATTGTGGAGAGCCGTAATACTTTGAAGGCGAATACGTATTACTGTGGGAGTGACGGGATACGGATTGTGTCCGAGAACAATGAACGATATATGCTGTGAGATTTGAACCTGGGACATACCTGCCGCCATGGCAAAGAGGCGGCAGGTATGCAATATATATTACAAAGGGGGACAATACATGCAGATTACTGACGTAAGAATCAGAAAAGTAGAAAAAGAAGGAAAGATGAAAGCAGTCGTATCGATTACGATCGACGAGGAATTTGTAGTACATGATATCAAGATAATTGAGGGTGAAAAAGGTCTGTTTATTGCGATGCCCAGCCGTAAAGCTGCGGACGGAGAATACCGTGATATCGCCCACCCGATCAATTCTGGCACGAGGGACCGGATTCAGCGGCTGATCCTTGAACGGTATCGGGAAGCGGCCGAAGCGGAGGGACAGGTGCGGGAGGACAGTTATGGGTAATGGATGCCGGCACTCTGAAAATGTGCTGAAAGATTTTCTGCAAGTGCTGAGATTTTTTTCAAGTTAAGAATAACAGAAAACAGACAGGGTGTAAAGCCGACGGTAATATGGCTTTTACCTTGTCTGTTTTCTTTTCTGACGGGGAATGATTGACAAAAAAATATCTATATGATATGATTTTGATATCAAAAAATATCTCATAGAGGGAGCGGACGGATTATGAAAGAAAAAGTTCTGGAGATTAATAATCTGACAAAAAGATATGGAAAGGCGAAGACAGCGGTGGACGGTCTTTCTCTTTCGGTACATGCGGGAGATATCTACGGATTTATCGGCCACAACGGAGCCGGGAAGACGACGACGATCAAATGTATCGTGGGGATCCATGGTTTTGACCGGGGAGAGATCAGAGTAGATGGCAGAAGCGTACAGAAGGAAGCGCTGGCCTGTAAAAAGTGCATGGCGTATATTCCGGATAATCCGGATATTTACGAGTATCTGACAGGAATACAATATCTGAATTTTATCGCGGATATCTACCAGGTGTCAAAGCAGAGCAGACAAGAGCGCATCCGCAGGGAAGCGGAAGATTTCGGGCTGATTCCGGTACTTGGTGACCTGATTTCTACGTATTCCCATGGAATGAAGCAGAAGCTTGCTGTGATCGGGGCGCTGATTCACGAGCCAAAGCTGCTGATACTCGACGAACCTTTTGTGGGGCTTGATCCCGAGGCGTCCCTGATACTGAAAAACAAAATGCACGCGGCGTGTGACCGGGGAAGCGCGATTTTTTTCTCTACGCACGTCCTTGAGGTTGCGGAAAAGCTCTGCAACCGCATTGCGGTTATTTCGGGAGGCAGGCTTGTGACGGAAGGGGATACAAGGGAACTGACGCGGGATAAATCTCTGGAAGAGGTATTTATGGAGGTGGCAGGTCATGGCAGGACAGATTAGAAGGCTGACGTGGATTTCTCTTTGTGGGATGTTCCGTCTGAATGAATTGCGGTTTACCAGAGACAGAAAGAAAAAAATATCTTCTGTTCTGATGGGGCTCCTCTGGATTTTGCTGGCGGGCATGATTGCATTTTATGTGGCGGTTACCAGCTACGGGCTGGTGATCATGGAAATGGGGCATCTCGTTCCGGCAGTCCTGGCGCTTTGTGTGTCTTTGATTGTGTTTACGTTTACGATGATCAAGGCGGGGCCGGTATTGTTCGACAAAAATGGGTATGAGAGGCAGATTGCACTGCCGGTGACGGTTCGCGCGATACTGATCAGCCGTTTTCTCTCAATGTATCTGACCAATATGTTGTTGGCGCTCTTTGTCATGGCTGCCGGGATGACAGCGTATGGCGTTCTGGAAAAGCCAGGATTTTCTTTTTATCTGTACGGGATTGCCGGGAGCCTGTTTCTGCCGCTTCTGCCTCTGACGGCCGCGTCTGTTGTCGGGGCCGTGATCGCAGGAATCAGCAGCAGATGGAAACAAAAGAATCTTGCGATGATTCTGCTCACAATGCTTTTCGTGTGTGTGGTTATGATTGGCAGTTTCTCGATGTCGGGGATGGATGAGAGCCAGATTATGGGCGTCATGCAGGATCTGGCCGTACTGATAGAAGAGCAGATCGGGCGTATTTATCCGCCCGCCATATGGCTGGCAGATGCGATGGTGTTTCAGAAAGCCGGCGCAATGCTTTTGTATTTGGGCGTATCTTTCGGATGTTTCGTCCTGTTTGTAGGGATTCTGGAGCATTTTTATGAAAAAATAGTATGTCTTCTGGGAGCGCGGGAGGCAAAGGGCGATTACCGGATGTCGGAGCTTTCTGTCAGTTCCGTACAAAAGAGCATGGTGGAGCGGGAGCTGCGGCATTATTTTTCCTGCCCTGTGTATGTGACAAATACAATCGTGGGATATTTGCTGATGGCTGTGCTTGCCGTCGCTGTCGCTTTTGCGGGCGAAGATTCGATTAAGCAGATTATCGCGGTGCCCGGGATTGCGGAGCGGGTGCTTCCGGTGCTGCTTGGGATGCTGCCTGCGGCGATGCCGATGACGGCGTGTGCCATATCGATAGAGGGGAAACAGTGGTGGATGATGCAGACCCTGCCAGTCACGCAGAAAGAGGTGATCCGCAGTAAAGTGTACGCGAATCTCGCGGTGATTGCTCCGTTTTACCTGGTATCGGAGATTCTGCTTGTGGCGTCGTTAAGGCCGGATGCCGCGCAGCTTTTTGGTCTTGTGGCCGTTCCGGCGGCCCAGATTGTTTTTGCGGCAGAGGCAGGCGCTGCGATCAACCGGATATTCCCTGTTTTTGACTGGGACAACGAGGCCAATGTTGTAAAGCGCAGTATGTCCACGTTTCTGATGGTGTTTGTGGGACTGTCTGCGGGCGTTGTGCCGATGCTGGTTCTGGCTGGCTTTCCGGAGATTCCCGCCATTACGGTATATGTTGTCACGACGGCAGTCCTGGCGATACTGGCGCTTGCGCTGGATTTTTCGAAAAAATAAAAAAAGTTGAAACTTTTTTCTCTTTTCTGTCGTATTCCTATAAAACCCCCTCGTCAGCCGGGAAGCGCCGCAGGCGCACACAGCCCGGTGAGGGGGCTCCTTGAGGCAGGTTTGCGATACGTTCGCCGTGTCGATGATACACACGTGGAGGGGAGAGAGGCGCTTAAGAGGGGCGCCCGGTGCAGGTCATGAAAAGGAAGCAGATGGAGCAGTATTTTAAAGAATACTATCCCCTTGCGTACAGGGTTGCCTTTGCGCAGGTGAAAAACCGTGCGGATGCGGAGGATGTTGCGCAGGAGGTGTTTATCCGGCTGTTGCTCTCAGGGAAAGAGTATGAGAGCGCGGCGCATGAGAAAGCCTGGATGATACGGGTGACGCTCAATCTGTGCAGAGATCTCTTAAAAAGCAGGTGGCGGAATATGAGAGTTGCGCTGGAAGCGGTGCCGGAGCAGAAGGCGCCTGGCATCCCCTGGCTTGAAGAAGACGACACGCTGTGGGCAGTCCTGGCGCTGACTGAAAAATACAGAAACTGTCTCTATCTGTTTTATTACGAGGATTACTCGATCGGAGAGATTGCGGCGATTCTGGATCTGCCGGAAAACACGGTGAAGACGAATCTCAGAAGGGGCAGGGAAAAGATCAGGGAACTGCTGCAGCGGGAGCGTGGAATGTAGCGACGGAGGGAAAAGGGAGGAAGCGTATGACGGTAAACAAAATCGGAGATCCGTTTTCGGGACGGATAAAAGATTCCTTAAAAAGCAGACCGGGAACCGGTCGTCTGATGGGACCGGGAACTGCTTTTGACGCGGTCGTGAATGCGAAAATGAGGGCGGAAAGCGGAGGCGGCGGGTTAAAGGAATGTGCGGTTTCAAACCTTACGTTTGCGGCGGCCGATTTCTCGAAAGTATATGTGCAGGAAGGATTTTCCGTCAAGGCAAAGGCGTATCTGAAAGAGGGGAAGGTATATCTGGAACAGAAGCTGGAAGACGGCACGGTGAAGGCGTATGAGGCGGACCCGCAAAGAATAGCGAAAGATACCACGGATATCGTGGAGATGGCGGCAGTCAGGGCGTGGGAGCGCGCCCGGAAGGCAGAGAAGAGTGAGGCAGAATGGTTTCACGGTGAAGTGTGTTCATTTTATGAGCGGGTAAAAGAACAGATAAAAAACGGACCGCCAAAGATTCAGACGGGCGGCAGTGAATTCAGCGTGAAGGAGTGGGAGAAGCTTCTGGAAGAGATCGACGACTATCTTGATGAGGTCAGGGAAGAGCAGAGAGTGCGGTCTGAAACGGAGCAGCGGAATCCGGACAGGAGAAACGAAGCAGCGACGGCCATGCCTGCCGCGTCCGGGAATGACGGGACGGGCGGCATACAGCTTGCCAGGGCGCTTGAACAGCAGGCTCTGCTTCTGAAGGAAAAGCTTTGCGAGCGTGTGGTGTCGAACGGAAAAGACGAAGAGGAGACGACATCACGTGTGATCGTAAAGAATGACGGCGCAAAAGTGCTGGAGGTTGTGACAGATACCGGCGGTATGGAGTGGAAAATGTACGTAGAGATTGAAAAAGGGGATGAGGAAGAGTGACGCGGTGAACAGTTTTCCGTTTTGATCCGGCTGCAGGCGGGTATAATAGAAGTATCGGCAGAGGGAGGAAAACGGAACATGCAGGAGTACTTATTTGCAGCCGCGGACGGGAGAATCGACCGGGCGGATACAGAAGAAGGCGGAGGGAAAGAGAGGGCGGCGGGCGGCCCGGCGGAGACAACAGATTGCCGGATTTTTCTGATGTCTCTTGCGGAATTTGGACATCTGGAGGGCGATTATCCCCATAAGCGCAGACTGTACCGGAGCATGAGCCCGGTACAGTACTGCAAACTGGAACGGTTTGCAGAGTGTATACAGGGGACGGTCAAGGTGCCGGGGAGCCGTAGAGGGCAGCTCTGTTTTCAGTCGTTCGGGTTTTATTACAGGCAAAACCGGCTGCTGCTTGTGGAAGACGGCACATTGCTGAAAAATCTTCTGGGAAAAATCGGGCAGACGCCCCGCGGCAGAATACCTTCCAGCCAGGTGCTTCTCCTTCTGTTTGAGTCTCTTATCGAAGATGATGTGATCAGCCTTCAGCAGCAGGAGGAGCGCCTGTCGTCCCTCGAGGAGGGACTCTTAAAAAAACAGCCGGAAAATTTTTATGAGATGGTGATTCATTACAGAAGACAGCTGACGGCCAGTCATGCATATTATGAACAGCTTGTAAATATCGGCGATCAGGTACAAGGAGATTTTTCCTGGGAACTCAGCGCGGAGGAGCGGATGGCCTGGCAGCTTTTTACGAACAGAGCCTGTCGCCTTCACGATCATGTCGAGCTGCTTAAAGAGTATCTGGTCCAGATCCGGGAGCTTTACCAGGCCCTGATCGACGTGCAGCAGAATAAGGTAATGAGTATTCTGACGGTTGTGACAACGATTTTTCTGCCGCTGACGCTGATCGCAGGCTGGTATGGGATGAATTTTCCAGATATGCCGGAATTTGCGTGGCCCTATGCATATCCGGCAGTAGCGCTGGCGAGTGTTCTGATAACCACATCCGAGATCGTTTTTTTTCGGAAAAAGAAGATGCTGTAGATAATGGCAGCCTTGACAATTACCATATATTATGGTAATTTTTTATGCAAAGCAAAGAATAATATGTGAGAAAGGCTGTGTGCTTACAATGGGGTGAGCGTTTACAGGTGTGTGCAGATCCGATGTGGGCAGATGTATTTTAAGCGCAAAATGAGAGAGGAATAAAAACAGGCAGACGACACAGCGGCCTGTTTTTCTTTGTTTTACAGGAAAGATCTGGCAGAAGTTTTCCTGTTTAAAACTGCCATCGCGGGATTTGTGTCTGCGCTTCAGGGCTGCGCCACGGCCTGCCGCAAGGACTTTGTGTAATCCAATCTGATCGGAATACGATCCTTATCGCCTGTGGTTGCGAGAGCCGATGCTCTCAGCTTATCCGGATATCCAGAAATTACAGATGCAGAGGCCTGACGAAAGCGACTGAACCGGAAAAAGTCAGACATATTGACGCGCAATTGTCAGTTCTAACGAAAAAAGAATGATAAATTTGTTACATAGCATATAGTCAGTTTTCGGAAAATATGATACTATATTAAATAATAACAAACGATTGTCATATATGGCAGACTGGATGGAGAGAGGTGAAGGCATGGAAGAAAACGAAAGCCGCGGCGTCTGCCGGGCGGGCCGCGCATGCGGCCGTAAGATTCAGATGGAGTAGTAGTCAGAAGTAAGTAAAGAAATGGAGAAAATGGTATATGGCAACCTTAAAGGATGTTGCAAAGGAGGCTGGCCTGACTACCAGTACGGTATCCCGGATCCTGAATAACCGGGGTTATATCAGTGACAATGCGCGTCAGAAAGTGGACGTTGCGATGAAAAAGCTGAATTATCAGCCAAATGAGGTGGCACGGTCACTCCACAGAAAGAGCACGAATACGATCGGACTGATTGTCCCTCATATCCGTCACCCTTATTTTTCGGAGATGATCAGTAATCTGGAAGACCAGGCATACGAGAAAGGGTATCGGATCCTGCTGTGCAATTCGCAGAGCATACAGGAAAAAGAGACGGAGTACATCAATATCTGCACGGGAAATCAGGTGGCGGGTATCATCCTTTGCAGCGGCACCGTGTCGATGGAGCTGTTTGAGGGGATCGGGATTCCCGTCATCACAATGGAGCGTTTCCTTGGAAACGGAACGGCGTCGGTGGAATGCGACAATAAGCAGGGCGGTGTGCTGGCGGCGCAGAAACTGATTTCCTGCGGCTGTAAGAACCTTCTTCACGTCGGAAATATCGGCACGATTACCATGCCGGCGGATCAGCGAACGGAGGGATTTCGCGAGGCGTGCGAGAAGAGCGGCATTCCCTTTGTGGAGCTGCTCACAGAGGAAGGGCAGTATAACAGTATGGCTTACGGTGAGCTGATCGCAGAGGCGCTGCGGAAATATCCCGAGACGGACGGGCTGTTTGCCAACAGCGACCTGATCGCGGCACAGACACTGCAGGTGTGCCGGAAGATGGGCATTGTAGTGCCGGAGCAGATGAAGATCATCGGTTTTGACGATGTCAATATTGCCTCGCTTACGACGCCGCAGCTTACGACGATTCACCAGCCGGTCAAGGAGATGGCGGAGATTGCGGTAAATCTTCTGCATGATTCGATTGCGGGGAAAATGGTGGCGAGAAGAACCGTGCTTCCGGTGCGTCTCGTGGAACGGGAGACGACGGGATTTCCGGCCGGTTTCTGAACGGTCTGAGAAGAGTAAGAACATAAAAAAACGACAGTCAGGATGTATCCCGTGACTGTCGTTTTTTGTTGTGCTCATAAAAGCCGTGTCACTTGCCGTCGGGATGCGCCAGCACCTTTTACAGGGCTGTGCGCATCGGCCGGAGACGGCGTAATCCTGTGCTGCCGCTTAAGACTCAAGAAGGGCCGTCAGAAAGGCTTCGCAGTCTGCCAGATGCTCTGTGTTTGAGATTATGACTGCATAGAGTGGTTCTGCGCCGGTTTCCGTCCTGTTGTAGGTCTCGTAAAATCCGGTTCCGGACAGATCGACTGCGAAATATCCGTCGATCCCGTCTTCGGGGCTGGTATTTCCGTTTTCGTCGATCATCAGACCGGCCGTATCGCAGACAAGCTTTCCGCTGTCGGCGAGCGAAGCGGCGAGACTGCCGGAGAGTGCCGTATCCAGAGGCATGCAGGCATTCAGCGCCAGCAGGTAGCTGTACATGTCTTCGTTGCAGACGGCGATATCCATGCGCCCGGAGGAGATCGTCGTCATGACTTCGATTTCATGCAGGTAATAATAGCGATTGTCGTAGTCAAAAGGCTGATCCTGGTTGAGATCCACGGATCCGGGTTTTCCGTCGGCTTTGAGCGTTTCCGCGAAAGAGTTGAACCAGGGAAGGATATTGTCTTCGGTGTTTAAAACGACGCAGACTCTTAAGCGGCATGGTTTTTGCCCTTCGATCAGCATATGAGAGAAGAGGCAGACAGTGAAAACTGCGAAAATAACGCCGACGATTTTCCAGCGGTAATAGTCCCAGATGAACTGCAGACGGCTCCTGCCCTGCAGACTCTTAAAGGTAGCGAGGTCGTGGAGCAGCTCCCGGCGGAATGCCGAAGCTTCTTTATTTTTCCTCATACTGTTTTCCCTCCATGCCTTCCGGTGCAAATGTCAGAGGGGAAGTCTCATCATCCGTGCAGACGGCGGGCAGACAGGGCTTTAAGATCAGGACCATCTGTGAGGCGGTAAACCAGCCGGTCAGGCCGAAGGCGATAAAAATGAGGCCGCTCAGGATGTGGCACGCCCAGAGGCCGAGCGCCGATACCGCGAGCATCAGAAGCGTTCTTCCGGCGTGCCGGATCGAGAGCGTAAAAGCCCAGATCAGAATTTCCCGGTTTGTCTTTTCAAATTTTGCCAGAAGAGGAAACGAATACAGGGTGAGAAACGCCCAGAATAAAAACAGTACGGCAAAGAATACCATGAAGAAAGTGTAAATGCCGGTCCCGGAGCGGTAACACAGTGTGATATCCAGCGCGAGGAATGCGCCGACGGCCGTGAGCGGCACACCGAGCAGTATACCCTGCCGGAAGTTCTGCCGGAACGAGCGGAAGAAGTCGCGGGATATGTAACCGTTTTCTCCGCGCAGAAGCTGAATCAGCGCGTAAAAGAAAGCGGTGGTGGCCGGGCCGATTGTGACAATCGGCAGACAGCACACAAGCCACAGTATATTTAGTACAAATACGTCAAAAATCCGTTCCATTCCGTTCCAGAATGGATTGTCCTGGTTAAAAAATCTGTTCATTGTAAAACCCCTTTCCTCCTGGATGAAAACATTTATCTGATTTCCTGCATCCTGCCGGGGATCCTGCCGAATAAAAAGCGTCGGAAACAGGTGTCTAAAATGGTATCCCCGCTCAGCCTGATTGTAACAGATCGCAGGAAAAAACGCAATAAAAATATCAATGGTTTGACATATGATATGTGATGACAGACAAGGCTGTTTGGGCAGGTTAGACAAAAAACAGAGGGATTTTTGCCCTAAAATCGGGTTGATTTTTGTTTAAAATATGAAAAATATGATAACCGATTGACATACTGGGACTATGGTGCTATTATCATGACATAAAAGCCTGGTGTGCGGCAAAGCACAGACAGGGAAAAATAAAGGAGGAAACACAAAATGAGAAAGAAGTTAGTTGCAATGACACTCGTAACGGCTATGGGATTATCCCTTGCAGCGTGCGGCAACAATGGCGGCACCACGACGGGCGGAGATGCTGCGGGCGGAGACGCTGCAGGCGGCTCGGCAGACGGCGCTGCGGGCAGCGGAGTGTCTATCACAGTCTTCAACTCAAAGAGTGAGATTCAGGATCAGTTCGTGCAGATGGCAGAAGAGTACAGTGCGAAGACCGGCGTGGACGTTGAAGTGTACTATTCCAGCGATACCGTTGCGGCACATCTTGCTACCAGGTATTCGGCAAACGACCCCTACACGATTTCCATGGTGGATGCAAAAGACGTGTATTCACTTGGGGCAGAGCATGCGATTGATCTGAGCGATCAGGACTGGGTGGCGAACACCAACTACGCGATTTCCGTCGACGGAAAAGTTCTTGGCTTCCCGGTATGTATCGAGGCGCGCGGTCTGATGTACAATGCGGATGCGATCAAGAATATCACAGGAAAAGATTTTAACCCGGAAGAATATACGACGCTGGATGCGTTTAAAGGCCTTCTGGAGGAGCTGGTTGCAGGCGGCATGGAGAAACCGACCGGTATCATGAAGGAAGACTGGTCCATGGGAGCGCACTTCCTCGCTGAGACTTATGAGGAGCAGCCGGATGTGGAGGCATTTGTGCAGTCTCTCTACGGAGGTTCTGCGGATCTTGCAAACAATGCGAAGTGGAATGCAAAGATGGATTTCTTTGATACAATGATGCAGTACAATTACGCGGGCGATTCACCGGTTGCGGCAGAGCGTGAAGTGTCTGAGCAGAAACTGGCAGAGGGTGAGATTGCGTTTATGTTCGGCGGAAACTGGGACTGGGCGATGATCAACGCATATGATTATTCTGAGAATATGGGTATGATGCCGGTACCGCAGAATACGGATGACGGGGCTAACACAAAGCTGGTCGGCGGCGGTTCCAAGTATTTCATGATCGACTCTTCTGAAAATACTTCCGCAGAACAGCAGCAGGCGGCGAAAGATTTCCTGAACTGGCTCGTGTCAGATCCGGAAGGAAATGCGTTCCTGACAGAGAAATGCAACCTTGTTCCGGCTTACAGCAACATCGACGCTGCAGCGCTTGACCCGCTCTCCACTTCCGTAAAGAAATATGCAGACGGCGGAAACCTGATCGGAAACTATGATTACCTTCCGGATGATCACTATTCTGTGTGCGGTGCTTCTTTCCAGAAATATCTGGCAGGCCAGGTTGACCGTGCGGGACTTGCAGGCGAGATCGAAACATACTGGTCTTCAACGACTCCTGTAGAGCACTAAAGCATATGTCAGCCGCTGAAAGAAGGGAGACAACTGAATTATGAAAACAAATACCATGTCCTATAAGTGCAGACAGTTTGCCATGTTTGCCGGAGTAACGACCGTAGTATTTGCTGCCGTTGTGATCGTGCCGTTCCTTTATGGCCTGTATCTCACCTTTACAAGCTGGGATGGCGTCTCAAAGGATAAGCCTTTTGTCGGATTGTTAAATTACGCGTCAACATTTGGGGACGCTGCGTACTGGCAGGCGCTGGGGCGGACATTTATTTACTCCGCGATCGCAGTTATCCTTGTAAACGTGGTTGCTTTTGTTCTGGCGTTCCTTGTCACCAGCGGCGTCAAGGGACAGAATTTTTTCCGCGCCGGGTTCTTTATTCCGAACCTGATCGGTGGAATCGTGCTCGGTTATATCTGGAAATTTGTGTTTAACCGTGCGTTTGTGGCACTGGGAAATGCCCTTTCCATCGGATTTCTCTCTACATCCTGGCTGGCGACGACGGGCGGCGCGATGCTCTGTCTGATTATCGTCTCGGTCTGGCAGTATGCAGGTTATATGATGCTGATTTATGTCGCCGGATTTATGAGTGTGTCGGCAGACGTGCTTGAGGCGGCACAGATTGACGGCTGTACGAATATGCAGACGCTGGTACATATCTCCGTACCGCTGATGGCTTCTTCGTTCGTGCAGTGTCTGTTCCTCACCGTGACGCGCTGCTTTATGGTTTACGATGTAAACCTTTCCCTGACAAAGGGCGAGCCGTTCAACAGCTCGGTTATGGCGGCGATGCATGTGTACAACCAGGCATTTACATACAAGAATTATGGCACGGGCCAGGCGGAAGCGTTGATACTCTTTGTCGTCTGTGCAGTCGTAGGCGTACTTCAGGTATATGTCGGTAAGAAAGCGGAGGTGTCAGCATAATGAATATGAATGAAAAAGCCGCTCGCGCAAAAAAAATCAACCATGCGATTAAGATTGCAATTTTGATTATTTTGTTTATCTGCTTTATCTTTCCGTTTATCCTGGTAGTGATCAACGTGTTCAAGGTAAAGGCAGATATCACCACCAATCCGCTGGCGCTGATCGGTGAACGTGGATTTACGATGCAGAACTTCCCGGAAGCGATGAAGAAGATGGACTTCTGGCGTTCGTTCGCAAACTCCGCCTGTATCACGATTTTTTCCACGATCTTCACAATTCTCCTGTCTTCCATGGCGGCGTTTGTGATTGTGCGTAACAAGTGGAAAGCCTGCGGAATACTGTTCGGACTGATGATTGCGTCCATGGTCATTCCGTTCCAGGTATTGATGATCCCTCTGGTATCTCTCTACGGCGGAATCCTTGGTATCTTAAATCACCGGGCAACCTTGATTTTCATGCATGTGGGATTTTCGTTATCCATGGCGACCTTTATGTTCCACGGTGCAATCAACACGAACGTGCCGGTTTCACTTGAGGAGGCGGCGACCATCGACGGATGTACCCGCTGGTCGACGTACTGGCAGATTGTGTTCCCGCTGTTAAAACCGACGATTGCAACGGTTGCGATTATCGATGCGATGGCATTCTGGAACGATTATCTTCTTCCGAGCCTTGTGCTGGCAAAGAAGGAGCTTTACACGATTCCGATTGCGACCCAGGTATTCTACGGAACGTATTCTACGGATATCGGTCTGGTAATGGCAGCCCTTTTGCTGGCAATGCTGCCGATTCTGATTCTGTATATGTTCTTACAGCGTTATATCGTGGAAGGTGTAACTTCTGGTGCAGTAAAGTAGTGAAAAACAAAATGAAACTGTCCGCCGGTCTGCCGGCGGCAGTTTTTTTATTGGAAAGAACATTTTATATGGCAAAGCCTTCGGGGAGGGACTGCGCTGCGTGCCGGAAGAAGATCGTAAAAGTGGCTGAAAAAGTGTACGGAAGAAAAAATCCGGTAGCCATCGTATGTAAAATGTGGTAGACTGAGAAGAAAAGCGATCGGAGCTGTCGTTTCTGCCACGCTGTCTGCCGGGGAAGGGAGTTTATGTGAGAAAAGTTGAAAGCGCGTACATTATGGCTGCCGGAGCAGGGGAGCGCATGGGTGGGAAACTGCATTCCAAACCGATGACACCGATCGGCGGAAAACCTCTGATTGCGTTTGGCATTGAGGCATTGATGGAATATGGGGTTTCTCATATCTGTATCGTTTATGCCGAAAAATCGCGGGATGTTCTGGAATTGAGAGCGACGTTTCCGGAGATTGAATTTTTAAAACAGGAGGAAGTCACAGGAAGCCTGTCGACACTTGGCGTTGTGGGAAGGCACGCCACAACTCCGTTCCTGCTGCTGGACGCGGATATTATCGTGCTGAAAGAGCACTTTATCGAAATGATGCAGAGTATTCCGGAGGAAGCAGAAATGGATGCGTGGTTTGCGGCGGTGAAGCATCCGCGGATGCCGGGTGTGTGTTCTCTGGAGATTGAAGACGGACTGGTCCGTGTATTCAGGAAACAGGGTTTTGAGGAACCGAAGGAGATACACTATCAGGGCGGGATGATTTATGTGTGGGCCCGTTTTCCGGCCGGGGCGGTGGAAAGAAGGCTTGCCGCTGCGGAAAAAAGTATGGCGGAGTTTCTGGCGGATGTCGCGGAGAACCGCCGGGTCGGCGCGATGTATATCGAAACGCTCTGGGATGTCGATACGCCGGAGGAGGCGGAGCGCTCAGAGGAACTGCTTGAAGAGATGGGAAAAGGTGCGGCATCACTGCGGGCCGGACAATAAAGACGGTGTTGCGAAGTGGGCAGAACGATTTTTTTGTAGTACCCCCGCTTCGGGATGGAGACTGGTATGGGGGATAAAACGGGAGGTTCCGCCTGTAAGGTGACGGTGGACCGCGCAAAAGGCATTGTGCGTAAAAGCGTGTATTACAGGGATCAGGGCATAGAGAACGGGCACGATAAGCTTTTGTATGAATATGAATATCTGAAGCGGATGAATCGTGAGAACGATCTGTTTCCACAGGTAAGGGGCTGTTATTACACGGACGGTTATCTGCATGTGGAGATGGAGTATTTATACGATGGGGAATCGCTTGCAGATATTGTTGTGGACGAATCGGTGACAGAGACGTATGTAGGCAAAAGCATTGTCTGTGTCATGGAGGAGCTTTTCCGTGTATTTTACATAAAGCAGGATACGCCGCCCGGTCCGGCATACTGGCAGGACTGTTATATTGAGAGGACGCAGCGCAGAATGGAGCGGTCGCTTACCCTGATCAGACATCGGTTTCCGGAATGGCGGACGCTTGAGAGCTGCATTGAAAACGGGATGGAGATCAATGGGATTTCCTATGCGGGAATCGGACATTATCTGACGTTTCTGCGGAGAGATGAAAAAATATGGGAACGTCTGAAGATCGATGCGACGTTCTGCACGCACCATGATCTGATTCCGGAGAATATACTGGTCAGAAGGGGCGCGGAAAGCATCTGTGAGTTTAGGCTGATCGATCCCCGCGGTGACGGTGAGACTGGAAAAAATAATCGCCATTATCTCTATGATATGGGAAAAATGCTGTTTGGCCTGGACTGCTATGGATTGTTCCGCAGGGCGTACCGCACGCAGAGATTCGCTGATTTTCGTTTTGACAGAAAACCGGACGGCGGGTTTACGCTTGTTTTTAACAGGAAAAGCGTAACCGTGGAGCGTCTGATCGCAGCGCAGGAAGTGTTTGTGGAGACATTTTTAAGGCTTCACAGGAAAGCAGCGGGAGATGAAAGCGAGGGGATGCTGATGCTCTTGTTTTCGGCCGCTTTTATGTACCTGCCGGACGTTCCCTGCCGGATGATCGACGAGCAGAAGGAGGAGCTGGCGCTGGCTTTTTATGCGAGAGGCTGCATGACCCTGCACCGTTTTTTTCTGTATGCATATGGGAAAGACATTCTTTCTTCCGACCCGGACGGGGAATGCTTTCGTTTGTGGCCTACGGAAACGTGGGATTGAGATGGGAAATCTGTGCCGGAGCGTCACAGATTTGTCTGGTGGCAGGCTAAGATCCGGGATTTGGACTGTCACGTTGCGTAAACGCCCGGGAATGGAGATAAAAATGGAGAATACACAGCAATATTTAAAATATCTGCCGAACGGTGCGCCGTCGGCATTATCGTTAAATTATTTTGTAGTATCCACCGTTGTTTCGGAAGGGAAAACGCATGGATATAGAAAGAAAAGAGGAAAAGATTTTTATTCCCTGGAAAGGCTGCGGGAGGAGACGGAGAAAGCCTTTGGGGATTATGACGGAGAAAGGGACGGGGATGTCATCGGGTTTTTAAACCGGAAAAGAGAGGAAGGCGCCGGGGCGTGTGCGCGGGCATATCGTGTGGTGGAGCTGGCGGCGGAGGGACTGGCACAGCTTTTTTTCACGCTTCGCACCGGCGCGCCGGAGAGCCGGCGGAAAAACCATCTGACAGATGCCGACTGGGCGTTCTGGAAAAACTGTTCGTATGTCTTTTTTGTCGGGAGGCTGGCGGAGGGAGCGCTGGGACAGCGGCTGGAAGCACATATGATGCAATGCCTTACGGAGTGGGGAGCGTCGGATATCAGCGTCCGGTGTGCATCGTACCGGCAGGTAAGAACGCCCTCCCTGCTGGGCTGTGCCAGGGCTTATGGAGACGCCCGGGAAGGCGTGTATGTGTTTGATTTTGGAAATACGGCGTTTAAGCGGGGAAGGGCGGTTTCAGGGCCGGACGGCTATGATGTGGACGAGCTGTCCGCAGTGATCCACCGGGATTACGGCGTGATGGAGGATACGCCTGCGACGGCGGAACAGATTCATCGCGATATGATGGATGTCATTCTGCAGACGATAAAAAGTTATGGAGAAGATCAGGAAACGTATGAGATCAGCCTTTGCATCGCAAACAATATTATTGAAGACAGGCTGATGGACAGGGGGTATTACCGGAGTCTGCGGTTTCTGTCGCCCTGCTATGGAAATTATCTGCAGCAGAAGCTTGCGGAAGAGACGGGGAAGCGTGTGTCGCTTAAGATGTGGAATGATGCAGGGGCCGTCGCCGGACTGTTTTCAGAATGGGCGCCGCGGGCGGCCGTCGTGACGCTGGGGACGTATATGGGGATTGCCTATCCGGAAATAAAAAAAATTTAAAAAGAATAAAAAAACCTATTGACATTTTTCAACATCCCTGTTATTATAACTAAGTCGTCACGAGATGTGACTGAGATGCGGAAGTGTCGGAACTGGCAGACGAGCAAGACTAAGGATCTTGTGATAGCAAT